>JBDTRO010000073.1:0-8041 GCA_039931635.1 Betaproteobacteria bacterium | reverse complement strand
TCGTTGCGGTCGTGGCCGGTGATAACCGCGTCCTGGATCAGCGGGTTGCCCGCCGCGATCAGCTTCATGCGCAGCGCGCCGACGTGCACCCAGGTTCCGGTGCTGAGCTTGAAATCCTCCGCCACGCGGCCATCGAATACCAGGCCTTTCTCGGGCGCTGCCGGGTCGGCGAATTTCATCGCATCGCCGATGCGGTAGTAGCCCTCTTCGTCGAAGGCCGCCTGGGTCAGGTCGTCGCGGCGGAAATAGCCCGGCGTCACGTTCGGGCCCTTGACGCGCACTTCGAGCTTGCCTGCCGCCGGGACCAGCTTCAGCTCGCAACCCGGGTTCGGCAGCCCGATCACGCCGGCGCGCTCGATCGGGTAATGCACCGAGGCTGCCGACGGCGCGGTTTCGGTCGAGCCCCAGGAGGAGATCATCGACAGCGCGCCGCCTTTTTCCGCGATGGCGAGGTTTTCCAGGCGCTCCCAGAGGTTCTGCGGCAGGGCGGCGGCGGCATAAAACACCATGTCCAGTTCACGGAAAAAATTGCGGCGCAGTTCGGCGTCGTTCTCCAGCATCGGCATCAGCAGGTCGAAGCCGCGCGGCACGTTGAAGTACATGGTGGGGGAGATCTCGCGCAGGTTCCTTGCCGAGAGCTCGGCCAGACCGGGCGCCGGCTTGCCGTTGTCGATATACAGCGTGCCGCCGTTGCGCAACATCACGTTGAAACAGAAATTGCCGCCGAAGGTATGGTTCCAGGGCAGCCAGTCGACGATGGTCTGCACGCGGTCTTCCAGGAACGGCCAGACCTGCGCCAGCATCTGCTGGTTCGAGCACAGCATGCGGTGCGTGTTGATGACGCCCTTGGGCATCCCCGTCGAGCCCGAGGTGAACAGGATCTTCGCCACCGTGTCCGGCGTGAGGCGGGAGAACGCCACCTCCAGGTTCGAACCCGGGTTCGCCTCGAGCAGCTTCGCCACGGGCGTCGAGGTGGCGCCGACCGCCGCCAGCGCGGGCGCGAATTTCTCCGCATCGGCGGCGAATACGAGGCCCGGCTTGAGCAGGTCGAAGATGTACTTCAGCTTGGCGAAATCCTTCGACATCAGCGAGTAGGCGGGCGAGATCGGCGCCACCGGCACGCCAACGTGCATTGCACCCAGCGCGAGCAGGGCGTGCTCGATGCTGTTGTCAGACAGGATGGCGACCGGCGTAGTCGCATCCAGCTTCAGGTTCAGCAACGCCTGTCCAACGCGCCGCGCATCCGAAAGGGCATCGCGGTAACTCAGGCGCCGCCAGCCGTCGCCTTTCCTTTCGGCAAGAAAGGTCCGGTCCGGTGCGCGTTCGTACCACTGAAGAAGCCAGTCGCCGACCGCGCGCGCATGGGGCTTGAGCGCCTGCGGCGAGCGAAGGACGAGGGTGCCGTCCGCGCGTTTGTCGACCGTGACTTCGGCGGGCGCGAAGCGAAGTTGGGTATGCAGGCGCATCAATCCACGCGGGCGCCCGATTGCCTGACGATGGGCCGCCAGAGCGCGATCTCGCTCTTGAGGAACTCGCCGAACTGCGCCGGCCCGCCGCTGGCGATGGTGACGCCCATCTCGTCCATCTGCGTTTTCATTTCGGGCGCCTGCATCGCCTCGGTGATCACGCCGTGCAGCCGGTTGACGATAGCCGCGGGCGTGCCGGCCGGCGCCATGATGCCGGACCAGACCAGCACCTTGAGGTTCGGGTAGCCGGCTTCCGCGAAAGTCGGCACGTCGGGCAGCTGGGGCGAGCGCACGCTGTCTGCAACGCCAAGGGGGCGCAGCTTGCCGCTGCGGATATGCGGCAGCGCGCCGATGCGGTTGCTGAACATCATCGTGACCTGGCCGCCCATCAGGTCGGCCATTGCCGGCGCGCCGCCTTTGTACGGGATGTGCGTTACGTCGACGCCACAATAGAACTTGAACATCTCGGAACCGAGGTGCTCGGAGCTGCCGGCGCCGCCGGAACTGTAGTTGAGCTTGCCGGGGCTTTGCTTGGCGGCAGCCACCAGATCCGCGATTGATTTGTAGGGCGACGAAGGGTGGACGATCAGCACGCTCGGCACGGCGGTGATTAGCGACACCGGGATCAGGTCCTTCTCGGGGTCGTAGCTGAGCTGGCTGTAGAGGCTCACGTTGATGGCGGTGGCGGGCGAGGCGAGGAACAGCGTGTAGCCGTCGGGAGCTGATTTCGCGACGTAGGCTGCGCCAATGTTGCTGCCGGCGCCGGCCTTGTTCTCCACCAGCACCGTCTGGCCCAGGCGCGTCGTGAGCGACCTGGCGAGGATGCGCGTGACGATGTCCAGGCTGCCGCCTGCCGCATAAGGGACGATGATCGTGACCGGGCGGGTCGGGTACGTTTGCCCCTGCGCGGCCATTGCTGCTCCCGCGAGCGCGGCGGCCAGCAGCAGCGGGCGGATCATGTGTGCGTGAATTCTCTCGAGCATATTGCCTCCTAGGTTTTCGGTTTACCGACCCACGGATATACGGGGCCGTAATAGGACCGCAATTCTTCGATCTGGCCCGGTGGCGGCGCGGCGTACATCGCGCGCCTCGAGGTCCAGCTACCGCGGAACAGTTTGCGCATCTTGACCGCCGCTTCGCCCATTTTCACCAGTGCGGTGACACCGTTCAGGATCGGAATCCCCGGCGACACTTCGTGGATGCCGTGGCGCGCGAGCAGCACCATCAGTACACCGACGGCCGGGATCACGAGTTCGGCACCCTCCTCGACGTTGGCCGAGGCCGCGGCGAGGAACTTGTCGATCAGAGCCTTGCCGGTAGCGGGATTCACGAACGCTTCGTTCAGGTCCACCAGCCGGTCCACCTTCATGTGGCGCACGGCGAAGAGCTTGCCGCCCAGGCCGTACTTCGTGATGTTCTCGATGATCTTCGGCGCCGCCTTCTGGTTTCCCGTGACCAGCGAGAAGTTGCCGGCCATCATGTTGGCCAGGTGCGTCGAAGTCTCGCAGAGTCCCAACACGGGCATATCGGAGATTTCGCGCGCCTCGCGCAGCCCGGGGTCGGCGATGTTGCCGATGAGGAATGCATCGAACCCTTCGCGGGTTGCGCGCTCCACGTTCTCCAGCACCTCCTGCGCCTCGATGAATTCGAGATAGCGGTACTGATCGCCCACGCCGCCGCGCTTTTCTATGCCGTGAACTTCGATGGTGGTGCCGCTATCCTTCGCCGAATCCAGCACGGCGCGGAGCGCTTCGTTGTAGGCGGCCCACGCGGTTGGCCGGGTCATGCTCTGGTACCACAGCTTCATAGACCAAAGTATAAGTCCGTCCCGGCGACCGGACGGCTGCGGACATTTGAAACTAGGCGGAACTGCCCAGCGACGCGATGTAGCGGTTCATCCATTTGGCGGCCGACGTGACGCCGCCAAAGGTGAACAGGTGGACGCCAACCACATTGCAATCGGCGTGAACGGTGCAGTAATGGGCGAGCGCGGCAAGCTGATCGGCCGGATCGGTATGAGTAACCAGCCGCACGGCATCCATCCCCTGCGTGTGCAGGGCCCGTAGCGAGGCGCTGACGCCGCAGCGCTGCGCGAAGCGCAGCAGGGTGACCGGACTGGTGGGTCCCGCCAACCCGACGTAAATGGGAACGCCGGGCGCGCTGCGCGCCATCCCGGCGCAGTACTCGATGATGCGCGCCGGCGCGAAGGAGAACTGCGTCACGACATAGGTTCCCAGGCCCTGCGCCGCAGCGAGTGAACGCTTTTCAGCAAACGCCTTTTCGAGCGCGGCGCTAGCAATGCGCGGGTGGCCTTCGGGATAGCCCGGCAGGCCGATTTCGCGCAGACCCGAAGCGGCGAGCAGGCCCTCGCGGATCAACGAGGCGCCGTCGGCGTAGGCCCCGTTAGCCGCGGGCTCGTCGCCGCCCAGGATCAGGGCTTTGCGCACACCTGCATCGCCAACCGCGCGGCTGAGGAAGCTCTGGAGTTCGGCCCGATCCTTGACGCGGCGCGCGGCGATGTGCGGAATCGGTTCCAGACCGGCTTCGCGCACTGCGACCAGCGTCGGGAGCGTGTCGCGCAGATTGTGGCGCGGCAGGTGGTTGACGTAGACCGGCGTGCCCGCCGGCAGCAGCGCCGCGATCGCGCGCGCGTCCTGCGGCCGGTGCGCGCCCATTTCGAGCGAGCCGCCGGAAACGAGTTCCGCGGCGATGCTCGCGGACTCAACCGCGCTTACGGGAGACGACATAGGATTCATCCAGGAACCAGAGGCCGCCATGCGCCTGCAGGACGTCGCGCGTGGCATCGAGATATTTGCGCTCGCCCACGACGCGTGCGAGGCGTTCATCGTCTATCTGCGCCACGTACACCGCGGCGTTCCACGCGGCGAACAGCGTCGACGTGCCGATGCTTGCCGCGATCTCGGTGGGCAGCGTATGCATGTCGTAGCGGAAGACGGCACGCGCATCCGAGTAGGCATTGAAGTTGAAATGCCGCGCTTCCTTGCCGAGCTCCGTGCGCACCGCGCGCAGCAGGTCATGCCGGCCGGTGGTGAACGGATTTTCGTCCGGCCAGATTTTGCGCACGATCTCCAGGCCCGGATCGCGGCCGCAGGAGTGAATGCCGAGGAGGCGCCCGCCCGGTCCCAGTGCGCGCGCCAGCGGGCCGATGACCTTGCTGGCCTTGAATTCCACCGGCACGCGCGAGCGGTAGGGCTGCGAGGCGAGCACCAGGTCGTAGTCGGCGCGCGCCTTGCCCTGCTTCGGAATCGCCTCGTCGAGCATGAAGCGGAAGTCATCCCGGTACAGCACCAGCGCCACCGGGCGCTCGTAGATCGGGTTGCCGGTCTTCGCGCTGTGGCGCGCCTGCCAGTTCTTCGCCAGGAACGGCTCCAGCGCAGCGATCTGCTCGCTGAACTCGTGTGCCGTAGTGCCCGTCAGGCCGACTTCGTGCCAGACCAGCGAAGTCGCCGCGCTGACCGCCTTGGGCGCCAGCCACGGCGCCTCCGTGTAGTACATGTTGGTCACGACCATTACGGTGGCCGGATGCTCGTAGAAGCGGTCGGGCATCTTGTCGAGCGACAGGCGCACGTCCTCGAGGCTGATTTCCTTGCCGACGAAATAGAACGGCCGGGTCGGAAAACGCCGGTGCATCTCGCGCATCACGCGTGTCAGCACCGTGCCGTCGCCCATGCCCGCATCGAACACGCGGATCGCCGGCGGGCGCGGGTGGATATGCGCGAGTTCCATGCCGACGCGCCGCGCCACCGTTTCCTTCTCGCCGCAGGTGTTGACGAACAGCAGATACTTCTGCCGGTTGTCGAAGAAGCGGAAATTGCGCGACGGCGCGCCTTCGCTCGCCGTGCGAGGTGCCGCAGGCGCGGCGCGCTCGGCGACGCGAATCAGCTGGCGCAGTTCGGGTGGCGAGGCAGGCGCGGTCGCGCCATGGCGTTCCAGGAACGTGATGACTCTTTCGAGCGTCTCCGGCGTGATGCGCGCGCCGTCTCGCAGCCGCGCCACGAACTTGCCGTCGTTGACCGCGCGCCGGCCGAAGGTCGACTCCGCGATGCCGCTCGTGCGACAGAACGCCGAGATGCTGTCGAGCAGGGTGCTGCCTTGCTCCGCGAGCGCTTCCATGCAACCCTTCCTCCTGCCCGGACAGTACGGCCGGGATTGTGGGAAGACAACCACAACCAACCCAGGAAAATAAGTGGGATATTGCCCACTACTAAGAATCAAGGGCTTACGAATGGCTGATGACAAGAAGCACGGGCTGGCGCGGGGCCTCACCAACTACGGCGATCCGGCGTTTTCGCTGTATCTCAGGCGCTCGTTCGCCAAGAGCATGGGCTACTCGGGCGAAATGCTGGCGCGGCCCGTGGTCGGCATCGCCGATTCGAAGAGTGGTTTCAATAACTGCCACCGGCATTTTCCGGAGCTGATCGAGGCGGTGAAGCGCGGCGTGATTGCGGCGGGCGGCCTGCCGATTGAATTCCCGACCACTTCCCTGGGCGAGGTGTTCCTCAGTCCGACCTCGATGATGTTCCGCAACCTGATGGCGATGGACGTGGAGGAAATGGTCCGCGCCCAGCCGATGGATGCGGTGGTGCTGGTTGGCGGCTGCGACAAGACCGTGCCGGCGCAATTGATGGGGGCGGCGAGCGCCGACGTGCCCGCGGTGCAGTTGCTCGCGGGACCGATGATGCCGACCTCGTACCGCGGCGAACGCCTCGGCGCCTGCACCGATTGCCGGCGCTTCTGGGCCATGCACCGCGCGGGCAAAGTGGATGCGCAAGGCATTGCCGATGTCGAAGGCAATCTCGCCACCACCTCCGGCACCTGCGCGGTGATGGGGACGGCATCCACCATGGCTGCGCTCGCGGAGGCGCTTGGCATGGCACTGCCGGGCAGTGCGGCGATTCCCGCGGTGCACGCCGACCGGCTGCGCGCGGGGGAAGCGAGCGGCCGCCGCGCTGTGGAGCTGGTGACGAAACCGATCCGCCCGTCGCAGATCATCAACCAGAAATCGGTGGAGAACGCGATCCGCGTATTGCTCGCGATCGGCGGCTCGACAAATGCGATCGTGCACCTCACGGCCATTGCCGGGCGGGTCGGCGTGAAGATAGATCTGCACCGCCTGAACGCAGTGTCCGACTCGACGCCAGTACTGGTGGATCTGAAGCCGACCGGCCAGTTCTACATGTCGGATCTCTATGCCGCGGGCGGCGTAGGCGCGGTGCTGCGGGAACTCAAGCCCTTGCTGCACCTGGATTGCATGACCGTCACCGGCGAGACGCTCGGTGAGCGCCTGGCGCATGAGGAAGGCGCCTGGGTGGACCGCGCGGTGGTACGGCCGTTCGCGGAACCGTTGGCGAAGGAGGGCGGCCTGGTGGCGCTGTTCGGCTCGCTCGCGCCCAATGGCGCGATCCTCAAGCGTTCCGCGGCCGACGCCAATCTGTTCGAGCGCGACGGCAGGGCCGTGGTGTTCAGTTCGCTGGACGATCTCGCCGCGCGCGTGGACGATCCCGCGCTGGACATCACGGCGGACGATTTCATGGTGCTGCAGAACGCGGGCCCGAAGTCGGGTTATGCGATGCCCGAGGCGGGCTACCTGCCGATCCCGCAGAAGCTGGCGCGCGCCGGCGTGAAGGACATGGTGCGGATTTCGGACGCAAGGATGAGCGGCACGGCCTACGGCACCATCGTGCTGCACGTTTCGCCCGAGGCTGCCGCGGGAGGACCGCTCGCGCTGGTGCGCAATGGCGATCGCATAAAGCTGTCGGTGAAGGACCGGAAAATCGACTTGCTGGTCGCCGATGGAGAGCTGGCGAAAAGAAAAGCGGCATGGACGCCGCCGGTCGCCATGCCGCTGCGCGGTTACGCCAAGCTATACATGGACCACGTACTGCAGGCCGAGCACGGCTGCGACTTCGATTTCCTGCGGAAAGCCTGACTATTTCGTGTAGTCGTACACCAACTCGTACTCGCCTTCGCTGTCGATCGCGAGGCGGGCGGACTTCCAGCGCCGCTGCGCGGGCGCGAGCGAGTCGCTCAGCCCGGTGATGCGGCGGGTGATTTCCCCCACGTTGCAGGGCACGAATTCCTCGGCGTCTTCATCCCGATAAGTGCTGGTGAAGAAGAACTTCGTCGCCACCGCGGCCTCCGCGCTGGTGACCACGACCCAGGTGCGCTTCCAGTCCTGCGGCAGGCCGGGCGCGAGGCAGGAAAAAATCTGCTCGACCAGCTTGGCATCCAGCTTGGGCGACGTGAGCGCGGACGGCGCGGGCGCGATGGCTGCAATCGCGCTCGTGGCGGGCGCCGGCGCGCCGGGCGCAGGAACGGCGACGACAGGACGCGGTGCGATGGGAGCGGGTTGGGGTGCCGGCGCGGGGATGGCGAGCGGAGCGATAACCGGTGGAGGTGGGGGAACGGCGACTGGCGCCGTCCGAGGCGCCGGCGCTTGTGCCGGAGTGGCGACAGGTGCCAGCGGTGGAACGGGTGCTGGCACCGGAACCGCGACGGGTGCCGGACGAGATTCCGGTGCGGGTGCAGGAACTGCGACGGGCGCGGGCGCGGGA
>JBDTRO010000072.1:0-1532 GCA_039931635.1 Betaproteobacteria bacterium | reverse complement strand
TCACGGGGCCGAAACTTTCCTCGCGCATCAGCTCCATCCGGTGGTCCACGTTTGAGAGCACGCTCGCCTCGAACCAGTTGCCGGGTCGCGCGATGCGCTTGCCGCCCGCGAGCAGCTGCGCGCCCTTGGCGACGGCATCCGCTACCTGGCGCTCGAGCACCGCCAGCTGCGGCGCGCGCGCGAGCGGGCCTAGGTAGGTCGTCTCGTCCATCGGGTCGCCGCTCTTGAATCCCTTCACGGCGGCGGCGAACGCCTCCACGAAGCGCTCGTAGCTGCGCTCGTGCACGTAGATGCGCTCCACCGAGCAGCAGCTTTGCCCGGCGTTGTACATCGCGCCGTCGGCGAGCGATTCGGCGGCGGTTTTCACGTCCGCGTCTTCGCAGACGTAGGTCGGGTCCTTGCCGCCCAGCTCCAGCTGCAGCTTCACCATGCGCGGCGCGCAGGCGGCGGCGATGCGCGCGCCGGTGGCAAACGAGCCGGTGAAGAAAACGCCGTCGACGGGCTGCTCGACGAGCGCGGTGCCGGTGGCGCCTGCGCCGGTCAGGACGCAGAAGACGTCCGGCGGCACGCCCGCGGCATGCAGCATCTCGCCGATCGCGAGGCCGGTGAGCGCGGCGAATTCCGAGGGCTTGTAAAGCACCGCGTTGCCCGCCAGCAGCGCCGGCACGAACACGTTCGAGCCGACGAAATAGGGGTAGTTCCAGGCCGAGACGTTCGCCACCACGCCCAGCGGCTCGTGGGTGATCTGTTCGCGCATGTTCTGGTCGGCAAATACCGCTTCCGCTGCCAGCGCGCTTTTCACGTTGGCGAGGAAAAAATCAATTCGGCCGGTGAGCGCGTTCAGTTCGTTGCGCGATTGCGTGATGGGCTTGCCCGTTTCCTGCGTCAGAGTCCGGGCGAGCTCGTCCTTTCTTTTCTCCGTCAGTTTTTTGAATTTTTCAATTACGCCGATGCGCTCCGCAAGGGGAATGGCTGCCCAGGCCGGCTGCGCGGCACGGGCGCGGGCGTACTTCGCGGCAACCGAATTTGCGTCGTCTTCAGCGAGCTCGCGCAGCAGCGAGCCGTCGGCGGGATTAAGTATTTTCACGCGCCGCCTCGAGGAATTCGCCCAGCAGCGGCGCCGCGTCCAGCACGCCGTCGTTGCGTCCGTGCAGGAATTCGGGATGCCACTGCACGCCCGCGAGGTATTTCGGCCCTTCGTGCCGTACCGCCTCGATCACGCCGTCTTCGGCGGAGCGCGCCTCGACCTTCAGACCCTTGCCGAGGCGATTCACCGCTTGGTGATGGAGCGAATTCACTTTCGCCCGCGCTACGCCCGGGTAGAGCGCGGCGAGCTGCGTGCCGGGAAGAATTTCGATGTGGTGGAACTTGTCGTCGTAGATTGCCGTGTCCTGGTGCAGCTGCGCGCCCGGTTTCTGCGCCGCCGTGTCCTGGAAGAGCGAGCCGCCCAGCGCCACGTTGATCAATTGCTGGCCGCGGCAGATGCCCAGCACGGGTTTCTGCGCATCGAGAAAACGCTGCAGGAGTTCCAT
>JBDTRO010000071.1:0-17942 GCA_039931635.1 Betaproteobacteria bacterium | reverse complement strand
CCGGTACCGGAACAGACCCCGCGTATCGAAATGCCGCGCTACGAAGCGCCCCGCGTCGATGCCAGGGAGATTCTTTCGAACTCGGGCCTGCAGATGGTGGAAACCAGCGTGGCGAAGGTCCGTCCGGTTGAACCGGAGCCCGAACCGGTGCAGCTCGGCCGGCCTCGGCGCAACAAGCCGGTGGCTTCTGCGCCCGCGGAGACCGAGCTCGTCCAGGTCGAAACGCGCAACAAGTAACCAACTGTAAGGGCCGGGGGAACGTGTGGCAATGCACAGACCCGGTCGCCGCCAGCGCGTACCCTGCTTCGATGCGCAAAACTCTGATCACGGTAATGGCAGCGAGCATCGGGCTGGGCGGCTTTGCGGGCGCGGCAAACGCAGGGCTGTTCTCGGCGACCGGCCAGGTCATCGCGATACTGGCCGGCGATCTGTTCGTAGGTGAGGCCGAAGGCCGCCTCAGCGGCGCCGGCACCCTCACCATCCACTCGCAACGAGACCCTTCCCTGACCTGCCATGGAGAATTTACTTCCAGCGCCGCGCTGGGCGGTGCCGGCAAGTTGCTCTGCAGCGATGGCGCGACAGCGGATTTCCAGTTCAAGCGATTGACCGTATTCCGCGGTTTCGGCACTGGCACCACCAGCCGCGGCCCGATGAGTTTCGCCTACGGAATTCCCCACGCCGAGGCGCAGGCCTACCTCAGGCTGCCCGACGGCAAGAAGCTCATGCACAACGGGACCGAGCTGGCGATGGTTGATCGGTAGGGCTACATCTCGAATTCGACGTAGCTGTAGATGTAGTTCGAACCGCCGTTCACGTTGCCCAGCAGCTGCGAGCTGCCGAAAATTCCGGAGCGGTGCGACACCCCGAGCCCGGCAAAAGTCCGCTTCATGCCCGGCAGCCCAAGCAGATCGCCGACGCTCACGTCAATCGACGGATCGAGATAATTCAGCAGCCGTGAGGTATTGCGGCCGTTTCTCGCCTGGTCGCGCAATTCCAGCATCGACGCGCCGTGCGCGTAGGACAGTCCCACGCCCAGTCCTGCGCGCGTCATGACGCGCTCGCTCCAGGGAAAGCCGTACCAGAAGCCTTTCATGTACGCATTGAGCTGCCAGATATCCGGCTGCACGTTGCGCTCGTCGTGCCGCATCAGGCCCACGTAGCCGACGAAATCGAGCGGCCAGCCGTGCAGCTTCTCGATGAACGGCCGGCCGATTTCGATCGACGCGATGCGCGTCTGGTCCTGCGTCTGCGTCGATGTGCAGCTCAGGCGCACCACCTTCGCCACGTCGCAGTCGGTGGCGCGGCCGTAAAGGCCGCGCACCACCAGGGGCTTTTTGTCGGGCCAGGGCGTGTGCGCGGGGGAAAAGTCGTACAGCAGACCCAGCATCAGCGCAGTCTCCGTGCGGCCATCGACGATCGGGCTGGAGCGCACGCTGCGCGGCCAGCGCGTCGCTGAAATTCCCGCGAGCAGCCGCCAGCGTTCGCTGACGGCGTACGCGCCGAACAGGCCAACCTGGACGTTGGCGCCCGCCCCTGGCGCATACGCGGCGCGAGTGACGGTGGCCTCGGACGGCTGCACGCCGTAGTAGTAGTTGTTCAGCCTCGCATTGCGCAGGCCCAGTTCCGCGTGCGGTCGCAGGCTGAGCCGGCCGCTGCGCCATTCATAGCGGTAGCCGAGCCGAAACTCGCTGCCGCGCGAGGCGCCGGTCGCATCGTGCAGGGCCTCCGCATAGGCCGCACCCCAGGGACCGCGAAACTCGTAGCTCGCGCCCACGTCGAGTCCGGGCTGGCGCTCGGCCATGCCGGCAAGGCTGGCCGGAACTCGATCGCCGGGAAAGCCTTCGAATCGATGCGACAGGAATACGTCGAAGCGATGCTTCGGGCTTGAATCAAGGTGCAGCCCGATGCGGTAGGCATGCAGGTAGAGGTACTTGCCTTCGTACAGGTACACCGGCACCAGGTCATTCCGGGTTCCGCCGCCGATGTAGGGCGAACGTTCCATCCGCACGGCGGCGCCGAGCCCGGCGGCGCCGGGTTCGGTGGCCATGCCCGTGAGGGGATCGCTATTCGCCCATGCCACGCCGCAGGCAAGACCAAGAGCGAGCGCGCCAACTGCAGGCCGGAAATTTTTCAAGCAGGCCGGATTCACGTCACCAGATCAGGAGGCAGGAACCGCAACTATCTCGTTTCCCTGCCGGTTGCTCTGTACGGTACCGAACACAGGCCTAGGCCTCGATGATCACCTTGAGCGCCCTGGTGTCCGCCGCGTGCGCAAATGTCTCGTAGGCGTCGAGGATGCGTTCGAGCTTGAAGCGATGTGTAATCAGGAGCGTCGGGTCGATCTTGCCGGATTGGAGGACGTTCAGCAGCATCGGCGTGCTGACGGTATCGACCAGCCGCGTGGTGATGGTGATGTTGCGGTCCCAGAGCCGCTCCAGGTGCAGATCCACCTTCGTGCCGTGCACGCCGATGTTGGCGATGATGCCGCCGGGCGCGACGATCTGCTCGCAAAGTTCGAAGGTGGCCGGGATGCCGACCGCCTCAATGGCCGTGTCGACGCCGCGTTGCGCGGTGAATTTCATGACGGCCTCAAGGGCCTTGCCATCGGAGCTGTTGATGGTCGCCGTCGCGCCAAAACGCTTCGCCACCGCAAGGCGATTGTCATCCAGGTCGACCATGATGATTTCCGCCGGCGAATAGAACTGCGCCGTGAGCAGCGCGGCCAGCCCGATCGGCCCCGCGCCGACGATCGCCACGCTGCTGCCCGGATAAACCTTGCCGTTCAACACGCCGCATTCGAAGCCGGTGGGCAGAATGTCGCTCAGCATGACAAGGGCTTCCTCGTCCGCGCCGTCGGGTATGCGGTACAGGCTGGTATCGGCATGGGGCGTGCGGACGAACTCGGCCTGCGTACCGTCGATGGTGTTGCCCAGGATCCAGCCGCCCGTGGTGCAGTGCGAGTACATGAGCTTGCGGCAATAGACGCATTTGCCGCAGGAACTGATGCAGGAGATCAGGACCCGGTCGCCCGGTTTGAACGTCGTGACCGCCTGCCCCACCTTTTCGACAACCCCGACGCCTTCATGGCCCAGGATGCGGCCGGGCGAGCAGCTGGGCACGTCGCCCTTGAGGATGTGCAGGTCAGTACCGCAAATCGTCGTTTTGGTTACTCTGACGATGGCGTCAGAGGGCGACGTGATTTCCGGTGTTGGACGCTCCTCCAGGGCCTTCTTGGAAGGTCCCAGATAAACGAGAGCTTTCACGCCAGCGCGTCACCTAAGGAAGACGCGGCCCAACAAAAATCCGGCTGCCACGGCAATCCCCACAGACTTGATCGGGTTGCCCGAAATGTACTCGCAGGTATCGCCGACGAGTTTTTTCTGCGTCGCATTCAGGCTTCTGCCCTGTTCGGTCAACCAGTCGGCCGTCGGTGCAGCAGCGCCTGCTGCCTTGTCCACCGCGTGGTGCGCCATTGAGGCAACGCGATCGATCGCCGCCGCGGAATCGCTGACGTGTACGGATTTATCCAATGCCTTCTCCTAATTGAACAGCAGATAGATGACGACCAGCAGGATCACCGGCACGCCCATGATCCAGCCGAGCACATACTTTCCCAAGATCCGTTCTCCTTACAGGAAATTGCAGCGATCACGCGGCGCACTGACCGCCGCGCAGATCGCCGCAGGCCTGCTTACCTGCCCGGCTTGGTGACTTCGTGGCCGATGACCGCGCCGGCGCCTGCGCCGATCGCGGTGCCAACCACGCCGCCGCCGACGACGCTACCCGCGACGCCGCCGATGACTGCGCCGGTGGCGGTGCCCTGCTCCTGGCGCGTCATGCCGCCACAACCGCCCAGCCCGATCAGGACTGCCGCGGCAACTGCACTGATGACTGTCTTTTGCATCGTTTTCATTTGCTGGCCTCTATCTTCAACATCGATTTGACTGAGAATCCTGCCTGTTCAGGCGCGCTTCACGACTTGCCGAACCGCGCCTTTGCCTTGTCCATGCAATTGCCCTTCGCGTCGCCTGCAAAGGCGTCGCACTTCTCCTTCGCCACCGCGTAGTCGGCGTCGCGCTTGTCCGCCGCCGCGTCCTTGCGGGCATCCGCGCTCTTGGCGTTCGCCACGCTGTTCGCCTTGTCGGATGTCCGCGCGGCCTGTTCGTTGGCGTTGTCGGTCTTCATCCACGCCTTGGCGTCCGCCCTGGCTGCGACCTGCGCCGCCTTGGCTTCCTTCAGGCAGACGTCCTTCACATTGCCGGCCGTGTCGTCGCATTTCTCCTTCGCCACCGAAAAATCGGCGTCCGCCCGGACAACGCGCACCTTGTAGATGCTGTCTACGGAAGGCTTGTTCTTCGCGTCGAGCTCGGCGTAGGAAACCTTCTCGTTGCCGCTGGCCTCTGCCTTGCATATGTCGTTCGCATTGCCGGACAGGGAGCCGCAGGCCGCCTTGGCCGCCTTGTAATCGGCGGCAATGCCGTCCTTGGCGGACTTGTACTGGTCCTTCGGCATGGCTTGCGCCAGGGCGCCGGCGCTCAACGCCATCCCGATCGCAATTGCAAGCGCGCTGACGTTGAGCTTGTCCATCAGTTCTTGTCCTTCATGCGGTCCTGCCAGTCGGAAAGCTGCTTCTCCGTTTCGTCCTTGGAGATGCCGTACGATTCCTGGATCTTGCCCGCCAGGTGATCGCGCTTGCCGGCGATGACATCGAGCTGGTCGTCGGTGAGCTTGCCCCACTGCTCCTTGACGTTGCCCTTGAACTGCTTCCAGTTGCCTTCGATGCGGTCCCAATTCATCCGGGCGCTCCTTATTTGACGCGCATGTCGTTGCGGACCGACGAGACGCCCTTGATGCCGCCGGCGACGCGGACTGCCTGGGACATGGCGGCGCTGGAGCTCACGAAGCCGCTGAGCTGGACCACGCCCTTGAAGGTTTCGACGTTCACTTCGGTGGCCTTGACCAGCGGATCGTCGACCAGGGCGGTTTTCACTTTCGTGGTGATCCAGCTGTCGGTCACGTACTCGCCGGTGCTTTCCTGCGTGGCGGTGCCGGCGCAGCCCAGCATCGACGCGAATGCGATCGCGAGGAAGAAGGCCGAAATGCGTTTGAGTCGGTTCATAGTGAAGCTCTCCGTAATGACTGTGAAAAATCGGGCCTTGGAAGGCGGTTGGCGCGATCCTTGGGCGTGCCGCAATTGTCATCGCTAGCGCGAGGCAACTCTGTTCGTTCGCGTACATACCGTGCAGAGTATTTGAACTAGCCTCCGGAGCACCATGAATCCAGCGCCGGTGGAACCTGCAGCAATCGTTCAGCCGACGCCGGACGTTATTGCGCTGTCGGGCGCGTGGACCGCGCGTGGCATTGGCGCCATCGAAGGCCGGTTGAACGCGCTGACTGTCGCCTCCAGGGCAAAGGTGGTGGCCGACGGTGCGCGCGTGGCAGCCCTGGACACCGCAGGCGCGTGGGTGTTGCACAAGTTGCTCGCGCGGCTGCGAGGCGAAGGCAACGACGTGACGCTCCGGGGCCTGCGCCCCGAATTCTCGAATTTGCTGGATGTCGTGGAAAAGCACGTCGCAGATCCGGCCGCCAGGCCGGCGCCTGCCACCGCTCCCCGACAGCCGGCGCTGGAACGCATCGGCCGTGGCGCAGAAGCGGCCTTCGACCAGGCCATCGCGCTGCTCGCGTTTATCGGCGAAACCGCGGTCGCGCTGGCCTGCTGCGTCCGGCATCCGGTGCGGCTGCGCTGGCGCCCGATCCTGTTCAACGTGCGCAGTGCCGGCTTCGATGCCCTGCCGATCGTCGGCCTGCTGTCCTTCCTGATCGGCATCGTGGTCGCCTACCAGGGCGCCGACCAGCTGAGGCAGTACGGCGCCAATATCTTTGTCGCGGATGTCGTCGGCCTGTCGATGCTGCGCGAATTCGCGCCCCTGATCACCGCCATCATCATCGCAGGGCGCTCGGGCGCCGCCTACGCCGCGCAGATCGGCACCATGTCCGTGACCGAGGAAATCGACGCCATGCGCACGCTGGGCATCGCGCCACTGGAGCTGCTGGTCCTGCCCAAGCTGATCGCACTGGCGATCGCGCTGCCCCTGCTGACCGTATTTGCCGATGTCCTTGGCGTGTTCGGCGGCATGATCATGGCGCGCGCGCAGCTGGACGTCGGCTTCGGCGATTTCCTGGATCGTTTCGTCAAGGCGGTGAGCGTTACCGCCTTCCTGATCGGCATCTGCAAGGCACCGGTGTTCGCGGCCATCATCGCGGTGGTCGGTTGCTACCAGGGTTTTCGCACCCAGGGCGGCGCCGACAGTGTCGGCCGCCAGACCACGAAGAGCGTCGTGCAGGCGATCCTCTTCGTGATCGTCGCCGACTCGCTGTTCTCGATCGCCTTCAGCGCGCTGGACCTCTGACATGAGCGGCGCGGCACAACCGGCGGTGGTCGAAATCAGCAAGCTGTCGACGCGCTTCGGCGACCATGTGGTGCACGCGGGCCTCGATCTGGAAGTGCGCCGCGCGGAGATTTTCGCCCTGATCGGCGGCAGCGGGTCCGGCAAATCGACGTTGCTGCGCGAGATGATCCTGCTGCAACGTCCCGACTCGGGATCCGTGAAGGTGCTGGGCGTGGACCTCCAGTCGTTAAGCGACGAAGAAGCCGTCGCGCTGCGCCAGCGCTGGGGCGTGATGTTCCAGCACGGCGGCCTGTTCGGCTCGCTTACGGTAATCGAGAACATCGGCCTGCCGCTGCGCGAGCATAGCGGCCTCAAGGACACCCTGATCGATGAAATCGCGGCCTGGAAGCTCGCCATGGCCGGCCTCGGCCCGGAGGTCGGCGCCCAGTACCCGGCCGAACTCAGCGGCGGCATGCTGAAGCGCGCCTCGCTGGCCCGCGCGCTGGCGCTCGACCCGGAGCTGCTGTTTCTCGACGAACCGACGGCCGGCCTCGACCCCGACAGCGCCGGCGGCGTGGACGAACTGGTGCTCAGGCTGCGCGACCTGTACGGCCTGACCATCGTCATGATCACGCATGACCTCGACCTGCTGTGGCAGGTCGCCGACCGCGTCGCCGTCCTCGCCGAAGGCAAGGTGCAGGGTATCGGCTCGATGGCCGAGCTCTCGCGCATGGACCATCCGGCGGTTCGCAAGTTCTTCGATGGCCCGCGCGGCAGGGCCGCGCATGACATGGAGCAGCCGCCATCGAAACCAAGGTGAACTATCCCCTGGTCGGTGCATTCGTGCTGGTGCTCGGCACGGTGCTGGTCGTCGTCGTCCTCTGGCTCGCCTCGGGCGGCGCCTTCCAGAAGAGATACGACCTGTATCTCGCGATCGAGGATGAATCGGTGGCGGGCCTCAGCCTGAACGCGCCGGTCAAGTACAACGGCGTGGACGTCGGCAAGGTGCAGGAAATCCACCTCGACAAGGACAACCCGGAACGGGTGATCCTGCTGTTCGCCATCGAGCGCGGTACGCCGGTCAGGGAGGACACGGTGGCGGTCCTGAAAGTCCAGGGCCTGACGGGGATCGCCTATGTCGAACTGAGCGGTGGGGCGCGCAACGCGCCGCTGCTGGCCGCCACCCCGGACGGGCAGTATCCGGTCATTCGCACCAAACCCTCGCTCAGCGCCCGGCTGGAGAACGTGCTCACCAACGTGCTCGCCAAACTGGACAGTACTTCCAACAACCTCAACGCCCTGCTCAGTGAAGAGAACCGGGCCGCATTCAAGAGCTCGCTGGCAGATATCGCCACCGTGTCGCGCACCATCGCCGCGCGCAAGGACACGCTGGACGCCAGCCTGGCGAATGCAGCCCGCACGTTCGCAAACACCGCGCAGGCAACGGCGAACGCCGGGCCCGTCATCGAGCGCATCGGGCGCAGCGCCGAGGCGGTGGAAAAAATGGGCAACGAAACGGCGCGCGCGAGCGCCAGCGCGGGAAAGACCATTGAATCGGTTGGCACCGACGTCAAACGGTTCACCGCCGACGCCCTGCCCGAACTGGAGCGCCTGCTCGGCGAAATCGGCGTGCTGGCGGCATCGCTGCGGCGCCTGAGCGAAAAAATGGAAGGCAGTCCCGGCGGGCTGCTGATGGGCCGCCGGACCGTGCCGCCCGGCCCGGGCGAGGAAGCGGCCAAATGAGGACCTTTCCCGCCGCAATTTTTCTGCTGCTGCTGAGCGGCTGCAGCGCGCTCAAGCCGGCGGTCTCGGAGCCGCCGAAACACTATTCCCTCGCCGCCGTCCGCGACAACCTGCCATCGGCGGTCGGATCGGCGCCCGCGGCGCCGGCGGCGCCGGCGGCGACCACGCTGATCGTCAGTCCGCCGCACGCCTCGGCCGGCTTCGACAGCCACCACATCATGTACCTGCGCCAACCGGGGCAGCTCGAACACTTCGCGTACAGCGAATGGGTCGATACGCCGGCGCGCATGCTGGCGCCGATGATCGTCTCGGCGATCCAGGACAAGGGTGCATTTCGGGCCGTCGTTCAGACGCCCAGCCCCGCGACGGGCGAAATGCGGCTGGATACCGAAATCCTGCAGCTGCAGCAGGAATTTTTCAGCATCCCGAGCCGCGTGCGCTTCGGCCTGCGCGTCTACCTGGTGGAGAACGCGACCCGGCGCGTGATCGCGACGCGCGAGTTCGAGGCCACCGTCGCCTCGGCCAGCGAAGATCCACAAGGCGGCGTGGTCGCGGCCGGCCGCGCCGTCCAGTCCGTGCTCGAACAGCTTGCAGTTTTCTGCGCCGAAGCGGCGCTCAACCGGAGATAGACCCGCATGAATCCCTCAAAACTCATAGGCATCATCCTGATCGTGGCCGGCGGCCTTGGCCTCGCCTACGGAGGCTTCAGCTATAACAAGGAGACGACGGCCCTCAAGCTGGGCTCGCTGGAACTCAAGGTCCAGGAGAAGGAAAACGTGAATGTCCCGCTCATCGTCAGCGCGGGCGCGGTCGTGATCGGAATATTCCTGCTGGTCGCGGTGGGGCGCAAATAGCCTTTTAAAGCAGCCGCCCCCACACCCGGGCCATCCATTCCTTGAAGCGCAGGGAAAGCCCCCTGCGCTGCCAGCGGTCCGGATCGATTGCCTCGGAGGCGGCAACGTCCGCGGCAAACATGGCCTGCATGCGGCCGCCGAAGTCGCGCCCGATGACGACCGCGTCGATTTCGTCGTTGTCGAGAAAGCTGCGCCAGTCCAGGTTGGTGGAACCCACGGTAGCCCAGACGCCGTCGATGACGGCCGTCTTCGAATGCAGCAGGGCGCCCAGCCGTTCATGGATCTTGACGCCGCCTTCGAGCAGGCTGGAATAGTGCGCACGCCCGGCATGAAACACCACTGCCGAGTCTGAACGGCTCGGCAGGACCAGCCTGACGTCCACCCCGCGCCCGGCGGCGTCCGTCAGCGCCTTGAGCAGCTGGGGATCGGGAACGAAGTACGCATTGGTGAGGTAGACCTGCTTTTCCGCGTTGCGGATGGCCGATATCAGGGTCAGGTACATCTGGCTGTACGGATCATCGGGCGTACTGCCGATGACGCGCACGATGTCCCTGCCCTGGGCTTTCAGCGGCGGGAAATAGTCCTTTGCCGCCAGGGGCCGGCCTTTCTGTTTCTGCCAGGTCTCCATGAACAGCTTCTGCAGTTCGGCGACGACCGGACCTTCGAGCCGCAGGTCGGTATCGCGCCATGCGATCGCGTCGGCATCGGTTTTCCCGGGCCGGCTGACCGCCGATCCCGATGCGTAAACGCTGCTGACATTGATGCCGCCCAGGAACGCGGTCTGCCCGTCGACAATCAGCAATTTCCGGTGATCGCGGTTGTAGACCAGCACCGGCACCGCCATCGTGAGCGGATTGATCGGATTGAATTCGAGCACTTCGATGCCGCCCGCCCTGAGCCGTTCGAAGAACGCCTTGGGCGTATTGATGCCGCCGAATCCGTCGTAAATGAGATTGACCTGGATTCCCTTGCGCTGCTGCTCGAGCAGCAGGTCGGAAAACTGGCGCCCTATGTCATCGTCCTCGATGATGTAGGTCTGCATGTTGATATGGCTGGTGGCCGAGCGTATCGCGGCAAACATCGCCGGGTAAGTGCCGGCCCCGTCCTGCAGCAGGGTCGCCCGGTTGCCCAGGATCAGCGGGCTGTCAACGATGGCCTGTTCCAGCGCGATCTGCTTGTCGAGGATATCCAGGTCGCCGGACTTTCTCTTGAGTTCCGCCAGCACCGCGGCGCTCCTGCGCGCCGTGAGCGGACCGCTTGCGCTCTGGAAACTGGCCGCCTGGCCGGCGTGCCGTTCGATCAGAGCATCGGTATCGGGCAGCGTCGCGCAACCCGCAGCGGCGAGCAGGCAATATCCTGCCACCGCCGCAAGTTTCAGCACGCGAACTGCCACTGCCCTCGCCCCTGAAAAAAGACTACTTCGAAGGAACGATGACGACGGTGTTGCCGGTCTTGCCGCGGTCGCCGGTCGCGCCCGTGTCGCCTGTGGCTCCGGTCGCGCCGGTGGTGCCGGTGTTACCGGTGTTGCCGGTGTTGCCGGTCGCTCCGGTGTAGCCGGTCGATCCGGTCGCGCCCGTCGAACCCGTGGCGCCCGTCGCGCCGGCTGGTCCGGGAACGGCAACCACCGCCGCCGGTCTTTCGCAGGCGCTCAGGGCCAGCGCCATTACTACCGCTGCAAACACTATCGAATGTTTCATCAGAATTCCTCGTGATTGTTGGATCAATAACCGCTGGTCCGGACGGATTCGCGGTCGCTCGGGTGCGCATCGAAGCTACGCGCTATTCTCGCCTGCATCCGTTCGCTGACGCGCATATCCGAATGTGCGCCAGCGAACGGAAATTAAAATCGAGTCGAAACAGAATGGCGACGTACCCGCCCATTCATTTCCTCCCTGAATTCGATTGGCGGGTCGGGGCCCCCGGATCCGCTTCACGACCGGGGGCCTGTTTTTTGTGCTCCGCGCGCGGCACCGCCCGTGCATCGCGGATCAGTTGGCCGCAATCGCTGTCCTTGCCGGGCCCGGCATCGACCAGCGGAATCAATACCAGCAGCGGATTGACCACGGCCAGCGCGGCTGCGCCCAGCGCGCGCAGCGCGATGCGCCCCTTGTCGATGGAAATGTCCGGTTTCGCGAAGCTGCCGCGGACGTAGATCGGACTGCGCAGCGCCACGATGCTGGTGTTCTTGGTCTTTGGATTGAGCGTCAGGTCCAGCGTTTCCTTCGCCAGGTCGATGCTGCCCGTGCCGAGGACCGTGGTGACCTCGGTATCGAAGACCAGCGCTTCGGTGCGCATGGTGCCCGCCTTGACGTCGAAATCCGCCACCGCGCAACGCAGCTTGATCGGCTTGTCGCCGGTCAGCCGCAACTCCACGATTTCCCAGAGATGCAGGCCGATTTTCTCCATCATCAGCCGGCTGATCTCGCCGCCCGAGGTCACCAGTCCCAACTTGCCGTCGGAAGTCGCGAGCATGCGCCCTACCGAATTGCCCTTTCCCGTCAGGTCGAACTCGCCGTCGATCTGGCCGATGCTGGTCTTGCTCAGCTCGACGGTCGGAAACAGCCGGGAGATGAGGACTTTCCTTGCGCGCACCACGGCGTGGGCCTGGATCGGATCCTTGCGCCCGTCCAGCGATATGACTGCAGTCAGGTGGCCGCCAGCGACGCCGAAATCCAGCGGCGCCAGCTTCAGCACGGAATCGCGCAGGCTCAGGTGGGTCACCATGTTCTCGAGCGGCAATTCCTTCGCGCGCCGGATGGTGCCGGCCTTGAGGCCGATTTCCGCGTCCACGCTGTTCCAGCGATCGGTCTTGAACGGCAGATCCGGCAGCACGCGGCCCGGGACGGGGACGGGATCGGCCCCGATCACCGGACCGAGGTCCGCGAAATCGAGCAGCTTCGAAACCAGTTCCGCCTTCATTGCCGTGCGCGCGCCGCCAGTATCGACCTGCAGATCGCCCGCGATGTCGCTGTCGCCGATATGGCCCGAGAATTTTTCGTAACGCCATGTCTTTCCGGCATGCAGCAGGTGCCCCTCGGTCGTGTAGACGCGTGTTGCGGGAAACGCTATGCCCAGCAGTGGAAAGAGCTGCTCCAGGCTGTCCCCCGCCAGGGCAAGGCGCATGTCCATGGCGGTGAACTTGAGCAGGCTGGTGATCGTCCCATCCGCCCGCATGCGGGTCTGCCCGACAGTGGCGTCCAGCTTCAGGGCGTACGGAGTGGATTCGTCGCGCATCGCCAGCACGGGCCCGCCGGTGCCGCGCCCTTTGAGCGGCAGGCCGAGGTATTTCCCCTGCACGCTATAGGCGACGCCCGGGCCGGAGGTCGAGAGTTCCGACCGGATGCTGGTTTTCTTCGCCGGATCGTCGTAGCCGAGCTTGCCCTGGTCGAACGTCAGGCGATCGATGCGGATGCGCGCTCCTTCGTCCTGCTGATTCAGGTCCAGCAGCCAGTTCTTCCGGCCGCCAGCCCCCTGCTCGAGAAACACGACCGGGCGTTCGAGCCGCACCTCGGGCAGGACGATGTTGCGCATGAGGAGCTGCGGCAGGCTGAGCGTGATTTCCACCGCGTCGGCGGCGACCATCTGCTTTTCCTTCGCCCAGTCCGGATTGGCGAAAGTAACAGCGCCGGCGCGAAGCCGCGCCGCGGGCCAGCCGAAATCCACCTTTAAATCACCGCCAATACCGAGTGCGCGGCCGGTTTCGTCCAGCGTCATGCGCTCGATCGGGCCACGCAGCCAGTTCCAGCCGAAAATCAGGATGAAAAGAACGGCCAGGATCGGCGGCGCAAGAAAGGCGCCCGCAATCCATTTGAACGCGCCCGGCAGCTTCATGGAGGTTACCGGCTGCTTTTCCTGCGCTCCTCGACACGATCCCAGGCCGCCCGCGCCGCCGATCGCACGTCGTGCCACGCTGGGTCGAGTTCGCTCTTGGACAGGCCATAGTCCGCGATCAGGTCCGCTTCCGCTTCATTGAAGGTGCGGCCATCGTGGCGCACGCGGCCTTCCCAGCCTGCGCGAAAACCCGGCGCGTAGTACTCGTAGGTTCGCCCTGCCACGAAATACGGCTGCCGGACATAGGTCTCGCGCCAGAATCTTTCCTCTTCGGTGGGGTTGACTGCCTCGGCCGCGCTCTTGCCGGCCAATCCGCCCGCGACAGCCCCTACGGCGGCGCCGATCACGCTGCCGACCGGTCCGGCCATCACCATGCCGACCGCCGCTCCGGCTACTCCGCCCGATGCCGCGCCTGCTCCCGTGCCGAGCGGGTGGGCGCCAGGCGTGCCCGTAATGGGGTCGCGGTTGAGCTCCTCCTCGTTGGCCACTATTTTTTTCGTGATCGTTTCCGTCATTGCCGTTCTCCTCGGTCCGCAATTGGATTCAAGACGGCAGCTTGCTCGCCTGGAGCGCAATGCTCTGTACGTTGGCAGACACAGGAAGGTAAGCGCGAGGACGCACATACCCCGCGCCCGATTGCAGATACAAGGTCCGCTCACTCACGTAAGGAAGATCCATGAAAATACTCACTGTACTGACGATCGCCACCGGCGCATTGCTCTCCGGCTGCGTTGCCTACGACGTGCCGGTCAACGACGGCCGGTCGCATTCCTATTCGCGCGAAGGGGCGCCGCAGACTTACTACTACAGGGACGGCCGCCAGTACTACTACTCCAACGACCGCGACGGCGACGGCGTACCCAATAGCCGCGACAGGCGTCCGGACAATCCCAATCGCTACTGATCCACGCATCCTGCAGTCCTGCATTCCCAACTGGAGTTACCTATGAATACATTCATCAAGAACGCATTGGTTGCTGCTGCGCTGTCGTTCAGCACCATGGCGGCTGCGCAAATTACTTTCTACGAGGGCGAAAGCTTCCAGGGCCGCTCGTTCACCGCCCAGGGCCTGGTCGAGAATTTCCGCAGCGCCGGCTTCAACGATCGCGCTTCCTCGCTGGTTGTCGTCGGCGACCGCTGGGAAGTCTGCGAAGACGCCGCGTTCAGCGGGCGCTGCGTTGTCCTGCGCTCGGGCAACTACCCCTCGCTCAGGGCGATCGGTCTGGACAACCGCATTTCGTCGGTCCGGTATGTGAACTGGAACACGGGCGCCAGCGGCTACCAGCCCGCGCCTGTCACCGCCGATTACCGCGATAACCGCGACTACCGCGACTACCGCCGCCGCAGCGGCGAGCGCCTGTATGAAGCAAACGTCACGTCGGTACGGGCAGTGGTAGGCGCCGCCGAGCAGCGCTGCTGGGTCGAGCAGCAGGCGGTTCCACAGCAACGCAGCAACACGAATGTTCCGGGCGCGATTGTCGGCGCAATCGTCGGCGGCATCATCGGCCACCAGTTCGGCAACGGCACCGGGCAGGATATCGCCACGGTGGGCGGGGCTGCTGCGGGCGGTTATGTGGGCTCCAACGTTGGCCGCGGATACAGCGGGCAGCAGGTGCAGAACGTCCAGCGCTGCGAGAACGTGTCCAACCAGGCCACACCGACCTACTGGGATGTCACCTACAACTTCCGCGGGCAGGAACACCGCGTGCAGATGACCAACCAGCCGGGACCGACCGTGACCGTCAATGAACAGGGCGAACCGCGGGCTTAAGCGATTCTATGTACGCGGGCGCACGGAACTTTGTGCGCCCGCGGCCGAGAATCCTCCCATCGCATTCAACCACCAAAGGACCATCGTCATGCTCTATACCATCGCCGTCATCCTGATCGTCATGTGGCTCCTGGGAATGGTCACCTCTTACACCATGGGCGGCCTCGTCCACGTTCTCCTGGTCATCGCCGTCGTTGTGGTGCTGCTGCGCGTTATCAGCGGCCAGAAACCCATTTGAGAATGAAATCCACCGCGCTGAAGGAAGTGCCGTCGCAGCGGCCGGCGCTCTCCGACATCAAGACACTGCGCGAACGCGCGCGGCAGCACATCGAGGAGGGCGCCGTGACCTCCGGCTACGCCGCCGACCGCGATGTCGTGATCAAGATGCTGAATGAGGCGCTCGCGACCGAACTGGTCTGCGTGCTGCGCTACAAGCGCCACTACTTCATGGCCGCGGGCATCCATGCCGCGCCGGTGGCAGCCGAGTTCCAGGCACACGCGATCGAGGAAATGTCACACGCCGACCTGCTCGCCAAGCGCATCGTCGAGCTCCAGGGGGCGCCCAACTTTTCCCCCGACGGGCTGGCGGGGCGCAGCCACGCGGAATACGCCGAAGGCGATTCGCTCAAGAGCATGATCAAGGAAGACCTGATTGCCGAGCGCGTCGCGATCGAAAGCTATCGCGAGATGATCGCCTATCTGGGCGACCAGGATCCGACCACGCACCGCATGCTGCAGACGATACTGGCCAGCGAAGAGGAGCACGCCGACGACCTGTCGTCGCTCCTCGAGGGCATGAAAGACTGATTTGCCGCGGGGCTGAGCCCGCGGTGCGGGCTCAGGGCCTGGAGCCCATCGTCGGCATGGGCGACTTGGGCGGTGGAATGTCCTCGCCGCCTTCGCGCGCCTTCTGGTACCAGCGGATGGATTCCGGGTAGTTGCGCTGGACCGCGGCGTTGCCGCTGTCGTAGATTTCGCCCAGCTTGCGCTGCGACGGCGGATAGCCGTGCTCCGCGGCCTCCATGAACGCGATGAACGCACCGTTGTCGTCGCCGCGATGCTCCAGGGCCAGACCCGCGCGATGGCGCTGGACCGCTGCCGCGAGGCTGATCGGCGCAATTGCCGGAGACTGCGGAGACTGCGAAGACTGCGCATGGGCGGCTTGCCAGACGGGCATCGCCACGGCCAGGACCAACAGGAAGTTTTTCATGCGGCAATTCTGGCGCCTGCCGGAGCGCCGGGTCTGTGCGCTCCCCCACACTGCTAGCGGTTGCCGCGCCCGCCGGCCTTGTCGTCGCCCCACGGTTGCTGCGCCAGCTTGCGCGTGCTCCGCTCGATCTTGCGCTGCGCGTGGGTTTTGCTGGACAGCGAATACATCCACCAGAATATTCCGGCGAATACCGCGACTGCGATGCCGAGATCAAGGTAGTGCAGGCCGGTCGTCATGAGTTCTCTCCAGGTTGCAGCCAGTGTTTACCTGGAGAGGTCCAGCGGCCAGTAAGCAATTGCAACAAACTGTGTCCTGTGGCGGGCGCAGGCGACAGCCGCGGATTCGACGACCTTGTTTGCATTTGAATTCATCCCCATCCGCCGCCGAGCGCCTTGTAGAGGCTGATGGAAGCCTGCAACCGAGCGAGCCGGACCTGCGCCAACTGGTCCTCGGCCTGGAACAAAGTTCGTTGCGCATCGAGCACGCCGAGCAGGTCGTCCGCCCCCGCCCGGTAGCGAACTTCGGCCAGGCGCAGTGCCGTGCGGGCCTGCTCGAGCACCTGCGCCTGCAGCGTTTCCTGGGCTTCGATGCGCCCGCCCGACGCCAGCGCACCCTCCACCTCCGACAGCGCGGCAAGAACGGCCTTGCGGTAGCCCTCCACCAGCTCGCGTTCGCGCGATCGCGCCGAATCCAGCTGTGCCTGCAGGCGGCCACCATCGAAAATCGGCTGCGCCAGCGAAGCGCCCAGTGCCAGAAAAGCACTGGGGGCATGCAGGAAATTGATCAGTACGTTGCTCGCCAACCCGGCCGATCCGGAAAGCGAAATGCTTGGCAGCAAGGCAGCGCGCGCCGCGGCGATATTGGCGTTGGCCGAAGCCAGCTGCGCCTCGGCGCTCGCCAGGTCCGGCCTGCGCACCAGCAGTTCGGAGGGCAGGCCGGGAGCGACGCGAGGCACGGCAAGCGCGGTGAGCGCCTGTCCTGCCGCGTCGAATCCCTCCGGCTGGCGGCCCACCAGTATCGCGAGCGCGTACAACGTCTGGCGCTCCTGCAGGTCCAGTCCCGGGATCGCGGCGCGCTGCGAGAGCACCGCGGCCTGTTGCCGCGCGACATCGAGCGCCGAAACCGCGCCGAAGCGCGCCCGCGCGTCCACCACCTTGAGCACCCGCTCCGCAATGCCGAGGTTCTCGCGCGCGATCACGAGGCGCCCGCGCAGCGACAGGAGCTGGAAATAGCCGTTGGCGACGCCCGCCACCAGCGTGAGGCGGACGGTTTCCTGCTCGAAGCGCGTGGCACGCAACGACTGGTCGGCCGCGCGCGCACCCGCGGCGTTGCCGCCCCATACGTCGATCTCATAGCTCGCGCTCAGGCTGGCGTCGGATGAATCGCTGCCGCTCCAGCTGCCGCCGGAGGGGCGCGATTCGCGGCGCCCGGTGCCGGCGCCGAAGCCGAGCACCGGAAACAGCGACGCGCCCGCGATGCGTGCCTGCGCTTCGGCCTGGCGCACGCGCTCCGCGGCGATGGCCATGTCCGGATTCGCGGCCAGCGCCGCGTCGATGAGCGCCGCCAGCTCCACCGACCCGAAGCTGCGCCACCAGTCCCGCGTCAGCGTGACTGTATTGCCAGCCGCATCGGCAGCACCCGCCGCCGTCCAGCCTGCCGGCATTCCGGGCGCCGGCGGCATGGGGCTGCGGGTCAGCGCGCAGGCGCCGAGCGCAAGTGCAGCGGCAAGCACCGCGAGCCTCTTCATCAGGTCGCCAACGCCACGATCGGATCGACGCGCGCGGCCTTGCGCGCGGGCATGTAGCCGAACACCAGCCCGGTGGCGAACGCGCAGCCAAAGGCGAGCATGACCGGGCCGACGGAGTATTTGACCGGCGTGCCGAACGCGCCGACGACCGCCGCCGCGGCAAGGCCCACCGCCACTCCGATCGCCCCGCCGAGCAGGGACACCACCAGCGCCTCAGTGAGGAACTGCTGCAGGATGTTCCTCATGCGCGCGCCGGTGGCCATGCGGATGCCGATTTCCCGCGTGCGTTCCGTGACGCTCACCAGCATGATGTTCATTACGCCGATGCCGCCCACCAGCAGAGAAATCGCCGCCACCGATCCGAGCAGGACCGTGAGCGTGTTCTGCGTGTCGGTGG
>JBDTRO010000070.1:0-5222 GCA_039931635.1 Betaproteobacteria bacterium | reverse complement strand
CTTCAATTCAAGCATCGGCGGATTCCTCGCCGAGGTAGACGCGGCGCACCTTCGCATCAGCGCGCACCTCGGCTGGCGAACCTTGCGCGATCACGCTTCCCTCCGACAACACGATGACTCTGTCGGCATGGCGGAAGACGACGTCCATGTCGTGCTCGGTGAACAGCACCGCTATTTTCGAGCCGCGGGCGAGATCGGCGGCGAGTTGCATCAATTCGTTCCGCTCCGCCGGCGACATGCCGGCGGTGGGTTCGTCCATCAGCAGCAGGCGCGGGCGCGACGCCAGCGCGATTGCCAATTCGACG
This sequence comes from Betaproteobacteria bacterium, assembly GCA_039931635.1. Taxonomy (GTDB): domain Bacteria; phylum Pseudomonadota; class Gammaproteobacteria; order Burkholderiales; family SG8-39; genus RBG-16-66-20. The sequence goes on along the minus strand of JBDTRO010000070.1, from coordinate 4,917 downwards.
CGCTTCAAATCGCCGTAGGCGAGTTCCGCGCACGGACGGTCTGATTGCGGTCCCATGCCAACTTTGTTCAGCAGCGCATTCGCTTCGTCCGGAGAAGATTTCGAAAAGGAAGCAAGCGTCGAACCTAATCGTCCCGCCTGCGCGAGCAGTGCGACCTGCACGTTTTCCCGCACGGTCATCGAGCCGAAAGTGGCGGTGACCTGGAAGGTGCGGCCGACGCCCAGCCGGCAGAGTTCTCGCGGCGCAAGCCCCTGGATTTTCCTGTGCCCGAGAAAAATCTCGCCGGCGTCGGGCCGCAGCTGCCCGTTGATGAGGTTGAAGCAGGTGGTCTTGCCGGCGCCGTTCGGCCCGATCATCGCCAGCATTTCGCCTGCGGCGACGGAGAAACTCACGCCCGCCACGGCCTGCACGCCGCCGAAGGACCTGGAAAGATTACGGACGGCGAGGACGTTCATTTTCGCTTTTGCAAAATGGAGCCGAGACCGTTCGGCAACACCAGGACCAGCGCGAGGATCACGCTGCCGGTGGCCGCGCGCCAGTAGTCGATGTTGCGCGCCGCAGAATCCTGCAGCCAGGTAAAGAGTGCCGCGCCCCAGACCGGCCCGCTCAGGGTCTGGATGCCGCCCAGCAGCACCATCACCAATCCGTCCACCGAGCGCTGGATGCCCATGGCGTCCGGCGAGATGGAGCCTTTCGAAAACGCGTACAGCGCGCCCGCGATGCCGGCCGCGGTTCCCGCGATGGTGAACGCTACCCATTGCATGGCGCGCAGATCGATGCCGCTCGCCTCCGCGCGCTGCGGCGAATCGCGGCCCGCACGCAGCGCATAGCCGAAGGGCGAATGAATGGCCCGCCAAAGGAAAGCAATGCCCGCTGCGCAGAGCACGAGCGTCAGGAGGTAGTACGCGGTCTTCGACGCCAGCCACGGCGCCGGCCAGATGCCGACCAGGCCGTTCGAGCCGCCAGTCAGCGCATCCCACTGGAAGGCCGCGGACCAGGCGATCTGCGCGAAGGCGAGGGTCAGCATCGCCGAGTAGACGCCGGAGAGCCGCACGCAGAACCAGCCGAAGAGGAGCGCGCCCAGGCCCGCCGCCAGCGGCGCCAGCGCCAGCGCAAGTTCCATGGGGAGTTTCGCCTGCAGGAAAAGAATGCCCGCCGCGTAGGCGCCCAATCCGAAATAAGCCGCGTGGCCGAAGGAGTAGAGCCCCGCCGGACCCAGGAGGAAGTGCAGGCTCGCCGCGAACAGTGCGAAGGCGAGAACGTCGGTGAGCAATACCAGCGTGTACCCGGAGGAGGCGAGCGGCAGCAGCACGAGGACCGCAAACAGCGCCGCGCCACCGAGGAGGATTTTCCGTCCTGGTACTTCAAAGGATGTTTCCTGCAAGCCGGGATTTCTCGCTGCCGCCTGCTCGCGTCCGAGCAATCCCCAGGGCCGCGTTACGAGGACCGCGGCCATGATGATGAATTCCACCACCAGCGTGGCCTTGGAGAATCCCAGCCCGATGCAGAACGCCTTCGCCAGCGAGATCAGCAGCGCGGCGATGAACGCGCCCGGGATCGAGCCCAGGCCGCCCACCACCACCACCACGAAAGCGTCCGAGATCACCGACAGGTCGACATTCAGGTTGGCCGGCTCCCGCGGTATCTGCAGCGCGCCTCCCAGTCCCGCGAGGAGCGCGCCCAGCGCGAACACACCGGTAAACAGCCAGCGCTGGTTGACGCCCAGCGCGCCGGCCATCTCCCGGTCTTCGGTGGCGGCGCGGATCAGGACGCCCCAGCGGGTTCTGGCAAGGATCCACTGGAGAAAAACCAGCACCAGCGGGCCCAGGAGGATGAGGAAGAGGTCGTATTGCGGGAACGCGCTGCCCGCCACCTCCACGGCCCCGGCAAAGCCGGGTGCGCGCGGCCCGAGCAGGTCTTCCGGCCCCCAGAGCCAGAGTGCGGCGTCCTTGATCACCAGCACCAGGGCGAAGGTGGCCAGCAGCTGCAGGAGCTCCGGCGCCTTATATATTTTCCTCAATAAAAACAATTCGATGAGGGACCCGACGAGACAAACGGTCAGAGCCGCCAGCGGCACGGCGGCCCAGAAGCCGACTCGCTCAGCCAGCGAAACGGCCAGGTACATGCCGAGCATGTACAGCGAGCCGTGGGCGAAGTTGACAATCCGGGTAACGCCGAAAATCAGGGACAGGCCGGCCGCCACCAGGAAGAGCGAGGAGGCCCCCGCCAGGCCGTTAAGGAATTGGATGAGGACCGAGGACCAACTCATTGAACAGTCTAATCTTTACGAAGTGACTTCACTTCCTCGAAGGAGGGCAGGAAGTTGGCGCCGTCGGCGAAGCGCCAGTTGACCATCACGCCCTGGCCGCCCTTTTTCGCGAGCTGGCCAACATAGGCGCCCATCGTGGACTGGTGGTCCAGCGGCCGCCAGACGATCGGGCCGAAGGGCGTCTGCATCTCCAGGCCGCGCATGGCGTCCACGACCTTCTCGGTATCGGTCGATTTCGCCTTGCGGATCGCGTTCGCCACCGTGTAAACCGCGCTGTAGCCGACTACCGAGCCCTGGCGCGGGTAGTCCTTCCAGCGCTTCTGGTAGGCGTCGCGAAACTTCTTGTGCTCCGGCGTGTTGATCGCGTTCCAGGGATAGCCCGTGACCCACCAGCCCTCCGGCGTCTCGTCCTTCAGCGTGTCGAGATATTCCGGCTCGCCGGCGAGCAGGTTGAATACCGGCGTGTTCCTGAAGAGGCCGCGCGTATTGCCCTCGCGCACGAAGCGCTGCAGGTCGGCGGCGAAGAGCGACGAGAAAATGGCGTCGGGCTTCGCATCCGCGAGCGCCTGCACCACCGCGCCCGCATCGATCTTGCCCAGCGGCGGGGCCTGCTCGACGACGAACTCCACGTCGGGCTGTGCCGCCTTCAAAAGCTTCTTAAACGAGGCCGTGGCCGACTGGCCGTATTCGTAGTTGGGATAGACGATCGCCCAGCGCTTCTTCTTGAGCTTCACCGCCTCGGGGATCAGCATCGCCGTCTGCATGTACGTCGAAGGCCGCAGGCGGAACGTGTAGCGGTTGCCGTTCTCCCACACCATCTTGTCGGTGAGCGGCTCGGAGGCGACGAACAGCACCTTGCGCTGCGCGGCGAGATTCGACACCGCCAGTCCGACGTTCGACGCGAACGTCCCCATCAGCACGTCTGCTTTCTCGCGCGAAATCAACTCCTCCGCGACCCGCACCGCGTCGCCCGGATTGCCGCCGTCATCCCGTACCACCAGTTCCAGCTTCCTCCCCAGCAGGCCGCCCGAGGCATTGATCTCTTCGAGCGCGAGCTCCATGCCCTTCCTGTAGGGCTCCAGGAAAGCAGCGAACACCTTGTAGCTGTTCAGCTCGCCGATCTTGATGGTCTGCGAGAAAGCGTTCGATGAGGCAAGCAGGGCGATCAGAAACAGGGCTCTCATTTGCTGTCCTCTACTTTGGCACCGCGATCTGGGCGGATTTTGTCTGTACCACCAGGAAAGGCGCGCCAGAACTCTCTACGGACGAGGCTGACCAGCGTCGCGCTCTTGTTCATGCCGTGATAGCGGGCCACGATCTCAAGCATTTCGAGGTCGCGTGGCATCGCCGAGAAAGTGCTGACCTTGACCTTTATCTTTGGCATATACATATATTATATAATATTTATATAGTTTGTCGAGCAAGGCGTTTCATCACCGAAGCGATACCGCCGGGTATGAAACGTATGACGAGGATCAGGGTGAGCCCGTAGATGAGGAAACCATTCGAGGTGTGCAGGGTCTGGGCGGTACTGCCGACGAAGGCGAAGATCAATTGCAGGAAAACCGCCCCATAGATGGCGCCGCTCAATGAACCGAATCCGCCGACGGCGACGCCAATCAGGAAGCCGAACGACAGGAAGACCCCGAACAGGCCCGGCGCCACATACTGGAGCGCAATCGCCGCCAGCGCTCCGGCAATTCCGACGTACATCGCGCTGATGCCGAAGGCAGCCGACTTGTAGTACGCCGCATCGATGCCCGCCGCTTCCGCCGCGATGGGACTGTCGCGAATCGCGATGATGGCGCGGCCGATCCGGCCGTGCAGGAGGTTGGCGGCAATGGCGAACGAGAGCACCAGCACGAACAAGGTGAGCAGGTACAGCCACTGATCGAAGCTGAGCGGCAAATCGAAAGGCACTTCCGGCTTGTCGAGAGCGATGCCCTGGCCGCCGCCGGTCCAGTGCTCTATCTGGCTGTGCTTTACGACGATCGGCACCACGGCACCGAGCGCGAATGTCGCCATCGCGAGATGCATGCCGCCGAGACGCAGCAGCGGAAAACCGAAAGCGAAGCCGGCAATCAGGCTGATAGCGCCCGCAACGGGAATGGCGGCCCAGTGCGGGACGGCGAAATGCGCGACCAGGATCGCCGCCGTGTATGCGCCGATCGCATAGTACGCGCCGTGTCCCAGCGAAATCTGGCCGTTGTACCCGACGAGGACGTTCACGCCGAGCAAGGCGATTGCATAGATCAATACGTTGGTGAGGGTGAACAGCTCGAAATCGCTGGCGGTCAGCGGCACGCAGGCCGCTGCCAGCACGAGCATGCAGACGCCGCTCCGCCGCCAGGACACTTCAATCAATCTTGATGTTCAGTTCCTTGACCAGCTTGCCGTACTTCTCGTAATCGTCGCGGTAAAGTTTGGCAAATTGTTCGGACGTACCGCCTACCGCTTCGAGACCTTGCGGCGCCAGACGTTCGCGGATGGCGGGCAGGGCGAGGACCTTGTCGGTGGCGGCGTTGAGGCGCTTCACGATCTCGGCGGGCGTGCCGGCCGGCACGAGGAAGCCCAGCCACTGGTCGAGCAGGATCGGGACACCGGCTTCCTGGTAGGTCGGCACTTCCGGCAGGGAAGGGGAGCGCGTC
>JBDTRO010000069.1:0-8461 GCA_039931635.1 Betaproteobacteria bacterium | reverse complement strand
CGGCGTAGAGCGGCCGCAATTCATCGCGGCCACCCAGCAGCCGTACCCGGTCGCCCAAACCCCTGGCGGAAGCAAGCGCCGCGAAGCGATCCGCGTTCCGGTCTGTGCCAGCGACGATGAGCCGGTAGCGCGCGTTGCCGCAGGCGGCGAGCGCGGCGATTGCCGCATCCAGTCCCTTGCGCGCGAATCCGGAGCCGGCGAAAAAGAACAGCGTATCCCCGTCGGCGACCCCCAGGTCGGCGCGTACCTGCGGGCGCTGCGCCGCGCGGCGGCGCGGATGGAAGTGCTTGAGATCGACGCCGTTGTAGATCAGGTGCAGCCGGTCCGGCGCGAGCCCGAAGCGCCGCTGGATCTCCCCGCGCACCATGGTCGAATTGCAGATCACGGCGCGCAGGCGCGGATCCTCGAACATGCGCCGCTCGGCGGCGCAGACAAAGCGGTGGTAGGGGTTGAGCGCGATGCCGGCGCGCTCGAGCGGGCCGGCGGCGGCGCGCCGGATGTCCAGCCATTCGGCGTGCACGCCGTCGCCCGCGCGGTAAATATCGCAACCCGCGATGCGTTCATGCGACTGCACCAGGTCGAAGCCGCCCGCCTCCCAGGCCGCTCGCGCTGCGCTGGCGAACGAAGCGTCGCGCCAGACATTGCCGATGTGAAACGGGTCGACCGCCAGAAACCGCCCCGCGCCCCAGCCCTCCGCGGCGCGCGAAATCAGGGTCAGTTCCACCCCGGCGCGCTCAAGCGCCGGCACGGCGCGTTCGATGAAGCGCTCGGCCCCGCCATAGGGGTTGTAGCGCTGCCGTACTAAGGCGACGCGCATGCAGCGAGCAGCTCTTCGACCGCTGCAAACACCTGGTCAACCGGCATTGTGGTCAGGCATTCGCTCACCTTGCCGCCACCGCAACCGTCGTTGCCGCAGGGTCGGCAAGGATGGCTGCTCGCGACGATGCGATGCTTCACGCGCCATGGGCGCCATTCGTGTTCGCCGCTCGGGCCGAACAGCGCCACCGCCGGCGTTCCCATCGCCGCGGCAAGATGCATCGGCATCGAATCCACGCCGACGAACAGGCGCGCGCGCGCCGTGAGCGCGCCCAACTCCTTGATCAGCAGCTTGCCCGCGAGCACCAGAGGTTTGCTCCTGGTTTTCGCCAGGATTCGCTCCACCAGCGCCATTTCGTCCGGATCGCTCGCCGCCGTGAGCACCACGCGATGACGGGCGGCAAGACGGTCGATCAACTCGGCATTGCTTTCGGCCGGCCAGCATTTGAAACTCCAGCGCGACGCCGGGTGGATATGGATGTAGCCGTGTTCGGCAAGCCCCTCGGCGGCTAGCAGTTCCGTGATGCGCTTGTCCGCCGCGGCGCCGGGCACGAACTGCAGGCGCCGCTCCTCCATGCCGGGCTGCACGCCGATACGCCGCAGCGCGTCCAGGTTCGCTTCGACCTTGTGCCGGCGGCCGTTGCGCGCCAGCGGATAGAGGTGCGTGAAGCTGTTCGCCCAGAACGGGCCGCGCCCGGCCACCACCGGCGCGATTCGCACGCGCGCACCCAGGGAGCGCGCAAGCCAGGCGCCGCGCGGCTGCTCCGTGAGATGGACGAGGAGATCGTAGCGGCGCGCCCGCAGCTGCGCGTGCAGCTGTCGCTCCAATCCCAATCGCGTCAGCAGGCCTTCGTTGCGCCAGTGCCGCCCGACGACATGCAACGCTGTGAGCGCGGGATGCCCTTCGAGCATCGCCGCGGTGTCGTCGTAGACCAGGGCATCGACCTCGATCTGCGGCGCGTGCTCCCGCAGCACGCCCAGCACCGGTGACGCAAGCAGCACGTCGCCGTGATGGCGCAGCACGACCACCAGCGCCCGCGCGATCTCCCTGAGCGGAACCGCGTCCTTAAGCATGCGGGGAAGATACCACCCCCACGCAGGGGCTGCCTCGGTCGCCGCGCGCTATTTGAACGGGTAGCTGGCGCTGATGTAGAAGGTGCGCGGATCGGCCGGAAAGTAGAACAGCCTGCCGGCGAAGTCGATGCCGGCGAAGGGCGCGTACTTGCGGTCGAACGCGTTCATCAACTTCGCGCTGATCGTCCAGAGGCGCAGGTTCCATGCCGCCTGCAGGTCGAGCGTGGCATAGCCGCCCAGCTTCTGGCGCGCGTTGGCCAGATCGCCGCTGTAGTAGCGGCTACCGACGTGATTGAGGGACGCGCTGTAGCGCCCCGTTGCGCCCGTATCCCAATCCAGCGAGGCGGCCGCCTTGCGATCCGGCACCATCGGCACGGTCTTGCCGTTGAAAGCGCCCTCGGTGAACTTCGCGTCAGTTTGGGCAAATCCGAGCTTCACCTGCAGGCTGGACGACAGTTGCCAGCGGCCTTCGAGCTCGAGCCCGCGGCGGCGCGTGCCCGGGAAGTTCTCGTTATTGCCGCTCACGTTGTTGAAATTGATTTCGTCCTTCAGGTCGAGCTGGTAGAGGCTGGCCTGCAGCTGGAACGAACCGCGCCGCAGGCTGGCGCCGACCTCGCGGATCGGCCCTTGCTGCGGCAGCAGGTCGCCGCGGAACAGCGGGGCGAAGGTGAGCGGATCGAAACCGAACAGTTCGTCGGTGTTGGCGAAGCGGAACGTCCGGCCGATTTTCCCGTACAGCCGCGCGCCGGGCGCAAGGTCGTAGCTCAGCCCGATGTCGTACGCGGTCAGCGCGCGCGTCGCCTCGCCACGCAGCGCCGCCGCCGCGTCGGTCACCTCCTGCTCCATGCGCTGGCGGCGCAGACCCGCCGTCGCGTGCAGCGAGGGCGTCAGGCCGGTGATGTTCTGCATGTAGAACGCCGTGCTGTTTTGCAGCGCGGTCTGCCGATTGTTGCCGCTGAACGTGCTGAAGCTGTCGCCCCCGATTTCGCCGCGGTAAAGATCCAGTCCGAACACGGTCTCGCTCGTGAGGCTGCCCAGGCCATGGCGCCAGCGCAGGCGCGGCGTCAGCGAAACCGTCAGCGCCTCGCGGTCCAGGGTGAACGCAGGCGAGCGGAATTGCGTTTCATACTGCTCGTAGCCGAGCTCCGCCTCCATCGTCAGGTCGCGTCCGAGTTCCGCCACGATCCCGGGCCGGAGGCGATGCCCGGTGCGGCTCTGCAGGAACGCGGGCTGGCGCGTGAAGCGCGGGTCGTCGTCGAATTGCGCCTGGAACAGCGCGCCCGGCAGGCCGTTGGAGCTTTTGTGGGCGCCGTAGTCGAGGAACCCTTCGCCAAATCCCGTGCGCAAGCCAACACGCCCGGCAATCGATTGCTCGTCCTGCTGGCTGTTCCGCCGGTAGCCGGCGGTCTGCGCATGGTGGCCGGCCAGCGTGTAATACAGGTCGCCAGCACCACCGGCGATGAAAGCATCGGCGCCGCGATAGCCGAAACTGCCCAGCGAAAAAGCCGCCGAGGCGCGCGGCTTGCCCGATTTGTCGGTGATGATGTTCACCACGCCGCCCGAAGCACGGTCGCCGTAGAGCACCGTGCCGCTGCCGCGGATGATTTCGATGCGCTGGATGCTCTCCAGCGGAATCATGCTCCAGTTGATGCCGTCGCCGCTGACCGCGTTCAGCCGCTGGCCGTCGAGCAGGATCAGGGTATTGGTGCCCGCGGCGTCGCCGAAGCCGCGCATGTCCAGCGTGGCGTCGATGCCGAGCGGCCCGTACAACGCACGCATCTCGAGCCCGGTCTGGCTCTTGAGCACGTCGGCAAGCGTGACCGCAGGCATGCGCCGGATATCCTCGCGCGTGATGACCGACACGCTGGCGGGAATATTCGGATCGGCGAGTGGAAAGCGCGTCGCGGTCACCACCACCGCGTCGTCGATTTGGGCAGCTACAGGCGGAACAAAGACGGCAAGGGCCGCCACGGCGATGGCAATGCGCATTGGAACTCCTTTCAGCGTCGTCCCCGACACCTCAACAAGTTGAAAAAAGCGCCAAGGCCGGTCTCCGGACTCGCGAGTGGCGGATTTTCATCCGCCGGGTGCACGCCTTCCCGTGAACTGGAATGTTCACAGTGGCCGGGTGTGCACCCCCTCGCTTACCGTTGCGGGGGCAGTCCAGGCTTTGCGCCGCCCCGCGGGTTCCCCCGCAGGCGGCAACGCACCTGATTCCCGTTTCACCCGCGGCGCGTGGATGCGCCGCGGACACCTTGATGCTGGCTACGGTGAAATTATATATAGCGGTGCAGCATGATCAGGTATCACTTGCAGAAGCAGCCCTTATTTCTTGACGCTGTAGCGGTTTTGCAACATAGTTCCGGCGTGGACGCGGAGTTCAACTCCCTCGATGCCAAGGTCGCGCAGTTCGTCGGCCTGTGCGACCGTTTGCGTACCGAGAACCACGATTTGCGCCAGCAACTGGCCACCGCGAAGAACGACGCTAAGCGGCTGAACGAGCGTATCGAGGGCGCGAAGGTGAAGCTCGAAAGCCTGCTCGCGCGCCTGCCCGACTGACCAGCCCAGCCATGGCCGACGGCGGCAAGTTCATCGACATCAGCATCCTGGGGCGCAGTTACAAGATTGCCTGCGAAGAGGGCGAGCGCGCGGCGCTGCTCGAAGCGGTCGCTTACCTCGACGGCAAGATGGGCGAGATCAAGAGCGCGGGCAAAGTGAACGGCACCGATCGCATCGCGGTGATGGCGGCGCTCAACATCGCGCACGAATTTCTCTCCACCAAACTTGGAAACGGCTTTGACATCGGACAGGCCAGGCGTAGAATTTCCTCGATCGAGGCGAAGCTCGACGAGGTGCTCGCCCGGCAGGACAAATTGTTCTAGCGTTTTATTTTTTGACTTCTTTGTCCCCTGCTGTGTTCGACAGGGCCCATATTTTCCGAACCGATAGCTTCCCCAGGTCGCCGCTCTAGTGCCACTGTTGTGATCGTCCCTCGCCTTCGGGCCCGCCGGACGAACCTGATGTGGCCGGTACGCGACCACCCTGATTAAGCAGGGTTCGGAGGCCGGGCCCACCGGCACGAGCGGGGGACACCCTTATTTCCTACACCTTCATCTCATGAATGCCTGGCTCATGAAATCCGAGCCCGACGAGTGCTCGATCGACGATGCGCTCGCGGCGCCGAAACGCCTCACGCCCTGGACCGGGGTGCGCAACTATCAGGCGCGCAACTACATGCGCGACGCGATGCGCCCGGGCGACGGCGTGTTTTTCTACCATTCGAGCTGTCCGGAACCCGGCATCGCGGGACTCGCGGAGGTGGCTTGCGCGCCCTACGCCGATCCTTCGCAGTTCGACCGCCAGAGCCCCTACTACGATCCGAAGTCCGATCCCGCCGCGCCGCGCTGGTTCTGTGTCGACGTGCGCGCGCTGAAGAAGACGCGGCTGGTGCCGATCGCCGAACTCAATGCGCATGCGGCGCTGAAAAACATGTGGACGCTGCGCCCGGGCAACCGCCTGTCCATCACGCCCGTCACGGCCGCCGAATGGAAGTTCATTTGCGGCAAACTGGCGCGATGAACGATATTCTGTTGCGGGCGCTGGCGCGGCAGCCCACCGAATACACACCGGTCTGGCTGATGCGGCAGGCGGGCCGCTACCTGCCCGAGTACAACGCCATCCGCGCCAGGGCGGGCAGCTTTCTCGCGCTCGCCAAGACACCCGCGCTTGCCGCCGAGGTCGCCCTGCAGCCGCTGGCGCGTTTCCCGCTGGACGCGGCGATCCTGTTTTCCGACATCCTCACGGTGCCCGACGCGATGGGCCTGGGGCTTTACTTCGCCGAAGGAGAAGGGCCGCGCTTCGAGCGGCCGCTGCGCGACGAAGCGGCCATCCTCGGCCTTGCCGCGCCCGATCCGACCGCAGAGCTGCGCTATGTGCTCGATGCGGTGCGTGAAACCCGCAGCGCGCTCGGGGGGCGGGTTCCCCTGATCGGCTTCTCCGGCAGCCCGTACACGCTCGCCTGCTACATGGTCGAAGGCTCGGGCAGCGACGACTGGCGCGCGGTGAAGGAGATGCTTTACACCCGCCCGGACCTGCTGCACCGCATCCTGGAAGTGAACACGCGCGCCGTGACGGACTACCTGAATGCGCAGATCGCGGCAGGCGCGCAGGTGGTGATGCTGTTCGACACCTGGGGTGGAAGCCTCACGGCGGCGCAATACGAAGAATTTTCCCTGTCCTACATGCGCAAGCTGATGTCGCAGCTGCACGACGCTCCACGCATCGTGTTCACAAAGGGTGGCGGCGGCTGGCTGGAAAACATCGCGGCCAGCGGCTGCGATGCCGTCGGACTCGACTGGACCGTCGATCCCCGCGATGCGCGCCGCAGAATCGGCGCCAAGGTCGCGCTGCAGGGCAATCTCGATCCCTCGGTGCTCATCGCGCCGCCGGCGCGCGTGCGCGAGCAGGTGCGCCGCGTGCTCGATGCGTTCGGCAGCGCGCCCGGCCATATATTCAACCTCGGCCACGGTATTTCGCCGCACGCGCGGGTCGACGCGGTCGAAGCCCTTGTAGACGAAGTGCGCGCTTACAGCAGGCAACTCAGGGCGGCTGCGGGCTGAGTTATGCACACTGGCAGCGTAGAGGGAGAAACCATCATTCTCCCGGGCGTACGCAAGCCAACATATGCGCAAGCGGTTGATCGCAGGACGGAAAACACGTTGATTTTCGCTATTTCTCCGCAGTGCGGCGATTCCTTGTGGACAACTCGACCGGAGCGGCGGATTTTATTCACAGCTTTATCCACAAGCCCGTCCGGATCGCTGAATTCTCCTTGCGGGGCAAGGACAAGGACCGCATTCGGAATGCGAATACTCAACTTAAACGAATGAGGGTCTTGCGTGTCGCGCTCGATGTACCCGTCGCAAAAATTTTTGATTATGTGATTGACGACGGGATGGAGGCTGCGCCCGGCGATCGCGTGGTCGTGCCTTTTGGTGCACGGCAGCGCGTCGGCGTTGTGGTCGAAGTCGCCGAAGCCAGCCCGGTCGCGGTTGCCAAGCTCAAACCGGTGGTGCAGATCCTGGACGATGCGCCCCGGCTCCCCGCCGACTGGCTCGAGCTCATGCGATTTCTGTCGTCCTATTACCAGCGGCCCTTCGGCGAAACGGTGGCGGGCGCGCTGCCGGCACGCCTGCGCTCGCTCAAGGCACTGCCCAGGCGCAGGAAATCCGCGCCTGTCGCCGCAACCGGCGCGGCGCAGCGCTTCGTGTCGAGCCACGATATCAATCCGGCGCAGGCGCAGGCGATCGAGCGGATCGGCGCCGCCTCTGGAACCTTCCGGCCGTTCCTGCTGCACGGCATTACCGGTAGCGGCAAGACCGAGGTCTACCTGCGGCTGATCAAGCAGGTGCTGGCCAGAGACATGCAGGCGCTGGTGCTGGTGCCGGAGATCGGCCTGACGCCGCAACTCGAAGCGCGCTTTCAGCAGGCGTTTCCCGACACCCGGATTGCCGTGCTGCACAGCGCGCTGGAAGACACGGCGCGCACCCACGCGTGGCTGGATGCGGCGCGTGGCGACGCGGCCATCGTCCTCGGCACCCGGCTGGCGGTGCTGACGCCATTGGCGCGGCTCGGCATCGTGGTGGTGGACGAGGAACACGATGCCTCCTTCAAGCAGCAGGAGGGATTGCGCTACTCGGGGCGCGACGCGGCGGTGCTGCGCGCCAAGCTCGCCGGCTGCCCGGTCGTGCTCGGCACCGCGACGCCGTCGCTGGAAACCTGGTTCAACTGCCGCGCCGCGCGCTATGAATTGATCGCGCTGCCCGAGCGCGCGGTTCCCGGCGCGAGGCTGCCCAGCGTCCGGACCGTGGACTTGCGCATCGAAAGCGCCGAGCACGGGCTGGCCAAACCGGTGCTGGAGGCGATCCGGCAGCGGCTGGCCGGCGGCGAACAAAGCCTCGTCTTCATCAATCGCCGCGGCTATGCGCCGGTGCTCGCCTGCGAAGCCTGCGGCTGGGCGGCCGGCTGCAAGCGCTGCAGTGCCCGCATGGTGCTGCACGCGACGGACCAGACGCTGCGCTGCCACCATTGCGGCGCCCAGGAGAAAGTCCCGCGCGAATGCCCGGCCTGCGGCAACGTGGATCTGCGGCCGCTGGGGCGCGGCACGCAACGCATCGAGGAGACGCTGACCGCGATCTTTCCGGCGGCGCACATCCTGCGCATCGACCGCGACAGCACCCGCAAGCGCGCCGATCTCGCGCGCACGCTGGAAGGCATCGGCCGCGGCGAGGGCGATATCCTGGTCGGCACGCAGCTGCTCGCCAAGGGACATGACTTTCCGAACCTGACGCTGGTTTGCGTCCTGAATGCCGACAGCGCGCTGTTGTCCACCGACTACCGCGCCGCGGAGCGCCTGTTCGCCACGCTGTCGCAGGTCGGTGGCCGCTCCGGCCGCCGCGAGCAGCCCGGTGAAGTGCTGGTGCAAACGCGCTATCCGGGGCATCCGATGTTCCAGGCGCTCATCGGCCACGACTACGCCGGTTTCGCCGGCTCGCAGCTGGCCGAGCGCGAG
>JBDTRO010000068.1:0-6663 GCA_039931635.1 Betaproteobacteria bacterium | reverse complement strand
GGCACGCGCCCCTGGCCGCCGAACATGTAGCGCGCCTTCGCCGCCTGGTTGACGATTTCGTCCATTGCACAGAGCGCGAAGTCCACCACGCGCATCTCGACGACCGGCTTCAACCCGGTGAGCGCCATGCCGACCGCCGCGCCCATGATGGTTGACTCGGAAATCGGCGTGTCGATGACGCGCGCTGCGCCGAACTTCTGCTGCAGGCCGCGATACTGACCGAAGATGCCGCCGCGGCCCACATCCTCGCCCAGCGCCACCACGCTCGCGTCCGCGGACATCGCACGCTCGAGCGCCGAACAGGCCGCAGCCCCGTAGCTCAACCGAGCCATCGGCCGCTCCCGGTATTCTGGATGTCCGTGTAGGCGCCGCCTTTGTCCGGCCAGGGCGCAGCCGCAGCGATTTCGAGCGCATTTTTCACTTCAGCATCGGTTTCAGCCCGGATCCTGGAAAGATCTTCCTTCGAAATCCTGCCCTCCATACCCAGCAACGGATCGTTCTCGAGGGCGCGGGCGACTTCCTCGCCGTCCCGGTAGGTCGCCGGATCCACCGACACGTGGCCCTTGAAGCGATAGGTGATCGCGTGGAGGAACTGAGGACCTTTCGCGCTTCTTATTTTTTTTATGAGAACAGAAGCAGAAGAATCAACGGCAAACACATCGTTCCCATCCACTTCCATGCCATCGACGCCGATCGCCTTCGCGCGCGCGAGCGGCCCCGCACCCGCGGTCATCGCCTCCGTGGAGGTCGTCGCCGACCAGCGGTTGTCTTCGCAGACAAAGAGCACCGGCAGTTCGTGGACTTTCGCCCAGTTGAGGCCTTCGAGGAAGGGACCGCGGTTAATCGCGCCATCGCCGAAAAAGCAGGCGACGACCTCTTTCTTGCCCTGCAGCTTGAGCGCATGCGCCGCGCCCACCGCGATCGGGATGCCCGCCGCCACCACGCCGTTCGCGCCCAGCATGCCGACCGAGAAATCGGCGATGTGCATGGAGCCGCCCTTGCCGCCGTTGCAGCCGCTCGCCCGGCCGAACAACTCGCACATCATCTTTTCCATCGAGGCGCCCTTGGCCAGCGTGTGTCCATGGCCGCGGTGCGTCGAGGTAATCAGGTCCTGCGAGGTCAGGTTGACACAGACGCCCGCCGGCACGGCTTCCTGGCCCGTAGACAGGTGCAGCGGGCCGCGCACGCGCACATCGTTGCTGAGTGCGGCCCCGAACGCGGAGACGCCGCCCTTCGATGCTTCTTCCGCCGCGTTTTCGAACGCGCGGATGCGCGCCATCGTGCGATACAGCGCAAGCGCGCGTGCGGGAGATTTCTGCGGGGGCTGGCTCAAGGAGCCGAGAGTCTACTGAGCGCCCTTTTCTGCGTCAAAGAAATAGCGATCCGCCGCCAACGCAAGTGCCGCGCCGATCATCTGAGCCAGGATGAAACCTCCGATATCCGCGGGCCGGATGCCCGAGAACGTGACGGTGAAGCCGCGCGCCAGCGTTACCGCAGGATTGGCGAACGAGGTGGACGCCGTGAACCAGTAGGCAGCGGCGATATAGGCACCGATCGCGAACGGCGCGGCCTTCTTGTCGCAGGAAAGCACGACGAACACCAGCCCGAACGTGGCGACGACCTCACTCCACCACTGCGCCAGCCCGAAGCGCGCCTTGTCGCCAAACTGCAGCAGCGGGACATCGAACATCGCGTGCGCTGCAAGGACGCCCACCAGCGCGCCTGCGACCTGGGCCGCAACGTACGGCAGGATTTCGCGGACTGGAAATTCCTTTCGCAGCGCGAGCACGCCGGTAACGACGGGATTGAAATGCGCGCCCGACCGTGGACCGAACGCGAAAACGAGCGCGACGAGCGCAAATCCGGTCGCCAGCGAATTGGCAAGCAAAGCGAGTGCATCGTTGCCGCCGGAAAGCCGCTCGCCCATGATTCCGGACCCGACGACCACCACCAGGAGCAGCGCGGTGCCGAGACCGTCTGCGATCGCGCGGCGCGCCAGTGTCACGCTTTTGCTTCTTGGCCGGCTCTGCCGATTTCTTCGAGCTTGCGCTTCAGCGACAGCCGATCCAGCTTCTCAAGCGGAAGGTTGAGGAGCAGGTTGATGCGCGCCGACAGCGCGGAGAAAGCGTGGCGGAACGCGCGGCGCTTGTCGTCGTCACTGCCGTCGACCGCAGCGGGGTCAGGCACTCCCCAGTGAGCGGTCATGGGCTGCCCCGGCCAGTACGGGCAAGGTTCAGCCGCAGCGTTGTCGCACACGGTAAAGACGAAATCCATCTTCGGCGCCGTCGCCAGGGCAAATTCGTCCCAGTGTTTCGAGCGCAATCCCGAAGTATCGATGCGGCTGTTGCCGAGCATCTCGAGCGCGAACGGATTGACGGTGCCCGCCGGCTTGCTGCCGGCGCTGAAAGCCTTGAAGCGCCCCTTGCCCGCCGAGTTCAGATAAGCCTCCGCGAGGATCGATCTTGCAGAATTGCCGGTACAGAGGAAAAGGACGTTTTTCATTCAGCCCGCCGCAGGCGCGCAGCAGGCCGCTCTTGCCTTTGTGGCTGGCGACGCCGCGCGCGCGTCGTCGCCGTAAACCGGCACCGAATCGAGCGTGTGGAACGATTCCCAGGCGATGCCCTGTGGATCCACTGTCCAGTACTTGTCGCTGTTCGCGTAGCAGCAGGAGGCGTCCTTCTGCGGCAGGACGGAAACGTCGGCCTGCGCCAGTCGCGAGCCGATTTCCTCGAGCTCTTCGCCGTTCTCGGCCTGGATGCCGAGGTGATCGAGGCCCGCCTTGCGGCCGCGCGTGGAAATCGCGAAGTTGACGCGCGGATCGTCCAGCATCCACTTGGCGTAGTCGTCTTTTTCCACAGACGGTCGCGCGGCGAACATCGTGGAGTAGAAGCGAATGCTCTGCTTCAGGTCATGCACGGCGACGTGTACGTGGAGCCTTTTCATTTTTTTCTCCAATTGAAACTTCACAGGATTGCCCACCGCAGCAGTTCTCGGTGAGGTAGGCGACGAGCTGGTTCATGTTCGGGAAATTGGCGGAATAGATGACAAAGCGCCCGTCCTGCCGGCTGTCGGCCAGCCCGGCACGCGTCAGGCCGGCGAGATGGAACGACAAAGTCGCCGGCGGCAAATCGAGCCTTGCGCCGATGCTGCCTGCCGCCATGCCCTCCGGCCCCGCTTGCACCAGCAAGCGGAAGATCGAGAGGCGCGAACCCTGGGCCAGCGCGCTCAGCGCATTCACTGCGTGATTCATTTCCATATTTCTAGAATAATGGAAATGATAGCCAAACGTCAAATGCACAATCGCCCGGCCTAGACGGCGGCCGCCTTGCGGACGGTGTCAGCGATCGATTTCGCTGCTGATTCAATGGCTTCCCGCGGCTCTCCTTCGACCATTACGCGCAGCACCGGCTCAGTCCCCGATGGCCGCAGCAGCACCCGCCCGCGCCCGTTCAGCGAGCGCTCGGCGCGCGACTGGGCGTCGGCGATCGCCTGGTGTTTCTTCCAGTCGAAGCTCTTCGGCACTTTCACGTTCAGCAGCACTTGCGGGTACATCTTCAGGTCCGCGGTGAGTTCCGAGAGCGTCTTTTCGGATTCGCGCATCGCGGTAAGCACCTGCAGCGCCGAGATGATGCCGTCGCCGGTGGTGTGCTTGTCCAGGCTGATGATGTGCCCGGAATTCTCGCCGCCGAGCAGCCAGTCCTTCTCCCGCATCATTTCGATCACGTAGCGGTCGCCGACCCGCGCGCGCGCGAAAGGCACCTGCATCGCGGCCAGCGCCTGCTCGAAAGCGAGGTTGGTCATCAGGGTGCCGGCGACGCCGGCGATTTTCTCCTTCGCCGCCCGGTGCTTGACGATCGCGTAGAGCAGCTGGTCGCCGTCGTAGACCGTGCCTGCCGCGTCCACCATCACGAGGCGGTCCGCGTCGCCATCCAGCGCGATGCCGAGATCCGCTTTACTGCGCCTTACTTCCGCGACGAGATTGTCCGTCGCGGTGGCGCCGAACCCGTCGTTGATGTTGAAGCCGTCGGGCGACACGCCGATCGCGGTCACGGTCGCGCCCAGCTCGTGGAACACCTTCGGCGCGACCTCGTAGGCCGCGCCGTGGGCGCAATCGATCACGATGGTGATGCCCTTCAGGTCCAGTTCGTTGGGAAACGTGGACTTGCAGAATTCGATGTAGCGTCCCTGCGCGTCGTCGATGCGGCGCGCGCGGCCGAGCTTGGCTGATTCGTTGCAGCCGATCGGCTCATCGAGCAGGCGTTCGATCTCCGCCTCGACTGCGTCCGGTTGCTTGAAGCCGTCGCGCGAGAAGAACTTGATGCCGTTGTCGGTGTACGGATTGTGCGAAGCACTGATCACCACGCCCGCCGAAAGCCGCAGTGCGCGCGTCAGGTAGGCCACGCCGGGCGTCGGCAGCGGGCCGCAAAGCAGGACGTCCACGCCCGCCGCAGAGAAGCCGGCCTCGAGCGCCGCTTCGACCATGTAGCCGGAGATGCGCGTGTCCTTGCCGATCAGTACCGAGGGCCGCTCCGCACGCCGGTCCGCGCGCTCGTCGGCCCGCAGGCTTGCGCGCCGCAAGACCATCGCGCGGCCCGCCGCGTAGCCCAGGCGCAGGACGAGATCCGGCGTCATCGGGAGCTCGCCGACCGTGCCACGCACGCCATCCGTGCCGAAATATTTTCTGCTCATGCTTTCCCCAGTGCCTGCATCACGGCCAGCGCGTCGAGCGTCTCGCCGACATCGTGCACCCGCAGTATTGTCGCTCCATGCTGAACCGCGAGCAAAGCGGCGGCCAGGCTGGCCGCCAGCCGTTCGGTCACCGGCCGCCCGGTGATCGCGCCGAGCGAGGATTTGCGCGACCAGCCGGCGAGCACCGGGACGCCCAGGGCGGCAAGTTCAGGCAGCCGCTTCAGCAGGCTGAAATTGTGTTCCACGGTCTTGCCGAAACCGAAACCGGGGTCGATGGTGATGCGGTCTCGCTCGATCCCCGCGATTTCGCAGGCTGCGATCCGCATTGCCAGGAACTGCTTCACCTCGCCGACCACGTCGCCGTAGCGCGGATCCTGCTGCATGGAGGCCGGGTCGCCCTGCTTGTGCATCAGGCAAACCGCACAATCGGTATCCGCCACCGCGTCCAGCGCGCCCGGCGCGCTCAAGGCCTCGATGTCGTTGATCATGGATGCACCCGCTGCGAGGGCTTCGCGCATGACGCGCGGGCGGCGGGTATCGACCGACACGGGCACGTTTTTCAGGGCTTTCAACACGGGAAGAATCCGGTCCAGCTCTTCCTGTTCCGCAACGGCCTGGGCACCAGGCCGTGAGGATTCACCGCCGATGTCGAGAATGTCGGCGCCGTCGTCCATGAGCCGAAGCCCATGAGCGATGGCAGCCTGCGGATCAAGGAATTTCCCGCCATCCGAAAAAGAATCAGGCGTGACGTTAACCACGCCCATGAGTAGCGGACGGTCCAGCGGCAGGAGAAACCCGCCGCAACGCAATACCCCGCTCGGACGCGGGCGTCCGACCTGCCCGGATGCGGGCGTCCGGCCTATCAGACGCTCGCGGCGGGCGCGGCAGCGCCTTGCGCGCCGTCGGTCGGGGTGCTCGGCGGGACACTTGGCGACGGGATCTTGGGCGGGCGTGGCGGCTTGCCGGCCATGATGTCGCCCAGCTGGTCGGCATCCAGAGTCTCGTACTCGAGCAGCGCCTTGGCCATGGCTTCGACCTTGTCGCGGTTGTCCTCGATCAGCTTGCGCGCGACCTTGTACTGCTCGTCGACGATGCGCCGGATCTCCGCATCCACCTTCTGCATCGTGGTCTCGGACACGTTCTTGTGCGTGGTGATCGAGCGGCCGAGGAACACCTCGCCCTCGTTTTCGCCGTAGACCATCGGCCCGAGCGCATCCGACATGCCCCATTGCGTGACCATGCGGCGCGCGAGGTCGGTCGCGCGCTCGAAGTCGTTGGAGGCGCCGGTGGTCATCTGGTGCATGAAAATCTCTTCGGCAATGCGCCCGCCGAACAGCACCGCGATCGTGTTCAGGAGCCGTTCGCGGTCCTGGCTGTAGCGGTCCTCGGAAGGCAGCTGCATGGTGACGCCCAGTGCGCGTCCGCGTGGAATAATCGTCACTTTGTGCACCGGGTCGGTCTTCGGCAGCATCGTCGCCACGAGCGCGTGACCCGACTCGTGGTAGGCCGTGTTCCTGCGCTCTTCCTCCGGCATCACCATCGAGCGGCGCTCCGCGCCCATGATGACCTTGTCCTTCGCCTTCTCGAAATCCTCCATGTCCACCAGGCGCTTGCTCTTGCGCGCAGCGAAGAGCGCCGCCTCGTTGACAAGATTGGCGAGGTCGGCGCCCGAGAAACCCGGCGTGCCGCGCGCGATGATGTCGGCCTTGACGTCGGGCGCCAGCGGTACCTTGCGCATGTGAACCAGGAGAATCTGTTCGCGGCCGCGGATGTCCGGCAACGGCACCACCACCTGGCGGTCGAAGCGGCCCGGACGCATCAGCGCCGGATCGAGCACGTCCGGGCGGTTGGTCGCGGCGATCACGATCACGCCGACATTGGCCTCGAAGCCGTCCATCTCCACCAGCAGCTGGTTCAGCGTCTGCTCGCGCTCGTCGTTGCCGCCGCCCAGGCCCGCGCCGCGCTGGCGGCCGA
>JBDTRO010000067.1:0-7794 GCA_039931635.1 Betaproteobacteria bacterium | reverse complement strand
TTGCGGACCACTTTGACGTCGCTGCCGAGTTCGCCGAAATACTGCACCAGGTTGAAGGTGAAGGAGTCGTAATTGTCGATCATGAGGAGCATGCGACCTCCGCTGCCCGAAGTATCGCCCTCGTCTTGTGCTGGGTTTCGCGCCATTCCGACTGCGGATCGGAGTCGGCGACGATCCCGGCCGCAGCCTGCACATGCAGCGTGCCGTCCTTCAGTACCGCGGTCCGGATCGCGATCGCGACATCCATATCGCCGTTGAACCCGAGGTAACCGACCGCGCCGCTGTAGACGCCGCGCTTGACCGGCTCGAGTTCGTCGATGATCTGCATGGCGCGCACCTTCGGCGCTCCGGTCACGGTGCCGGCCGGGAAGCTCGCCTTGAACACGTCTATCGCGTCCAGTCCCGGCGCCACCCGGCCCTCGACGTTGGACACGATGTGCATGACGTGCGAATAGCGTTCGATGGCCATCTTTTCGGTGACCCGCACGGTTCCTGTCTGCGCCACGCGCCCGACGTCGTTGCGGCCCAGATCGATCAGCATCACGTGTTCGGCGCGCTCCTTCGGATCGGCCAGCAATTCCTGCGCGGTCTTCGCATCCTCCTCCGGCGTCCTGCCGCGCGGACGCGTGCCGGCGATCGGGCGCAGCGTCACATCGCCGCCCGAGAGCCGCACCATGATTTCGGGCGACGCGCCGACGACGTGGTGGTCGCCGAAATCGAAGTAGTACATGTAGGGCGACGGGTTGACGCCGCGCAGCGCGCGGTAGAGCTCGAGCGGCGGCGCATCGAAGGGGCGCGAGCTGCGCTGGGAAATCTGCACCTGCATGCAATCGCCCGCGAAGATGTATTCTTTCGAGCGCTTCACCGCGGCGAGGAAATCCCCCTCGGTAAACGAGCAATCCATCGCGACCGGCGCAGGCGGCGCTGCCTCGCCGTGGGAGAGCATGGCGGGCTCCGGCAGGGGCGAAGCCAGCCGCGAATGCAGGCGCTCAAGCCGCTCGCGGGCGGCGCGGTGGGCGCCGGGTTCGCGCGGGTCGGCGTAGACCACGAGGTAAAGCTTGCCAAGGACGTTGTCCATCACGGCGAGCTCATCGGACACGAGCAGCAGCATGTCCGGGGTTTCCAGGGCGTCGGGCTTGCCGCCCTTGAGCGCCGTGGGTTCGATGTGCCGCACCGATTCATAGCCAAAATAGCCGACCAGCCCGCCGCCGAACCGTAGCGCCGCGGGAACCGGCGCCACGTTCTGGCGCGCAAGATAGCCGCGCAGGTATTCGAATGGATCGGCGGGCGCATCGCCGGTTCCGACTGTTTCGATGCATACGTCCTTGCCGCGCGCCTCGCGCAGGAGACGCCTCACGACACCACCTCGCACGTCGATCCGCTCCGAGCAGGCGAGGCCGATGAACGAATAGCGCCCGAAGCGCTCGCCGCCGACCACCGATTCGAGCAGATAGGTAAAAGGACCGTTCGCCAGCTTGAGGTAAACCGCGAGCGGCGTGTAGAGATCGGCGCGCGCTTCCGCCACCACCGGAACGCGGGTGTAGCCCTGCTTGGCGAGGCTCTGGAATTCGAGCTCAGTCATGAAAATCTCCTGCTATCCAACCGATTACCGGGGTACTGCGGGGGTGCGGGACAAAACGTCCCGCGGCACAACCAGAATTAGCTGCGCCAGGAGCGCCAGCGGCGCCAGGAGAGGATTGCAGGAGTGTTGGAGCGTTTTTTCACGACCAGGAAACTATACCACGGCGAGGCGTGCGCGCATTTCGCGGATCGTCGCAGTGTAATCCTTCGAACCGAAAATCGCCGAGCCGGCGACGAAAGTGTCGGCGCCCGCCCTGGCGACATCGGCGATGTTGTCGGTCTTGACACCGCCGTCGACCTCCAGCCAGATCTCGCGGCCCGAAGCCCTGATCCTCTTCCTCACCTCGGCAATCTTGGGCAGCACCGAGGCGATGAACTGCTGGCCGCCGAACCCCGGATTCACCGACATCATCAGCACCAGGTCGAGCTTGTCCAGCGTGTGGTCCAGGTAGGACAGCGGCGTCGCCGGATTGAAAACCAGGCCGGCCTTGCAGCCCGACTCCCGGATCAGCGCGATCGTGCGATCGACGTGATCGGAGGCTTCGGGGTGGAAGCTGATGATGTTGGCGCCGGCCTTCGCGAACTCCGGCACGATCCGGTCCACCGGCTTCACCATCAGGTGCACGTCGATCGCCATCTTCGTGACCGGCCGCAGCGACGCGCAAACCAGCGGGCCTATGGTGAGGTTGGGCACGTAATGGTTGTCCATGACGTCGAAATGCAGCAGGTCGGCGCCGGCCTTCTCGAGCGCGGCCACCTCTTCGCCGAGGCGCGCGAAATCCGCGGAAAGGATCGAGGCAGCGATGCGGAAAGCCATGGCGGCGTGAATTCTAGCGCGCCGACTTACAATGCGCGCATGGCCCAGGAAAAGCGCAACGAGGTCTCCGTGACCCCCACGGTGCAGTACCTGCCCGAGCAGTCCGACGAAAAGAGCGGCCGGTATGTGTTCGCCTACACCATCCATATCCGCAATACCGGCAGTTCAACCGCGCAGCTGGTCAGCCGGCACTGGATCATCACTGACTCGCAGGGCCTGGTGCAGGAAGTGCGCGGTTTAGGCGTGGTGGGTGCGCAGCCCGTGCTGCGGCCGGGCGAAAGCCACGAGTACTCTAGCGGCACCTCGATCGCGACGCCGGTGGGAACCATGCGCGGCAGCTACCAGATGGTCGCGGAAGACGGCACCCGCTTCGAAGCGCCGATCCCGGAATTCACGCTCTCCGTGCCGCGCGTACTGCACTAGGAAGGCTACGATGGCGCAATGGTCCGTGGCGCCGGTTGTCGACTGGCTGATGCACAAGGGCCGGCACCTGCCGACGCGCGAAGAAGTCGTAAGCGGGATCTGCGAACGGGTGCGCGCCGCCGGGATGCCGATCGACCGCGTCGCGTTCTTCTTCTGGACGCTGCATCCGCAGTATTCCGGCGTGGCGCTGTTCTGGGACGGCCAGAAGGTCACGCTGAACCGCGGCGCGCACGGCTTCCGGGAAACCGAGCAATACCTGACCAGTCCCGCGGCACGCATCAGGGAGGGCGAGCGCGTAATCCGGCGCCGGCTCGAGGATCGCGACTGCGCGATGGACTTTCCCGTTCTGCAGGAACTGCGCGCGCAGGGCATGACCGATTACGTCATCGCGGAGGTTCTGTTCAGTGCCGGCGCACGCAATTCCGTGAGCCTTACGACGCGGCGCCCCGGCGGCTTTGCCGATCACGACATCACCGAGATCCAGCGCCTGCTGCATCCGTTCGCGCTCATCATGGAGAATTTCAACAACCTCGATCTCGCCAGGACGCTGCTTGAAACCTACCTTGGTCGCAGCTCCGGCGCCAAGGTGCTCGATGGCCAGATCAAGCGCGGCGACGGCCAGAGCATCGACGCCGTGATCTGGTTCTCCGACCTGCGCGAATCGACACCGCTGTCGGCATCGCTCGGAGAGCAGCGCTTTCTCGAGCTGCTGAACGACTACTTTGTCGCCACGGCCGGCGCCGTGCTCGCGCACGGCGGCGAGGTCCTGCGGTTCATCGGCGACGCCTCGCTCGCGGTGTTTCCCACCGCGGGCGACACGACGCGCGCGGTCTGCGAACGGGCTGTCGACGCGGCGCGTGCCGCCCGCTCCCGGGTGCACGCGACCAACGCGGCGCGCCTGGGCGCCGGCCTGCCTGCGTTCGCGTGCGGCGTCGGCCTGCACCTTGGGCGGGTGTATTACGGCAACATCGGTACCCCCGAAAGGCTCGAATTCTCGGTCATCGGCGTCGCGGCAAACAAGGCCGCGCGCATCGAGGGACTATGCAAGGACACCGGGCAGGATGTCGTGCTCTCGGCCACCATGGCGGCAGAGCTTGGCGCGCCCTGCCGCAGCCTGGGTAAATTTGCGCTGCGCGGCGTCGCCGAACCGGAAGAGGTCTTCGCCCTCCCCTGACGCCCGGCTCCTACCGGCTGGTTTCGGCCGCCATGCGGCGCAGCTGGGCGGTGGTTTTCGCAAGCCGGTCGGCGAGGATTTTCACCAGCGCGATCGCCGAATCCGGATTGCCGCGGATCACGTTCACAAACACGTCGCGCGAGATCCGCAGCACTTCCACGCGCGTGCGTGCCACCGCGGTCGCGGTGCGCGGCACGTCGCCGAAGATGCCGATTTCGCCGATGACGTCGTTGCGCGTCAGCGTGTTCACGAGCAACGGTCCCTTGGGCGTCGGCACCGTGATGTCCACTTCGCCCTCCATCACGATGTAGGCGCTGTCGGGCGGGTCGCCCGCGCTGAACATGGTCTGTCCTTCCGCGTAGGTGAGGCGATCGCTGCTGAAGGCAAGCAGCTTCTGCATCGCGGGATCCGTGGTGCTGAAGATCGGCACCCGCCGGATCAACTCGAATTCCTGTTCCAGGCTCATGGCTCTGCTCCTTTACCGGCCTTCACTCAACCGGTGCTCAATAATTTTTGCAGCGCGCCGCCGCTGCTTTTCAGGTCCGCGAAGCGGCCCTGCTCGGCGAGCCGGCCGCGCTCCATCACCAGGGTGTGGCCAAAGCGCTCGGCAAGGTCGTTGCGCTGCAGGGCCCAGAATACGCAGCGTCCCTTGCGGGCTTCCAGCACGCTCGTCACGATGCGGTTCTGCGACGCGCCGTCGAGTACCGCGGCCGCCTGATCGAGAATCAGCACCGCCGGGCGCCGCAGCAGTGCGCGCGCGATCGCGACCTTCTGCCGGTCGGAAGAAGACAGCCGCGCGCCGCCGACCCCGACCTGGTAGCCCAGGCCGATGGACGCGACCTGCGGCCGCAGCTTCAGTTCATCGAGCACCTCGTGCAGCATCGCGGCAATCCGGGTGCTGGCCTGCGCCTGCCCGGTCGCGACTTTGCCGAACAGGATGTTGTCCTGCAGGGTCGCCGCCCCGTTGTAGCTTGCCGAGTCGAAGAATTCGATCCCGCCGCGCATCTGCGCCGGCAGGTGCTCGGCGAAATGGCGGCGCGCCTGCAGGATGCGCGCCTCGAACGCCTCGTCGATGAGGCCGAGGCGGTGGCGGGCGGAAATCATCTTGAAAGGCAGCGCCATCAGCAGGTCGCGGTCGGCATCTTCGATCTTGTCCAGCCCGGCGTCCGCCACCCGGCCCAGTACCGCCTTCACCTCCGGCAGGTCGTCCTGCTTGATGAAGCTGAAGCGTTCGAAGAATTCGTGCCCGGGCGGCAGGCCGCTGAACAGCTCGACCATGGTCTCGGCGAGCTTGTGCCCCGTCTTGAGCAAGTCGTCGGCCAACCCGGTTTCGCGCAATACGCGGCGCACATACTCGTTGCCTGCCAGGTTCTCGATGTCGAAGGTCTTCTTGCCGATCGGCGTACCGAAGAGCAGATTCTCCGCCAGTGTGGCGTTGCGGTTGTAGCGCTCGGCATCGAACTGCTCGACCAGGCCCTGCATGCCGGGTCCGGCGAGCCGCGTCCGGATCGCCTCGCGGGCGCGCAGCACACTTTCCGCCAGGCCGGGATGATTCGCGGCATCCACCGAGCTTCTCAGGCCGAGCTCGAAGATGGTTTCCTCCAGCTCGACCGTCTTCAGCACCTCGACGATGCGCAGATCCAGCTCCTCGCGGCTGGACGCGCCCGCGGCCCGGTAGTCGGTCCAGTCGGCGTTGTAATCGAGCAGGGTGCTGTCGGTGCGCTTTGCCTCGCTTCTCTGGAATTCGTATTCCGCGAGTTCCTGGCCTTCGTAGATTCGCTCGCGCAACGGATAGTGCTTGAGCCCGTAGACCAGGTTGTCGCGCACGCTGGTCGGAAACAGGTAAGCCGACGGGCCGACGTACGCCATGGCGCGGCCGGTCACCGCCTCGGGCGCCTTGGTCATGTCGATGCCGCCGACTTCGACCCGGCCGCTGCTGGGCATCACCAGGCGCGCCAGCATCTGCGTGAGCTCGGCGACGCCAGCCGCGTGCGACCCGAGAACGGCGACATGCTGGTCGAGGCCGACCTCGAACGTGACGCCGTCGATCAACTTCGATCCCGCCTCTCCCGCGAGCGCCAGGTTGGATACGCGCACGGCGCCCGCGGCCGGCAGCTCCGGCGCAGCAACGGGTGCCTGCATTTCCGCCGGCGTCATGTCGTCCACCGTGAACTGTTCCACCACCTGGGTGTACTTGATCTGCACGTCGAGGCGCTGCTGGTCCCAGTCGATCAGCTCCTTGATCGGGCTGGGCAGGTCCTTGTAGGCGGCGATCACGGCCACCAGCGTGCCGATGTCCAGGCGGCCCGCAATCACCAGGTAACCGCCTACCAGGTAGAACAGGAACGGGCCCACCTGGGAGAGCAAATTGTTGAGGAACTTGATCATGAACTTGCGCTGGTACAACTCGAAGCGGATACGGAACATGCGCCCGAGCCGCGCCGATACCTCCGCGCGCTCGTAGTTCGACGTGTCGTGCGCGTGCACCTCGATCACGCCGTCGGCAACCTCGGCGATCCGTCCGGAGAGCTGGCGCGCGCCGAGCTGGCGTTCCTTGGAGAGCACCAGCAACCGGCGCCGCAGGCGCGGGATGATCACCGCCTGGGACGCCACCACGGCGAGCGCGATCAGACCGAGGTAGAGGTGCTGGTAGAGGATGAAGAACATGGCGGTGAATGCCTCGAGCGTGTAGAACGTCGGCGCAATCAGCGACTCGCCGACGAAGCCCCCGAGCGGCTCGACTTCGTCCTTGATCATGGTGGCGAGTTCGGCCGACTTTACCCGGCGGAAGCGCGCCAGCGGAAAGCGCAGGATGCGGTCGAAGAGAGCGTAGCGCAGGCGCCGCAACATGCGCTCGCCCAGCCAGCCTTTCATGGTGTTGATCTGGAACTTCAGCGCGCCGTTGACGACAATCAGCGTCAGGAAGGCGAACGTCAGCGCAAACAGGTAGGGCAGCTGGTGCAGCGCAAAACCATCGAACAGCTGCACCGAGGCGCCGCCAAGGATATGCGGCAGCGTGATTTGCACTTTCAGGAACGCCACCGTGGCCTCCGGCACCGGGAAGCGTTTACCCTGGATCGCCTCGTTGATGATCGCCTTGGGCAGGTCGAGCATCGAGAAGTAAATCAGCATCGAGGCGATGACCAGCGGCAGGATCATCAGCTGCTCGCGCCTCGAATAGCGCAGGATGAACCCGAACAAAGACCGTTCCATGGGGAGGGATCATAGTGCAAGCTGCCCGGGTTCGTGCCAAAGTAGCGACCGTGAGCGCGGGACAAACTGCAGGGGGCGGGTTCCTGGTCCGGTTCTGGGGCGTGCGCGGCAGCATCGCCGCCCCGGGTCCCGCGACGGCCCGCTATGGCGGCAATACCTCCTCGATCGAGGTGCGCTGCGGCAGCCGCCTGATCCTGCTGGACGCCGGCACCGGTATGCGCTACCTCGGCAACCGCCTGGTCGCGGAGGCACCGCTCGATTCGGACATCTTCTTCACGCACACGCATTTCGACCATGTCTGCGGGCTGCCCTTCTTCAAGCCGTTCTTCCAGCCGCAGAACGCCTTCCGGCTCTGGGCCGGGCACCTCGCCGGAGGCATGACGCTGCACCGCGTACTGCGGGAATTCATGATGGCGCCGCTGTTCCCGGTGCCGCCCGACGTTTTCAAGGCAAAGATGGAGTACCGCGACTTCAAGGGCGGCGAAACGCTGACGCCGACACCCGGAATCGTCGTGCGCACCGCGGTGCTGAACCACCCGGACGGTGCGACCGGCTACCGCATCGAATACGGCGGGAAATCGATCTG
>JBDTRO010000066.1:0-2451 GCA_039931635.1 Betaproteobacteria bacterium | reverse complement strand
ATCCCTGCTTCAGGGCTTGCGCGCGTAGGCGGCGTCGAACGCCGCCTCCAGCGCCGGGTGCGCGCCGCGCAGGCCGTCGATCACCCGTTTCGCCCATTCGAAATATTCGCGCCTGCGTTCCAGGTCCCATTTCGCGGGCGGGCGCTCGGCGACGTCGCGCAGGTTGCAGATCTTGTCGGCCAGCTTGACCAGCTTCGCCCCCGGGCTGATGCCGGCGGCATGCACGATCTGCAGCCGCTTGCGCTCGGCCTTGGGCAGGTCCTTGTCGTCGGTGACTTCAGCCACCATGCCCGCAATGCGCTCGCCGAAATGCCCGCGCAACTCCTCCAGCGTCGTCGCCGTGTCCTCGATGGTGTCGTGCAGCAGCGCTGCCGCCAGCACGTCGACATCGGTGACGCCGCCCTCCACCGTCAGCGCTTCGGCGAGCGCGATCGGATGGTTGATGTAGGGCGAAGCCTCGGCATCCTTGCGCCGCTGGTCGCGGTGCTTGTGGGCGGCGAACGACAAGGCCCTGAGCAGCAGCGCGAGGTCGAGTTCAGGCCTGCTTTTCACGGGTCTCCTCGCGATGCATGAAGCTTTCGGCGATCAGGATGGCGGCGCCGACAGTGATCGCGGAGTCCGCGACGTTGAAAGCCGGCCAATGCCAGCCCGCGGCATGGAAATCGAGGAAATCGACCACCTGGCCGTATACGATGCGGTCATAGAGATTGCCCAGCGCGCCGCCGAGAATCAATCCCAGGCCGCCGCTGAACAGCCGCTTGTCGCGGTTCCTGAGAATCATGAAGCTGATGACCACGGATGCCACGGTGGCGATGGCGCAGAAGAACAGGGTCTGCCAGCCCTCGGCCGCGGCGAGGAAGCTGAACGCCGCTCCCTTGTTGAATACCAGCACCATGTTGAAGAACTCCGTGACGGCGCGGCTCTCGCCGGGCGCAAATGAAGCGAGCACCGCGTATTTCGTGATCCGATCCAGAACCACGACCAGGCCGGCCAGGCCGAACCAGTGCGCCGCGTTGACCCCGCTAGGCATAGGACCGCGATTCGCCCGGGCCGTTCAGGTTGCCCGCGCAGCGGCCGCACAGCCCGGCCTGGTCCACGTCGGCGCGGTAGTGCCAGCAACGCTCGCATTTCGGATGCTCGCTTGCTTTCACATCCACGCGCACGGCAGACCCGCTGCCCGCGTCGTGTACGGTGGCGCGCGAACTGATCAGCACGAAACGCAGTTCGTCGCCCAGGCGCGCCAGCGACGCGAGCATCGGCCCGTGCGCACCGATATCGAGTTCCGCGGCAAGGGAGGAACCAATCTCCTTGGTTTCGCGCCGTTCCTCGACCCTCTTGGTCACGACGTCCCTGAACTGGCGGACGTTTTCCCAATGATCCAGCACGGCTTGATCCAGACCGGCAGCGGGCAGCCGGTGCCAGATTTCCTCGAACACGCTGCCTTCGGCATTGCCCGAAAACACTTTCCACGCTTCTTCCGCGGTAAAACTCAATATCGGCGCCATCAGGCGCAACAGGCTGTTGGTGATGTGCCAGATCGCGGTCTGCGCGGAGCGGCGAGGCCGCGATTCCCTGCCGCAGGTGTAGAGCCGGTCCTTGAGGATGTCCAGGTAGAACGCCCCCAGGTCCTCGGCGCAGAACGCCTGCAGCTTCTGCACCACCAGATGGAACTGGTAGGCCTTGTAATCGGCGAGGACGTCCTTTTGCAATCGCTCGCACCGAGCGAGCGCGTAGCGGTCGATCTCCGTCATTTCGGCCACCGGCACGGCGTGCTTCGACGGATCGAAATCGGAAGTGTTGGCGAGCAGGAAGCGCAGCGTGTTGCGAATCCGCCGGTAGCTCTCGACCACGCGCTTGAGGATCTCGTTCGAGATCGTGAGCTCGCCCGAGTAATCGCCGCTCGCGATCCACAGGCGCAGGATCTCGGCGCCCAGCGTGCCGGCGACCTGCTGCGGCGCGATGCCGGTGCCCTTCGATTTCGACATCTTGCGGCCTTCCATGTCGATCACGAAGCCGTGCGTCAGGATCGCCTTGTACGGCGGCACGCCGTTCATCATGCAGGAAACGAGCAGCGAGGAATGGAACCAGCCGCGATGCTGGTCGGAACCTTCGAGGTAAAGATCGGCCGGAAACGTGCTTTCGCTCGCGTGCGAACCCTTCAGCACCGTGAGGTGCGTGGAGCCGGAATCGAACCAGACGTCGATGGTGTCCTTCACCTTCTCGTAATTCGCCGCATCGGCACCGAGGAATTCGGCCGTCGTCACCGTCTGCCAGGTCTCGATGCCGCCCTTCTGCACCCGCTGCGCCACGACCTCGATCAAATCCAGCGTGCGCGGATGCAGCGCGCCGGTTTCCTTGTGGACGAAGAACGGCATCGGCACGCCCCATTGGCGCGCGCGCGACAGCGTCCAGTCGGGCCGGTTGGCGATCATGCCGTGCAGCCGCGCCTTG
>JBDTRO010000065.1:0-4446 GCA_039931635.1 Betaproteobacteria bacterium | reverse complement strand
AGAACCAGGCCATCAAGGTGTTCGGCGCCGGGCAGATGAGCTTCGGCATGGGCGTCGGCGGCAAGAAGCGCTACCTCAAGCCAAGCGACTACGCCGGCCGCAAGGTGCGCAGCATGGGTCCGGTCGAAAATGCATCGCTATCGGCGTGGAAGGCGAATCCGGTCGTGATGTCCTTCGGCGAGGTGCCGACGGCGATCGAGTCGGGTGTCATTGACGGCCTGATGACGAGCATCGGCGGCTGGAATGCGGTGCGCGAGCAGGCGCCTTTCTACACCACGGGCGGCGCCGGCGTGTTCACGGGCGACTACTACATGGTGGCCGCGAGCCGCCGCTGGTGGGATCGCCTGCCGCCGCAGACGCAGAAGACGCTGGAAGGCCTGATCGCCGAGACGCTCAAGATCCAGAAGGAATTCAACTGGTGCGTCGACCGCCTGACCTACGAGAAATATGGCACCAAGGATCCGTCCAAGCCGGGCGTGTACTGGATGACGCCGCAGGAAGCCTCGGCGATGACCAGCGCGGTCGGCGACGCTTCGACCCAGTACGTGAAGACCAAGGTGCCGGCGGAGGCGCGGCCGTGGGTCGACACGTTCGCGAAGGAGAGCCGCGAGTTGTCGAAGCAGAACCCGGCGGGCTCGTCGTGGATCGAGAAGATCGACTGCTCGAAGTACGCCTCGAAGATCCATATCCAGTAGATCCACGAGCGGCCGCCGGCGGCAAGTGGAGCAAGCCTACGCAGCCTGGCGCGCGTTCCAGGACAGGATACTGGCGCGCGCCGCGGCCGTGGTCATGCTGTGCTGCACGTTCCTGGCGCTCATGGAGGTGGTGCGGCGCTACCTTCTCGGACAGTCCTTCGAGTGGCAGCAGGACGCCGTCACGCTGTTCATCCTGAGCGCGGTGTTCCTCTATTTCGGCATTGCGCAGCGGCGCGGGTCGCACCTCAACGTCAATCTGCTCACCAGCGCGCTGGAGGCGCTCGGGCCCGGGCCGCGCTTCGCCGCCGAAATCGTCAAGGCAATTGCGACGCTGCTGTCGTTCCTGTTCATGATCGCGGTGGTGTGGTGGGGCATTCCGGACGTGCACGACAGCCTGGAGTACGGCAGCCGCAGCGAGAGCCTCGCGTTTCCGATGTGGCCGTTCCTCGTCGTGCTGCTGGTCAGCTTCGGCTTCATGGTGGTGTCGCTTTTTTTCCAGGTGTGGCGCGCCGCGCAGGGC
The DNA here is from genome assembly GCA_039931635.1 of Betaproteobacteria bacterium. GTDB lineage: Bacteria > Pseudomonadota > Gammaproteobacteria > Burkholderiales > SG8-39 > RBG-16-66-20. Next base: position 3,231 of record JBDTRO010000065.1, on the reverse strand, counting down.
CTGCGCGGCCGCAAGGTGCTGGACGAGCCCGAAGAAGGCCCGTCGCACTGATTCAATGAGCGGATAGAAAAGGGACGGAATGGCAATCGTCGGCATCGTCGTGCTCGTGCTGCTCGTGCTGAGCGTGCCGGTCGGCATTGCGCTGAGCGCATCCGCCGCCGCGTACGTGATGACCGACCCGCTGCTCGGGCCCGAGGTCATCTTCCGTTCCTTCTTCAATTTCATCAATCGCTACTCGCTCACGGCGATCCCGCTGTTCATCTTCGCGGGCTACCTGATGGAGCGCACCGGCCTGATCGCGCAGCTGTTCCGCTTCGCCGATGCGCTGGTCGGCTGGCTGCCGGGCGGTTTCGGCATCGCCACGGTGCTGGCCTGCGTGCTGTTTGCCGCGATCTCGGGCTCGAGCGTGGCGATGGCCGCGGCGATGAGCGTCATCGCGGTGCCCGAAATGATCAAGCGCGGCTACCCGCCCTGGGTGGCGGCCGGCCTGGTGGCCACCAGCGGCGGCATCGCCATCCTGATTCCGCCCAGCATCCCGCTGGTGCTGTTCGGCGTGGTGACCGAGACCTCCGTCGTGCGCCTGTTCTTCGCCGGCGTGATTCCGGGCCTGCTGCTCGCGCTGGCGAACGTCGTGACGATCATCGCCCTCTCCTGGGTGATCAAGCTGCCGCGCGGGAAATTCGACGTGCGCCAGCTCCTGCCCGCGACGCTGGCGGCGCTGCCGGGATTCGGCATGCCGGTGCTGATTCTCGGCGGACTGTACGGCGGCCTGTTCACACCCACCGAGGCGGCGGCCGTCGCCTGCGGCTACGCCATCCTCTACGGCGTTGCGACCGGAGGCCGAGAATTCATCGGCCAGCTGATTCCCGTCACCTGCCGCGCGCTCAACCTGTCCGCGGTGATCCTGTTCCTGGTCGGCAGCGTCGGCGTGTTCCAGTTCCTCGCCTCGAACCTGTACTGGCCGCAGACCATCACCAAGATCGTCACCGGCTGGGGCCTGACTCCGATGGGCTTCATTTTCGCTTTCATCCTGATCGAGATGATCCTCGGCTGCTTCGTCGACGGCGTGGCGATGATCCTGCTGACGGTGCCGGTGGTATTCCCGGTTGCCATGGCCCTCAAGATCGACCCGGTGCACCTCGCGATCCTGCTCACGCTGACGATCGAGATGAGCCTCGTCACGCCGCCGGTCGGCCTGAACCTGTTCGCCGTCAGCGGCACCTCGAAGATTCCGGTGTCCGAAGTGGTGAAGGGATCCGTGCCGTTCTTCCTCACCGACGCGCTGGTGCTGTTCGCGGTTGCCTACTTCCCGGGGCTCGCGACCTGGCTGCCGGACCTGCTGGTGGTGAACGTCTTCAAATAGGGCCGGCCGGGAGCCTAGGGCGCTTCACCTTCGGCGCGCCACAACTGTCCGTGCAAGGCCGCTTCCAGATCGGCGGCCTGTGCCTGCGCCGCGTTGAGGCGCGCATGGCTGATCAAGCGCGTGAGCTGGGTGTTGGTACGCGCGATCGAACGCATCAGGCTGCGGTGGATGGCGTGCTGCAGGCTGACGGTGGTGCCTGAGCTGCCATCGTAGATCTCGAGGAACGCGGCGCACGGAATTTCCAGCAGGCAACAGGCCTCGCGCACGCGGGCGTTGTTGCTGCGCGGCGCGGCATTGATCACCGCCATGAACCCCACCAGCTCGCCCGGCCCCGCGATGGCGACGCGGCGCTCGAGCACGCCGGTGCGCGTGAACACCTCCAGCGCGCCGCGCAGCACGAGAAAGCAGCTCTCCGCCGGGCGGCCGGCGACGAACGCCCAGGCGCCGCGCGGCAGCTCCAGCACCTTGCCGGTGGCAGCGAGTTCGTCGATCTCTTCGTCGTCAAAACCCTCGAAGAACGGCAGCACGGGCAGGAACGCTTGCCAGTCGAAGGAGGCCTGCCGCGAGCGTTTGACGGCGGCGAGCGGATCGCCCGCCGGCGCGGCCTGCGTCACGGGCCGGTCCTCCACCGCGGGGTATTCCTTGACGCGATTGTTCAACCCGCGCAGCTTGTCCGAGAGCGAGCGCGTGATGGCGCGCTGCACTTCGAGCGCGGCGAGCTCACGGCTCGCGACCAGCGCGCGGAAATCATCGCGCCCGACGAACCACGCATCGACGTTGGAATGCGCCACCACCGTGGCCGACACCACGCCGCGCTCGATCAGCGCCATCTCGCCGAACATGTCGCCGTCGCCGAACTGCGCCACGGTGAGCGTGCCGCCGCCGGGCAGCGCGACGCGCGCCTCGACCTGCCCGGCGCGGATCAGGAAGCAGCCGCGCGAGGCCTCGCCCTGGCGCACGAGCTCGGCGCCCTTCAGGTACGACACTTCGCGCGCCACTGCAAGCAGCTGCGCGAATGGATTTTCCGCCGTTGCCACGCCTCCCCCTTCGGCAGACAGTCTACCCGCGGCGCCGTCAGCCCGGGCGGCTGGCGGGGCGGGGATTGGCAAAGAATTCCTGCATCAGGAAATCCTCCAGGCCGGCGTTGTCGTTCACGCGGGCAGACAGCATCACGGCACGGCCGAGGCGGCGCGAATTCCAGCTGAAGTCGACGCTCGTGTGCTCCCGGATGATGGCAATCATCTTGCGCACTATTGCGAGCTCGATGCTGGGGTTGTCGCCGCGCCGCACCGAGATCATCTGCCGCGAGAGGCGCCGGATGTTCTTGTTCCAGCCGTAGAAGAAGAATTCCGCGTCGTTGAAACCCACGCGCTCGACCTGGAAGATGCCGCCGCCGTGGTCCAGGTCCGCGCCGAAGGTGGGTGCCTGGTCCAGGCCGAGCCTGGCGGCGGCGAGGCGGTTGTCGCGCTCCTGTTCGCTCTCGACCGGCTTCGAGGGCGCGGCAGGCGCGGGCGCGCGGGCGCGGCGGCGCGCCTCGACGAAAGACGCAAAGTCGCCGACAGCGGGCGGCTGCGGGGATTCAACGGGCCTGGCCGGCGCCGAAGGCGAAGGCGACGGCCGATCGAGCGCGAGGACGCGAGGCGCCGCCGCGAGCCTGCGCGCGGCGGCCCCGGGCGAGGGAACCGTGTGCGCGGGTTGCGCCGGGCTTGCGGACGCCGGCGGCGGCGCCATCCGCACCGCAAGCGCGCCGTTCGGCTTGCCCTGCATGGGGTCCTCGAACGGCTTTAGCGACGGATTCAGCCCCCAGTTCCAGAGCACAAGTACGTGCAGGGCGAGCGACAGCGCGAACGCCACCTGGATGGTGGAAA
>JBDTRO010000064.1:0-13060 GCA_039931635.1 Betaproteobacteria bacterium | reverse complement strand
CCTGGGTGCGGCCGCCGGCCAGCTTCCTGCTGGCGAGGCCGCCCAGCACGAATTCCGGGTAGAGACGGTCGCGGCATTTCTCGAGGTAACAGCGGTCCGCCATCTGCGCGATGATGTCCGCGGTGCCGAGCATGTGGCCGATGCGGCGCAGCAGCGTGTTGTTGAGCGGAATCGTTTCTGCGCGGCGCTCGTAGCCCGTGTAATGGACCAGGGTCGCGCCCGCGTCTGCGTAGCGCTTGAGGCCGATGCGCGGCAGGTAGTTGTGCAGGTGCTTCGAGCCCCGCGTCACATGCGTCATCGTGTATTCGGCACCGTAGCGGTGGCGCCGGTCGCCGCGCTTGCGCAGGTAGCCGAAATCATGGAACAGCGCGGTTACCACGCCAAGCGAGAAGCAGGCCGCGGGCAGCGCCGGAGCTCCATTCCGGCTGCGCTCGTAGCCGTCCATCAGGCGCGCCATGGCGAGGGTCACGTCCAGGATGTGCTGGATGTCGTGGTACTCGGTGTCGCAGGGCTTGTACTCCGCGTGCTTGCCCACGTACAGGCGGCCGATGTCCTCGAAGGCGCGCTCGATGGCACCCGAGGGCGTGCCATTGTAGAGGCCGCGGTACACGCGCATTACCTCCCCGGCTACCTGCTTCAGGTCGGTGGTGCGAATCGTGTCGGTGACGTCGTGATCGTTGCGACGCATGGCCGCGTGTCGTCGTTCCCTGCTCCTGGACAGGTATTATAGGATGCGCATAGACCATATCCGCCGGGATATTTGGTCGGGAAGCGGAAGTAATGCGCACCGCGGCGCAGGGCTGAGGAGGCGAGCATTGACAAGCCAGTCGCTGAGTGACGAAGAGCGGTTCCAGATCGGCGCGCGGATCGCGGAGCTGGAGATCGAGCACCAGGATCTGGACGACGTGATTGCCCGGCTCGCGGAGCAATCCAGCCAGGACCAGCTTCAGTTGCGGCGCCTCAAGAAGCGCAAGCTCGTGCTCAAGGATTCCATCTCGCGCCTGAAAATCCTCCTGGTGCCGGATATCCCGGCTTGACGTCAAGGATCACGCTCGCGTGATTGCGCTGATTCAAAGAGTCACCGAGGCCCGCGTCGAGGTCGATGGAGTGGTCGTGGGAGCCATCGGGCGCGGCATCCTGGCGCTGATCGGCATCGAGCGCGGCGACGAGGATGCGCAGGCCGAAAGGCTCGTCGACCGGGTGCTCGGCTATCGCATTTTCCCGGACGCTGAAGGGAAGATGAATCTGTCCCTGTTGGACATCGAAGGCGAACTGCTCGCCGTGCCGCAATTTACGTTGGCGGCGGATACGAAGACAGGGGCGCGTGCAGGATTTTCCACCGCGGCGGCGCCCGGCGCGGGGCGGCAATTGTTTGAACGCTTTGTTTTTCTTTCAAGTCAAAAACAATTGCATGTAAAGACCGGCAGCTTCGGTGCCGATATGCGGGTCAGCCTGGTCAACGACGGCCCCGTGACGTTTTGGTTGCAGGTTTCTCCAATGCGAACGTCTTGAAGTTCGCCGGCGCCACGATCTCGATGAGTTCGAGGTCCTGCGAGTGGCTGATTTCGCGGTGCCGGATGCCGGGCGGCTGGTAGAAGCAGCTGCCTTGCTGCATGCGCACCCGGCCGACGCCCTCATACTCGAACACTGCCGAGCCCTTGAGCACGTAGACGAACTGCAGCTTGCAATCGTGCCTGTGCCACTGGCCGTGCGGGGCCTTGCCGCGCCGCGCCCGGATTACGTGCGCGACCACCTTGCCGCGCGTCGCGCGCTTGATGCCGAGGTCGCGATACACGAAGTAGGCGCGCAAGCCGCGCCGCGCGAATTTCGATCCTGCCATGTGGCTGACAGCAAAGCGGTTTTTCATTCCCGTCTCCTCAAATTCGATTTTCGGCCAGACTTTTGACTGCCGCCTCCGTCCCGCCGCGCCCGCATGGAATTCCCTGCACCTGCATCGCCGCTTCGACCCCGGCGAGGCAGCCAAGGATCATGGCGCTGTTCAGGTTGCCGAGATGCCCGATGCGGAACGCGCGCCCGGTTTGCGGCCCGAGTCCGCCGGCGATGGCGACCTGGAATCGCTCGCGCGCGACCGTGCGCATGGCCTCGGTATCGATCCCGGCGCGCGTTTCGATGGTGGTGACCGAGACCGAGCGCGCCGCGGGAACGCGGCAATGGAACGAGACCGCGCCTTCGCGGCTCCAGCATTCGACGGCGGCGTGCACCGCGCGGGCGAGCAGCGCATGGCGCGCGATGACCGTGCCTATGCCTTCCTGAAATAGCAGCGCAAGCGCCGCCTCGACCCCGAACAGCAGGTTTTGCGGCGGCGTGCCGCAGAACTTCTGGTAGCTCATGTCGCCTTTGCGCCGGCCCCAGTCCCAGTAGTAGCGTGGGGCGGGATTGCGCGCGGCGATTTCGCCCGCGCGGCCGTCGACGGCGACGAAACTCATGCCGGGCGGCGACATGAGGCCTTTCTGCGTTGCGCCCACCGCGACGTTGACGCCCAGCGCATCCATCGCAAACGGAGCCGCGGCCAGGGACGCGACCACATCCACCGCGAACAGCGCCGGATGCCCGGCGGCATTGATGGCGGCCCGCAGCGCGGCCAGATCGTTGGTGCTGCTGCTGGCCGTATCGGTATGCACGGCGAACACCGCCACGATTTCCCGTTTCGTATCGGCGCGCAGGGCCTGCTCGAGATCGTTGGCGTCTATCGGGTAGCCTTCACGGATCGGCGTGCGGACCACTCGGCGGCCGAGCGCCTCGGCCTGCACCGCCCACGACTCCGAGAAATGCCCGGTACCCGGAATCAGGATCGCCTGCCCGGGGGCGGCCAGGTTCTCGATCGCCGCTTCCCAGGCGCCGTGGCCGTTGGCGGCGAACATGTAGAGATCGGACGCTGCGGTCTGGAGCAGCCGCTTGATGCCCGTGTCGATGGCCGCAATCGTCTGATCGAGCCGCGGATCGCCGTGGTCCATGGGCTGGCGATGCATGGCGTTCAGCACTTCCTCCGGAACGTGCGTCGGGCCGGGCGAGTGGAGGAATCTGGAGCCGGGAATTCGCGTCATGATGGTCGAATTTTACAGTTTTGCGCATTTTCAGATTAGGATTGCCGCTCCCATGTCCGACCAGTTCATCGGCGTAAAGCCAGTTGAAGAGCGCCATCGCATCGACAGCGGGCGTCTGGAAGATTTTCTCAGGAAACACGTGGAAGGATTCCGCGGCCCGCTGCAGGTCGAGCAGTTCAAGGGCGGCCAGTCGAATCCCACCTATCGCGTCACCGCCGGCGGCAAGCGCTATGCGCTGCGCAAGAAGCCGCCGGGCAAGCTGCTGCCCTCGGCCCATGCGGTGGATCGCGAATACAAGGTGATCAAGGCGCTGCACGGCGTCGGCTTCCCGGTGGCGCGGCCTTACGTGCTGTGCGAGGACGATGCGGTGATCGGCACCGCCTTCTACCTCATGGACTGCGTCGATGGCCGCGTGCTCTGGGATCCCGCGCTGCCGGAGCTGCCGAAGGCGGAACGCGCGGCGGTCTGGGACGAGTTGAACCGCGTGATCGCCCTGCTGCACAGCGTGGACTACAAGGCGGTCGGCCTGCAGGATTTCGGCAAGGCCGGCAGCTACATCGAGCGCCAGGTGGGGCGCTGGACCAAGCAATACCTCGCCTCCGAGACCGGGAAGATCGAGGCCATGGACCAGCTGATCGCCTGGCTGCCGAAAAACATCCCGGCGACGGACGAGACCACCGTGGTGCACGGCGATTACCGGCTGGACAACACGGTATTCCACCCGACGGAGCCGCGCCTGCTGGCAGTGCTCGACTGGGAGCTCTCGACGCTGGGCGATCCGCTCGCGGATTTCTCCTATCACTGCATGAGCTGGCACATCCCTTCGACGATGTTCCGCGGCCTGGGTGGCTTGCCGCACGCCGAACTGGGCATTCCCACCGAGGGTGAGTACGTGGAGCGCTATTTCAAGCGCACCGGCCGCAAGCGCGTGGCGCCGTCGGTCTGGGACTATTACATGGCGTACAACATGTTCCGCCTCGCCGCGATCTGCCAGGGCATCGCCAAGCGCGTCGTGGACGGCACCGCCTCCAGCGAGCATGCCCGCGACGCGGGCGCCCGCGCCAGGCCGCTGGGCGAACTGGGCTGGGCGCAGGTCGAGAAGATTCTGAAAAGGAGCACCTGATGGATTTCGAGTACAGCGCGAAGACCAAAGAACTGCAGGAAAAACTGCTCGCCTTCATGGACGAGCATATCTATCCGAGCGAAGCCAAGTACTACGCGCACGTGCGCGGCGACAAGCGCTGGGAGGCGGTGCCGGTCATCGAGGAACTCAAGCCCAAGGCAAAGGCGGCGGGACTCTGGAACCTTTTCCTGCCGCATTCCAAGCGCGTTACCGGCGGCGGGCTGTCGAACCTGGACTATGCGCCGCTGTGCGAGATCATGGGCCGCGTTTCCTGGTCGCCCGAGGTGTTCAACTGCTCGGCACCGGACACCGGCAACATGGAGACCATCGAGCGCTACGGCACCGAAGAGCAGAAGAAGCAATGGCTCGATCCGCTGCTCGACGGCCGCATCCGCTCGGCCTTCCTCATGACCGAGCCGGCGGTTGCTTCCTCGGATGCGACCAACATCCAGATGCAGATCAAGCGCGAGGGCGACGAGTACGTCATCAACGGCCGCAAGTGGTGGTCCTCGGGCGCCGGCGATCCGCGCTGCAAGATCTACATCGTGATGGGCAAGACCAATCCGGACCACGCTTCGCGCCACAGCCAGCAGTCGATGGTGCTGGTGCCGGCCGGCACGAAGGGCATCAAGATCCTGCGCCACCTGAACGTCTTTGGCTATGACGATGCACCGCACGGCCACATGGAAATCGATTTCCAGGATGTGCGCGTGCCGGTAGCGAGCATTTTGCTCGGTGAAGGGCGCGGCTTCGAGATCGCGCAGGGCCGGCTCGGGCCGGGCCGCATCCACCATTGCATGCGTTCCATCGGCCAGGCCGAGCGCGCGCTGGAGAAGATGTGCAAGCGCGCGACGTCGCGCTACGCCTTTGGCCGCACGGTGGCCGAGCAGGGCGTGACGCGCGAGCGCATCGCGGAAGCGCGCATCCTGATCGACAGCACGCGCTTCATGGTGCTGCACGCCGCCTGGCGCATGGATACCGTCGGCAACAAGGTGGCACGGAAGGAAATCGCCATGATCAAGGTGCTGGCGCCCAACATGGCCTGCCAGGTGATCGACTGGGCGATGCAGGTACACGGCGGCGGCGGCGTGTCCGACGACTTCGGCCTCGCCAACGCCTACGCGCACCAGCGCACGCTGCGCTTCGCCGACGGGCCGGACGAAGTGCACCGCAATGCCATCGCCAAGCAGGAGATCGCCGAGCAGACCACGCTCGACGAGGCGCTGGCGACGAAGAAGAACTGAACGCCAAACGGAGAGCGCCATGATCAAGGTCTGCGGATTCCGCATCAGCAATTACCACAACAAGGTATTGATCGCGCTGCTGGAGAAGGGCGTGCCTTACGAAGAGGACTCGAACGTGCGCCCGTCGCAGAACGACGAGTACCTCGCGAAGAGCCCGCTCGGCAAGGTGCCTTACCTGGAAGTCGACGGCACCCGGCTGTGCGAATCGGAGGTGATCCTCGAGTACCTCGAGGAAGCGTATCCGCAGAAACCGCTGCTGCCGAAGGACCCGCTCGCGCGCGCCAAGGTGCGCGAGCTCACCACGGTGATCGAGCTGCACATGGAGCTGGTTGCGCGCCGCGTGTACGGCGTGTTTTTCGGCCAGCCGGTCTCGGACGGCGCCAAGCAATCGGTCGAGAAGGATCTCGCCAAGGGCCTGCGCGCGTTCAAGGCGCTGGCGAAGTTCGATCCCTTCATCGCCGGCAAGGAGTTCACGATCGCCGATTGCGCGGCCGCGGTGCACCTGCCGGTGATATCGCTCGCCAGCAAGCTGAACTACGGGAAGGATATTCTGGACGAGATCCCGCAGGTGAAGCCGTACCTGAAGATGCTGGGCGAGCGGCCCGGCATCGCGAAGGTAAATGCCGATCGCCGGGCTGCCACAGAGGCCGTGAAGGCGCAAACCCAGTCGGCCGCGGCTAAGAGCTAGCGTGCTGGACGGGCTGCTGCCGTTCTCAGGCTACGCCCGCTTCCTCGTCACGCTGACGGCGGTCCTCGATCCTTTTCTCGCGGTACCGATCTTCCTCGCGCTGACCGCCTCGCGCAGCGCGGCGGAGCGCGCGCGGCTGGTGCGCGTCGTCGCCGTCACCGTGTTCGCGGTGCTGGCCGTTTCCGGGCTCGTGGGCGAGCAGCTGCTGCAGCTCGTGGGCGCGAGCCTGCCGGCATTCCGCGTCGGCGGCGGCCTGGTGCTGCTCCTGATGGCGCTCGCGATGCTGAACGCGCAGGCGGGCGGCGTGCGCCAGTCGCAGGACGAGGCGAGGGAACTCGAAAGCGGCGAACTGTCCGGCGTGGTGCCGCTCGCGGTGCCGCTGCTGGCCGGTCCGGGCGCGATCAGCACCACCATCATCGCCGCGCAGGCGGGCGGAGCGGCGCATTTCGCGGCGCTCGTCGGCTGCATCCTCGCTGTATGCGCGCTGACCTGGATAACGCTCAGCCTCGCCGGACCCATCGGCGCGAAGCTGGGGACCACGGGTTTGAACATCGCGACACGGCTGCTGGGCTTGTTGCTGGCGGCGCTGGCGATACAAACCATGGCCGAAGGATTGCGCCAGCTCTTTCCCGGCCTCGCCTAGCACCGCCGCGCTATTTGGGCACCGGGCGCGGCTTGCCCTTGAGATCAATGGCGACGTAGGTGAGCGCCGCCTCGGTCACTTTCACGACCTTCGCCTCTTCCCGGCCGCGTTCCGCGTATACCTCGACGTTTACCGTGATCGACGTGTTGCCGACGCGCACCACGTCGGCGTAGAGGGAGAGCACGTCGCCGATCTGCACCGGCTGCTTGAAAACGAACGAGTTCACCGACACGGTGGCAACGCGCCCGCGCGCCATGCGTCCGGCGACGATGCCGCCGGCGACGTCGACCTGCGCCATGATCCAGCCGCCGAAGATGTCGCCGTTCTGGTTGGAATCGGCGGGCATCGGCACCACGCGTAGTGCGGGGATCTTGCCTGCCGGCAGCACGAGGCCGGGCTGTTGCGCCGACGCTTTGCCCATGCCGGTTATTTCTTCAGTCCGGCGAGGTAATTGAGCGGTCCGCCGCGGAACGGCGCGAAGCCGGTGCCGAATATCAGCCCTGCGTCGATCAGTTCGGCATCCGGCACGATGCCTTCGGCGAGCACCGCCCGGGTTTCATCGAGGTATGGCTGCACGAGAGCCTGGATCAGGCTGGCGTCGTACGCGCCGGCCTGACCCTTCACGGGCTTGTCGTTTTCCCAGCGGTAGATTCCCTGGCTGGTCTTGCGGCCGAGCTGCCCGAGCGCAACCTTGTTGAGCAGGATCTGCGGCGCTTGCGCCTCCTGGCCGTCGGCGCCCTTCTTGGCGAGTTCCTTGCCGGCGTGCAGGCAGATGTCCAGGCCGACGGTGTCGGCGAGCTCGATCGGGCCCATCGGCATGCCGAACTCTTCCATCGCCGCGTCTATCGTCTCGGGCTTCACGCCCTCGTCCAGCATGCGGAAAGCGTTCTGCATGTAGGGGCCGAGCACGCGGTTGACGAGGAAGCCGGGCGAATCCTTAACCGGCAGCGGCAGCTTGTCGATCTGGCGCACGAACGCGATCGCTTTGTCTGTGAATTGTTTTTCTGTATTTTGAGAAGAAATTATTTCCACCAGCATCATTTGCGGCACGGGATTGAAAAAATGAATCCCCACCAGCCGGGACGGATCCTTGAATTTCGCCGCGATGTCGCCGAGCTTGAGGCTCGAGGTGTTGCTCGCCAGCACCGCGCCGGGCTTGGCCGCGGCCTCGAGTTTCGCGAACAGCTGCTGCTTGGCCTCGAGGTTTTCAAATATCGCCTCGATGATCACGTCCGCTTTCGCCGCGCCGGCGCCGGCCACATCGGGAATCAGCCGGTCCATTGCGTCGCGGATGCGCCGCGGCTCGCGCAGGCGCCGCTTGAACAGTTTCGCGGCGCGCTTCACCGCCGGCGCGAGGCGTTCGGGCGCCGTGTCCTGCAAAGTCACCGTGATGCCGCGCATGGCGCAGATCGCGGCGATGTCGCCGCCCATCACGCCCGCGCCGACCACGTGCACGTGCTGCGCCTTGAAATCCACGCCCTTGGCGAGGCTCTTCATCCTCTCCTGCAGGAAGAAGATGCGGATCAGGTTCTTCGTCGTCGGGTGTTCGGAAAGCGCCTTGAGCGAGCAGCCCGGATCGTCCTTGCAGAGGAAGGTATCGCCGTCGTACTTCACCCAGGCATCGAGGATCGCGTAGGGCGCGGGATAGTGCTCGCGCCGCGCTTTTTTGGCGACCTGTTTTCTGGCCTGATTTGCCACTAACGCTCTCAATGGGCCTAAAAGCATTCTTTGAACAAACCCCAGACCTTTTGGCGCCGGCGCTTCCAGCGTCACCATGCGCGCCGTGTTCTCGAGGATGCGCAGCGGCACCGCCTGGTCGACGAGTCCCATGCGCTTCGCGCGTCGCGCGTCGATGGCCTTGCCGGTGAGCAGCATGTCGAGCGCCGCCGTCGGGCCGACCAGCTTCGGCAGCCACATCAGGCCGTGCCAGAAGGGCCAGATGCCGAGCATGACCTCCGGGAACGCAAAACGGGTCTTCGGGTCGTCGAGCGCTACGCGGTAGCGGCAGGCGAGCGCGAGCTCCAGTCCCCCGCCCATGCAGAAGCCATTCACCATCGCGGTCACCGGGAAGGGCAGGTCGCGGATCTTCTGCGTCATGTCCCAGCCCAGCTTGGTGAAGGCGAGCGCCTCCTCCGCGGTCGCGAACTTCACGAATTCGTTCACGTCGGCGCCGGCGATGAAGCTGTCCTTGGCCGAGCGAATGATGAGGCCCTTCGGCTGCGCGGCCGCGATCTCATCCAGCACGGCGAGGATTTCCTCCAGCACGTCGCGCGAGAAGGTATTTGCAGACTCGCCGGCCTTGTCGAAGGTCAGCCAGGCGAGGCCCTGGGCGTCCTTTTCCCAGCGAAAGTGCTTCATCTAGACGGCTTCCACGAGCATCGCGCCGCCAAGGCCGCCGCCGATGCAAATCGACGCCATGCCGCGCTTCGCATTCTTTCTTTTCAGCAGCTTGAGCATATGCAGGACGATCCTTGCTCCTGAAGCGCCGACCGGGTGGCCGAGCGCGACGGCGCCGCCGTCAACATTCAGGTTCTCCTGGTTTAATTCTCCAAGAGCAGAATCAAGACCCAGTTGCTCCTTGCAATACTTTTCGTCCTTCCACGCGGCGAGGCAGCCCAGCACCTGCGCGGCGAAGGCTTCATTGATTTCCCAGTAGTCGACACCGTCCAGCTTCAGGCCATGGCGCTTGAGGATCGGCGTCGCCGCTTGCACGGGTCCCAGGCCCATCTGCGCCGGGTCGAGACCGGCCCATTCGGAGTCGAGGATGCGCCCGATGGGTTTCAGGTCGTGCTTTTTCAATGCTTCTTCGGACGCGAGGATGAGCCACGCGCCGCCGTCGGTGATCTGCGAGCTGTTGCCGGGCGTGACGTTGCCGTACTTGCGGTCGAAGAAGGGCTTCAATTTCGCCAGGTTCGCCACCGATGAATCGCGCCGCACGCCGTCGTCCAGCGTGTAGGCATTGCCGCCGCTGTCGTAGAGCGCCTCCACTTCGCCGCCGCCGGCGGCGAGATGACCAGCGTCCTGTGCAGCGCAAACTCTTTTGTGAGATCTAACTGAAAAAGAATCCATTTCCGCGCGCGTAATGCCGAAGCGGTAGGCGAGGTTTTCCGCCGTCTGCCCCATCAGCAGGCCGACCATCGGATCGGTGAGGCCCTTCATGATGCCGATGACCGGGGACAACAAATCCCTGAGGGGTATCTTCGCAAAGACTGAAATTTTCTCCCCGGGAGAACGGGCAGAGGCCAGATCGGAAAACCAGTTCACCATCCTGTCGTTGTAAAGCAGCGGCGCGCGCGAGAGCGCGTCCACGCCGCCCGCGAGCACGAGCTCCGAGCGGCCGGCGAGGATGTTGTTGATGCCGGAGTCGAGTGCCTGCATGCCGGAGGCGCAGTTGCGCATTACGGTCCAGCCTGGCACTTTTTCGCCGCAGCCCATGCGCAGCGCCGCCACGCGTCCGATGTTGACTTCATCCACCGACGGCGCGGCGCAGCCGAGGATGACTTCGTCCAGGTCCTGCGGCGCGAACTTCTGCCGCGCGAGCAGCGTTTTGCCGGCCTGGGTGGCGAGATCGCCCGCCGAGAACACGCCGGGCCGGTTCTTCGCCTTCAGGAACGGCGTGCGGGCGCCATCGACGACGTAAACGGGTTTGGCGTACATGTCAGGCCGCCTTCGCAGTAGGGTGGGAGTGCTTTGCCGCGAGTTCGGCGCGGCCGAAGTCCTGCGGGAAGTCGTCGACCTTGATGACGTTCTTGCGCAGCACTTCCTTGCGCTGCCAGAGAGCAAGTTCTTCCGCGGTAATGATTTTGCTTTGAATTCCCAAAAGCCCCAGATCAATACCAGGCTGGGGAACAATCTTTCCCTTCTTCACTGCCTTGCGCAGTTTCTCGTCCACCGGTTCGCAGGCGATGGTGGCGAGGAATGCCGCTTCCAGGATGCCGGTCGGGTCGGTCTCGCCTTTGCCGATGTACATGCCCGCCGTCAGGCGGTCGCGCGCGGCGCCGGGCTCGAGGACGATCTTCGCGCACTCGTGATTGCGGGAATCGAGCGGCGGGCGGAACGACATGCCGAGCGGGAAGATGGTCCAGCGCAGCAGCGTGGCGAGCGACTTGACCGGGAAGTTGGAGAGGATCTGGTCGATCGCCTCCTGCGCGTGGTAGAGCAGGTCGCGCACCACCCAGCGGATGAGGGGGATGTCTTCCTTGTTGCGGCCCTGGTCCTCGTAGTGTTTCAAGGTCGCCGAAACCAGGTAGAGCATCGACAGCACGTCGCCCAGGCGCCCGGAGATTTTCTCCTTGCGCTTGAGCGCGCCGCCCATCGCCAGCATCGAGACATCCGACAGGAACGCGAACGCGGCCGCCAGGCGCGAGGCGAAGCGGTAATAGTGCTGCGTCTCCGGCGCGCCATCCCTGGGCACCTGCCCCAGGCGCGAGCTGGTGATGCCGTGCACGAAGGTGCGCACGCCGTTCGAGAGGGTGTGGCCGATGTGCGAGGTAAACGCGTCGTCGAATTCGATCGACGCTTCCGCGCCCTGCATTTCCTTGGCGGCGCGCATTTCGCGCAGCACGTAGGGATGGCAGCGGATCGCGCCCTGGCCGAAGATGATGAGCGTGCGCGTGAGGATGTTGGCGCCTTCCACCGTAATTCCGACCGGGATCACCTGGTAGCCGCGTCCGACCCAGTTGTTGGGCCCCAGGCAGATGCCCTTGCCGCCGTGGATGTCCATCGAGTCGTCGACGATCTTCCGCGCCCGCTCGGTCATGTGGTACTTGGCGATCGCCGAAATTACCGCCGGCTTCTCGCCCAGGTCCACCGCGCCCGCGGTCATGATGCGCACGCCATCCATCATGTAGCAGTTGGCGGCGATACGGCCGAGTGCTTCTTCCACGCCTTCGAGCTTGCCAATCGGCGTCTTGAACTGGCTGCGCACGCGCGCGTAGGCGCCGGTGATGCGCGCAAGTCCCTTCGCGCCGCCCACCGACGACGTCGGCAGCGAAATCGAGCGGCCCGCGGCGAGGCAGCCCATCAGCATCATCCAGCCCTTGCCCGCGTAATCCTTGCCGCCGATGATCCAGTCGATCGGCATGAAGACGTCCTTGCCGGAGTTCGGGCCGTTCTGGAATACGGCGTTCAGTGGCAGGTGGCGCCGGCCGATGACGACGCCGGGATGATTGGTCGGCACAAGCGCGCAGGTGATACCGAGGTCCTCTTTTCCTCCGAGGAGGTGCTCGGGATCGTAAAGCCGGAAAGCAAGACCCAACAGCGTCGCGACCGGTCCGAGCGTGATGTAACGCTTGTCCCAGGTGACGCGCATGCCGAGCACCTCCTTGCCTTGGTGTGTCCCACGGCACACCACGCCGTAGTCCGGGATCGAGGCAGCATCGGAGCCCGCCTCGGGGCTGGTCAGCGCGAAGCAGGGGACTTCGAGGCCCTTTGCCAGCCTTGGCAGGTAGTGGTCTTTCTGTTCATCGGTGCCATAGTGCAGCAGCAGTTCGGCCGGCCCGAGCGAATTGGGCACCATCACGCTCACGCCCAGCGCGTTGGAGCGCGTCGAGAGCTTCATGATCACCGCCGAGTGCGCGATCGCCGAGAAGCCCAGGCCGCCGTACTTCTTCGGGATGATCATGCCGAGGAAGCCCTTGTCCTTGACGTACTGCCAGACCTTCGGCGGCAGGTCGTAATGCTCGTGCGTGACCTCCCAATCGTTGGTCATGGCGCAGACTTCCTCGCAGGGGCCGTCGACGAAGGCCTGCTCCTCTGCCGTGAGCCTGGGCGCGGGAATCGCCAGCATCTTGTTCCAGTCCGGCTTGCCTGAGAAGAGGTCGGCGTCCCACCAGACGGTGCCCGCATCTATCGCTTCCTTTTCGGTTTGCGACATGTCCGGGAGGATGCGGCGGAAGATCGCCAGCACACGATCGCTGATGAGCCGCCGGCGCAGCGCGGGCACGGTCAGCACCGGCGCGACCAGGATGAAGGCGAAGAACAGGACGGCGTCGGTTTGCGCCGACACCTGCAGCGCCGCCGCCCAGATGGCGAGCATCACGCCGGTGGCGACAGCCCAGACCAGAATGGGGGCCTGGAAATAGGCCAGCAGCACGAGGACTGCGATGGTAGCGACCGCGAAGACGGCGATATCGAGCATTGGGACCTCCCCCTGGAACTGCGAATCCGGTTATGCGGCTTTCTTTACCTCGGCGGCGTCGTGCAGCGGCGCGAGCAGCCCCGCGGCGAGGAACGCAGTGAGCCGCGCTTCGAGCAGGCGGGCGTCATAGCGGTCCTCGGGCTTGCAGCCGGCGATCA
>JBDTRO010000063.1:0-3358 GCA_039931635.1 Betaproteobacteria bacterium | reverse complement strand
GCGAGGTGAAGCTGCATGGTGAGCTCCGCGCGCTCTTCCACCAGGTGCTGCTGCTCCGGGGTCAGGTGCTTGAATTCCGACAGGTCCGCACCGGCGCAGAATCCCTGCCCCGCACCGGTGAGCACGACGACGAAAACGGTCTCCGCCGCATCTGCCGCACGCAAGCCGTCCAGGAGAGCGCGCGTCAGCGCGGTATTCAGCGCGTTGCGTTTCTCCGGCCGGTTCATGGTCAGGATCCGGACCGCGCCGCGGTCTTCCGCCAGGAGTTCGTTCATCGCGCCTGCTTCTCTTTCTGGATGAAGGTCTTTGCCTCGCGCGCAAGCTTGGTCATTGCCTGCTCCAGGCATTTGCGCTCGGTGGCATTCAGGCAATCGAGGAAAGCGCTGTTCCTTTCCGCGGCGGCGCCGATCAGTTTCTGATAGAGATTTTTTCCGGACCGCGTGAGGGACAGGCGTATGCCGCGTGCGTCATTGGCGTCGGTCTCGCGCGATACCAGTTTGCGCCGGGTCAACCCCGACACCACCCGGCTCATCTGCCCCTTGTCCACGCCTGCCGCACGCGCCAGATCATTCAGCGATTGCGGCTCGCCCACGCCGCCAAGCAGCGCCACGCTGCGCCATTCCCACAGGCTGACGCCGAACTCGCGCCGGTAGCGCATTTCCGCGCCGCGCGACAGCAAATTCGCTACCTGGTGCAGGCGGTAGGACAGCAGCTCGCGGATCGTCGGGCTAGTCATCGAAGAAGGGGGTTTCGTTCTCTCCACGCAGGCGGATGTCGAAACGGTAACTGTTCGGACCTTCTTTTTTTGCGACTAGAAGTTCACGACGGGAAGAAGGAACGGCCGAGAGAACAACATCCACTCCGTTCTCAAAATACATGGTCGTCTTCAGGATGCGCATGATCCCGGAAAACATCACCATAAAATTGATGTGCGGCGCCCGGCCTTCAGGCGCGCCTGGCTTGATTGTGCGAAAGCGATAGCCGCCGCCGGCGTCGGTCGCCGCGCGGCCCCAGCCGAGGAAATCCGGATCGGCCTGCGCATGGCGCGGATCGGCGGGATGGCGGAAGATGCCGCCCGCGTCCGGCTGCCAGATTTCGACGATCAGATTTTCCAGCGCGCTGCCGTCTTCCTGCATCACGCAGCCGCGGATTTCGATCGTTTCGCCCTTCGCCTTGCGGCCCTCGAACGCGATGAGGTCGTTCGCGCCCTCGTCCACATAGCGCGGCGGGAAAAAGGGTCCGATCGTGGCTTCTCCGGTCGGAATCCTCACGGCTGTTCCGGCGTCGAATTGCGTCCGCGCAGCACGATCTGATGCTCGAACACCAATGCGTTGTACGGCTCGACGCCGGGCGGGACGTAGCGGGCCACCAGGCTGTCGCGCGCGGCGGCGTCCGGCACCGCGTTTAGGATCCGGTCCTGCGCGTTGAGCGGCTCACCCGGGAAATACATCTGCGTCACCAGGCGCGAGAGCCAGACCTTGCCGAACAGCGAGAAATGGATATGCGGCGGGCGCCACCAGCCGTCGCGCGTCGGCACCGGGTAAGCGCCAGGCTTGACGGTGCGCAATTCGAACGCGCCGGATACGTCCGTGACCACGCGCGCCGCGCCGTAGAAATTCGGGTCCGCCGGCGCATGGTCGTCGTCGTTCGGGTGGATGTAGCGGCCGGCGCCGTTCGCCTGCCAGATCTCCACCACCGAGCCGCCCACCGGCGCGCCGTCTTCGTCCAGGACGCGCACCTTCAGGTGGATCAGCTGGCCGATGGCCTGTCTGTCGCCGTGGCCGGCGATGTCGCCGCCCAGCAGCCTGACGCGCCTCGCCACCTCCACCGGGCCCGTGAGTTCGGACAGCGTGGGCGCGCGCCCGACGAGAGGCTGCACCGGATTGCGCAGCGGCGTCTGCGGATAGCCCGCGATGATGCGCGCGGGCTGGGTGCGCTCGTCGCGCGGTTTGATGATGGTTGGCACGGGAATTGACAGCATCGCGCAGTTGGTTGATGCTGTCAACTATGTCTGAAGTAACCCTCTGCGAATGCTTCGCCCGCGACGGGCTGCAGCACGAACCCGCCTTCATCCCCACCGCAACCAAGCGCGCGCTGGTCGAACGCTTCGCCGCCATCGGCTTTCCGCGGGTGGAGGCGACGTCGTATTCGAATCCGGCGGTCGTGCCGCAGTTCGCGGACGCGAGCGAACTATTGAAGGGCCTTGTTCGTTCGCCACAGGTTTTTTACAAGGCAACGTGTGCAAATACGAAGGCGGTCCAGCGGGCCGTCGCCGACCTTGAAGCCGGTTTCGGCGTCAATGAAATCAGCCTCCTCGTGTCCGCCACCGAAACCCACACGCAGAAGAATCTCAGGCGCAGCCGCGCGGAGCAGTGGGCCAGCATCGAGGAGATGGTTCGCAAGGCGAACGGCCGTTTTCGCATGGTGGGCACCGTATCGGTCGCCTTCGGCTGTCCGTTCGAGGGGAACGTGGATCAGGGATCGGTTGCGGACGATGTTGCGCGCTTCGTGGATCTGGGCGTCGTGCATGTGGCGCTGGGAGACACGACCGGCATGGCCACGCCCGCTACCGTGAAGGAACTTCTGAAGAAAGTAACGTCGAAAGCAACCCCCATCGCCCATTTCCACGACTCCCGCGGCACAGGCCTCGTCAATTACGTGGCCGCCTACGAAGCCGGCGCGCGGCATTTCGACTCCTCCTTCGGCGGGGTCGGCGGGCATCCGGCGAAGGTGAAGTACGGCGGCGGCTTCACCGGCAACGTCTGCACCGAGGACCTGGTCGGCCTGTTCGAATCCATGGGCATCGCCACCGGGATAGACTTGGACCGGCTGCTTGCCACCGCGGAATTCTGCGAACAGGCGCTTGGCCGTGAGCTGCACGGCCGCGTAACGAGAAGCGGATTGAATCCACTGCAATGAAACCGCCATACCGTGCCGACCAGGTCGGCAGCCTCCTGCGCCCTGCCGCCCTTGCGCAGGCCAGGGCGATGTTCAGGAAGAATGAAATCTCTTCCGGTGAATTGAAAACCGTGGAGGACGAAAGCATCCGGGCAGCGATTCAAAAGCAGGAGTCCGTGGGCCTGCAGGCGATCACCGACGGCGAGTTCCGCCGCGACTGGTGGCACATGGATTTCATGGTGCAGCTGGACGGCGTCACCGCGATCGCCAATCCGGGGCCGAAATTCGGCGGCACGGAAGAGCAGCCACCGATCCCCTCCATAACCGGCAAGGTGGGCTGCTCGAAGCCCGTCATGGTCGATGACTTCGCATTCCTGAAACAGAATACGAAGCAGACGGCGAAATTCACCATTCCCTCGCCCGCCATGCTGCATCTGCGCGGCGGGCGCAGCTCGATATC
>JBDTRO010000062.1:0-1714 GCA_039931635.1 Betaproteobacteria bacterium | reverse complement strand
TGATGCTGGCGGGGATCCGCGACATCCTGATCATCTCCACGCCGCAGGACACGCCGCGCTTCGAACAGCTGCTGGGCGACGGCAAGCGCTGGGGCATCCGCCTGACGTATGCCGTGCAGCCCTCGCCCGGCGGCCTCGCGCAGGCGTTCCTGATCGGGCGCAAATTCATCGGCAGGGATCCGGTGGCGCTGGTGCTGGGCGACAACATCTTCCACGGCCACGACCTCGGCCGGCTGCTCAAGCGCGCGGCGAAAAGCAAGCAAGGCGCGACCGTGTTCGCCTACCCGGTCAGGGATCCCGAACGCTACGGGGTTGTCGAGTTCGATGGGAAATACCAGGTCAGGAGCATTGAGGAGAAACCCGCCCGGCCGAAGTCCCGCTACGCGGTGGTGGGGCTGTATTTCTACGACAACCGCGTGGTCGGCGTCGCCTCGAAGCTGAAGCCCTCCGCCCGCGGCGAGCTGGAGATCACGGACGTCAACAGGCAATACCTCGAATGGGGCGAGCTCGAGGTGCTGCCGATGAGCCGCGGCTTCGCCTGGCTCGACACAGGGACGCACGAATCGCTGCTGGAAGCATCGCATTTCATCGAGACCATCGAGCGCAGGCAGGGCCTGAAGATCGCCTGCCCGGAGGAAATCGCCTGGCGCAGCGGCTATATCAGCGCGCGGCAGATGCGCGCGTTGGCCCGGCCGCTCGCCAAGAGCGGCTACGGGAAATACCTGCTGCAGGTATTGTCGGAGAAGCTGCCGCGCTGAAGGTCGGCCGGCGACCGCCTGCCCGCGGAGGAATTGAGATGAATGCTGGAATTCTGGTATCCTTACTTCCTTACCTTATGCAAATGTCCCCATGCTAGCCAAAATCACCTCCAAGAACCAGATCACGCTGCCCAAGGCGGTCGTGCAGGACTACCCTGGCGCGCGTTACTTCGAAGTCCAGTCGAAGGGCGGGCGGATCGTTCTGACACCGGTTCGTATCAGCCGCGCTGGCGCGGTGCGCGAGAAACTCGCCGCGCTCGGCATCGTCGAGGCCGACGTCAAGGCAGCGGTGAAATGGTCGCGCGGCCGCAAGGCGCCCTAGGGCGGGGACGGAGCCCCCACCCTTCCAGGGCGCCGCGCGTTGTTTTCGATACCGGAGTGATTGTGTCGGCACTGGTGTTCAAGGGTGGGCAACTCGACTGGTTGCGGGACGATTGGCGCGAGAGCCGGTCGGTTCCGCTGGTGTCGCCTGCCACGGCGAACGAACTGCTGCGCGTGCTCTTGTATCCCAAGTTCCGGTTGACCGAGGCCGAGCGGGAAGAGCTGCTCGCCGAGTTTCTGCCCTATGCGGAAACGTTCAACAACCCGCGCGGCGTGAAAATGCTGCCCCGCTGCCGCGATCCGCAAGACCGGATGTTTCTTGAACTCGCCGCGGCCGCGCGGGCGGACGCGCTGGTCAGCGGCGATGCGGACCTGCTCGTACTCGCGCCTGATTTCGCGGTGCCAATCCTTTCGCCGTCCGTCTGGCGTGAGCGCCGCCCCTGATGCGAGTCGTCGCCACCGCGATTCCGGAGGTTCTGCTCCTTGAGCCGGAAATTTTCGGCGATGCGCGCGGTTTCTTCTACGAGAGCTACAACCGCAAGACCTTCGCGCGGGAGACCGGATTGGTCGTCGAATTTGTGCAGGACAATCATTCGCACTCCTCGAAGAACGTGCTGCGCGGGCTGCACTACCAG
>JBDTRO010000061.1:0-2868 GCA_039931635.1 Betaproteobacteria bacterium | reverse complement strand
CTCGCCACGCGCATCATCGAGCTGCGGCCCGGTAAAAAACCGGGCGATCCGGCGACGGTGGTGGATTTCCAGGGCAATTACGAGGATTTCCTCGAAAGTACCGGGGCGGCGGTGGCCGCATGAGTACGATGGCGCACAGACTTCGCCGGGGAAGGGCCATAATGTCGGCCAGCATGGATCATTCCGCAAGTCGTTTTCTTGTCGCGGCGGCGTTCTGCCTCGCGGCGGTGGGCACGGCCGGGGCGCAGGCGCCCGCGGCGCCGAACTCGTACAAGGTGGGCTACGTCAACGTGGAGCGCGTGATGCGCGACTCGCGCGCCTCCCAGAACGCGCAAAAGGGCCTGGATGCCGATTTCGAGAAACGCTCGAAGGAAATCCGCGGCGGGCCGGAAGCCGATCGCGAGCGGCGCGGCTTTGCCCTGGCCGAGGAGTTGAACCAGCGCCGCGATGAAGAAATGAAGGTGCTGATCGAGAAGACCAACCTCGTCGTCCGGCGCATCGCCGAGGCTGAGAAGTTCGACGCTGTGTTTTTCGAGGCCGCCTACGCCAGCAAGCGCATCGACATCACCGACGCGGTGGTCAAGGCGCTGGACGCCGCCCGCTAATCAGGCTCAGGGTGCCGCCAGCACCTGGCGGCAGGCGCGCGGCAAGTCGTTCAGCTTGAGGATCTTCGGTGGCGGTGAATCCCGCTTGGGAAAGCGCACGTCTTCGCGCAACCAGTGCGCCAGTTCCTTGCCGCAGCCATCGCCGGAGGGAACCGGATTGCGTTCCGCGCAGCCGGCATCCGGGCATTTCAATGCGACGTGAAAATGTTCGGTATGCCCTGGCCAGGGGCGCAGTTTGCGCAGCCAGCCGCGCTCGCCGGTGGCGCCCTGGCAGGCCGCCTGCTTGATCGCGGCATTGACGAAGATGCGCTCGACCTCCGGCATCAGGGCCGCGCGGCGCAACAGGGCGGCATGCGCCGGCGTGAAGGCGGCATTGACGGCCAGCAGGTCGGGCTGGACCAAATCGGTGGTCGGCATATTCTCGCGCTCTTGCATGGTCAGTTGGCGTTCCACCGGGGCGGGGGTGAGCCAGATGTCTGCCTCGAGGCCCAGCTGGTGCGAGCTGTGGCCGGTGAGCATCGGCCCGCCGCGCGGCTGCGCCATGTCACCGATGAGCAGGCCGGGCCAGCCGTCTGCGAGCGCGCCGGCGGCCAGGGCCTGGATCCAGGCCACCAGCTTCGGATGGCCGAAATTGCGGGCGCGCGAGAGGCGCATGACCTGCCAGCCCGGTCCCTGGGGCGCGAGCTCCACCGCGCCCGCGACGCAACCCTTGCCGTAGGCGCCGATCGCCTGCGCGGGAAGCTGTGCAGGGGTGGCCGGGACTGCAAACAATCGCCGCGCCGCGTCCCTGGGCAGCGTGCGCAGGGCTTGGGCGCGGTACTGCGCTTCCTCGGCCTCGTTGGTCTCTCCGTGCGCTGGCAGCGCGCAAAGCAGGAGGATCAACAGGCCGGACCTCACTTCGTGAAGTCGACCTTTACCGCCGCGCGCGCGAAGTCCTGCGCCGAGCGCAGGGAAAGCTTGCGCATCGCGGTGCGATTACGGCTGGAGCTGGGAGCGGATTTCGCCCCCCTTGTGCGCCGGGGTGTGGAAGTTGACGTAGGTCTCGCCGGCGAGGAAGGCCTTGTACTGGTCTTCGGTGAACTTGGCGCCGGCGGGAATCATCCACACGGTGTCGGAGGACTTGGTCATGCCGACCGCGACTGGACCGTTCGCGCCGCGCTTGCCGGTATGGATGTGCGCCGCCACGGGCGCGAGGCCCGAGATCGTGACGCTGCCGCTGACCGAGCGGTCGTCGCCGACGGTGAAGCTGCCGGTGCCCCTGGCCGCCGTGTTGACCGGCGGCACCTGCTCGGCTCCGCTTAGCGAGACGTTGACGTTCCTGCTGGGCGCCATCATCGCGCAACCCGCGAGCGCGATCGCCGCCGCGCCCAGGCTGGCGCCCAGAACCTTCCCGATTCGATTGAATGCGTTCATGTTTTCATTTCCTTCCTCATGTTGAGTGTCCGGGGATGCAAACAGTGGCGGGACCAGTCTATTCCATTACCTTCGCGGCGCCTGCTGCAACAGTTCCGAGAGGTTCTGCTTCCACAGCTTCGCCATGCCGGTGGTGCCGTGGCCGCGCGTGTCGGGCGTGCCGGGAATCAGGACGTAGCGGGCGTTCCGGATGCGCTTCAATTCGCGCTCCATCACGCCCAGCTCCGGTGGGTTGCGTTCGTCATCGGCGGAATTGATCGCGAGCACCGCCGCCGTGATCCTGTCCAGGCCGGGCGACGGGTCGTAGTCAGCCGAGGATTCCCACTGGTAGAGCGTGTCGTTGGCGTCGCCGGTGAAAGGCTGCGCGAGGCGCTGGGCGATTAGCTCGTCGCCCTTCTGGTGGGTGGGCGTTCGCTTGTGCAGCGCCTGGTTGCCGCCGATGGTGGCGAGGCCGTAGTAGAGCAGGTGACTCTGCATGTTCTTCGGCTGCGTCGTGTAGTTGCCGCCCATCCAGTCCGGGTCGTTGCGGATGGAGAGCGTCAGCATGCGGCGCAGCAGGTAGTTGCGACCCGACATCGCAGTGGGCAGGCAGGCCATCGGCACGATGGCGTCCATGAAGCCGGGGTACCTCGCGCCCCACATCCAGGCCTGCATGCCGCCCATGGAATTGCCGACGATCACGCGCAGGTGCTTCACGGCCAAACCTTCGGTGACGAGGCGGTACTGCGCGTGCACCATGTCGTCGTAGTTGTAGCGCGGAAACTTCGCGCGCAGGCCGTCCGACGGGCGGGTGGATTTTCCCGTGCCCAGCGCGTCGGGCAGGATGATGTAGTAGCGGCTCGCATCCAGC
>JBDTRO010000060.1:0-18785 GCA_039931635.1 Betaproteobacteria bacterium | reverse complement strand
TGCCAGCGGCGTAGCCGGCATCGGCCAGCGCGCGCTGCGCTGCGACCATGCTCAGCAACTGTGACGTATCGGTTGACTCGATGTCCTTAGGCGCCATGCCGAATTCCATCGGGTTGAAATGCACCGGCGACAGGAAGCCGCCGCTCTGTGCATAGGTGTGATCGGGGGACTTCGGGTCCGCGTTGAAATAGTCGGCGGCGTTCCAGTGCGAGCCGACAGGAACCGGCGTGATGGCGTTGACGCCGTTCTTGATGTTCGCCCAATACGCCTGCAGGTCGTCGGCCTTGGGAAACAGGCAGCTGATGCCGACGATGGCGATGGGACGGGTTTTCATGTTCACGTTTTGTCGCTCATGGCTTTCTCGTCATGCCTTCAAAAAACTGGCCCAGCTGCGTCGCTGCGCCCTCCATCAATTTCTCGGCGACCACCACCACGCGCCGGTTCTCCGGCTTCTCGAGGAACGTGCCGCGCGCCCATTCATTGAATGCCCCCATCGCGGGGCCGCACCAGACCTGGTAATCCATCATGCGCGACGCTTCGCCCGCGTTCGCCCAGCGCGAACTCAAGCCAAGATAACTGCGGAACACGAGCGCCATCCGGTGCTTCGGATCGCGCTCGGCCCGCTCTACCTGCGCCGGATCCCGCGCTGCAAAAAACTCCCTTGTACGGCGCCAGGCATCGTCGAGCGTGGACCGAAGAAGTTGCTTTTCAATGAATGCCTTATCCGCTTCCGGCAAGACTTCCAGGCCCGCATTTGCCCGATAGAGATCATACAGCTTGGCGGCGCGCATTGGGAACATCGTGCCCCGTTTGAGCACCTGCACGCGCACCCCCATTTCGAACATGTCCGCCGCGGGCGCCATGGCGATATCCGCCTGTTCGGCCTGCGCAAGCATCTTGCGCACCGTGTCCGAACTTCCCGATTCGATGCAAGCCTGGTTTACGGTGCCAGTAAGGACGTACGCGGCCCCCATCGCGAATGCCGCCGCAAGCCCAGCCGGGGTCGCCAATCCGCCCGCCGCGCCCACGCGCAACGGCTGCTCGTAGCCATATTGGGCCTGAATCCGGTCGCGCAAGGCGAGGAGTGTCGGCAGCAGCGTCACAAGTGGGCGGTTGTCGGTATGGCCGCCGGAGTCGGCTTCAGCCGTCAGATCCTGCGCCATCGGGATGCTTGCCGCCAGCAATGCCTGCGCGGGCGTGATTTCCTTCACGCGGACGAGCTCGTCCAGGAATTCCTGCGGCGGCGGGGAGAAGAACTGCGTGGCGACTTCCACGCGCGAGACCTTGGCGATGATGCGGTTGGGGGTGACGATCCGGCCTTCGGCGTCGCGCGCGATGCCGCTGACCCGGTAGCGCACCACCGGCAACGTGAGCCGCAGGTACGCCGAGGCTTCCACCAGGCGGATCCCGCGCCGCAGGTACAGGCTCACCAGTTCCGCTTCGAGATCCGGCTCGTTGGGGCTATGAATCAGATTGAAGCCATAGGGCGCGCCCGGAATCTCGCGCGCCAGCGCGTCAATCGCAGCTTCGATGCGCTCCAGGTCCAGGCCAGCGGCGCCGAAAAAAGCCAGCATCCCGGCGCGCGCCATTTCCGCGACCAGCCGGGTCGAGGCGATACCGTTGGCCATGGCGCCCGCGACATAGGCGTAGCGCAGCCGATGGTCCCGGCGGAACGACGCATCCCCCAGGTTTTCCGGTTTCAGCGCCGGAAAGTGGCTGCTGGCGTTCGGGCGTGCAAGGGTCTCGACCATGGCAGGCAACGATAACGCGGTCCGCGCGATTGATAAAGCCCCGCAACGCCTTTGAACTTTCATCGGGGGTGGATTGAATTTCTTCCCCGCCATGCGCCGTTGGCATGATTGACAACAGTGGCCGATGTTGGCAAGATTGCCAACGATGAAGGCGCGGCTGCTTTACGAGTTCAAGCAGCGCTACGACGATGGGGCTATCGTGGAGATGGTGCTCTGGGAAGTCCCGGATCCGGTAGCGGGCAGCGCCCACCGATACAAGTACCGCTTCTTTTACGGGTTCCCGGAACGGCGCGTTGTCAGTTACGACAACGAATCAGGAAAAGGTGACCACCGCCATTTGGGTGCGCGCGAGTCAACCTACCGGTTTGTTTCGATTGATGTCTTGATCGAAGACTTTCTGGTCGATGTGAAAAAAAGGAGAGCCATGTGAGCAGAACGGCGACCATCAGGATTGAAAGCGACACCCGCTCGGCGCTGTCACGGGGAGCGCGCGGCTTTGCAAGGGCATGGCGCACCGGCAAGGATCAGGGCAGCGATTTCACGTTCGAGTCGCCCGCCGCCCTGTTTCGCTGCCTTACGCCCGCGCGCTGGGCGGTGATCGAGCGCCTCCAGGGCCTCGGCCCTTCGACGCTGCGCGGGCTTGCCCGGGCACTCGATCGGGATGTCAAATCGGTGCATCGCGACATCCATGCGCTGATGGTTGTCGGGCTGGTGCAGAAGGACGGCAGCGGGAATGTGGTCGTGCCGTTCTCGAGGATCCGCACCGAGTTCGAACTTCTGCCGCGCAAGGCTGCGTAGGCAAGCCAGTCGTTAGCACACCCGCGCCGCGCCGCTCGCGATCATCTGCTCGATCGTGCTCTCGGCGAGCCCGGCCTCGCGCAGCACTTCGCGCGTGTGCTCGCCCAGGCGCGGCGCATGGCGGCGGTATTCGGGCGCGGAATCGGACCATTCCGAAGGCACGGCCATGGTGCGCACGCGGCCCTCGCTCGGGTGATCGACTTCGGTGAAATAGCCGATCGCCGCGAGATGCGGATCCTCGACGATGTCTTGCAGGCTGTTCATGCGCTGCACCGGGATGTCGGCGGCTTCCAGGGCCGCGATCCAATCGGCGGTGCTGCGCGTGCGCATCGCCTCGGCGACGAGGCGGTTGGACTCGTCGAAGTGCCGGCTGCGCGCGGTCGGTGTCGCGTAGCGCGGATCGGTGAGCAGGTCGGGCCGGCCGATCAGCTCGAAAAAGGCGCGCCACTGCTTGTCGTTGTAGACCAGCACGCAGACATAGCCGTCCTTCGTCTGGTAGGGCTTGCGCTCCACCGCCAGCATGCGCGCGTAGCCGGGCGCGCCAAGCTGCGGCACGTACGTGTAGCCGCCCATGTGTTCGCCCATCACGGTTTGCAGCAGGCTCTCGAACATCGGCACGTCCACCCTCTGGCCGCGCCCGCTCTTCTCGCGGCGGTAGAGGGCGGCGCACACAGCGTTGACGATATGCAGCCCGACCGTGCGGTCGGCGAGCGTCGCCGGCACGTAGCGCGGCGACTCCGCGCCGGCTTCCTTCAGCAGCCAGGGCAGGCCGGTCGCGCCCTGGATCAGGTCGTCGTACGCGGCCCTGGCGGCATACGGCCCGCGCTGCGAATAGCCGAAGGCGCCGACATAGATGATGCGCGGATTCGCTGCGCGCACATCCTCATAGGAGAGCTTGAGGCGAGCCATGGCTTGCGGGCGGATGTTGTAGACCAGTACGTCCGCACCTTTCGCGATCGCGAGGCAGGCTTCGCGGGCGCCGGCCTTTTTCAGGTCCAGCACCACCGAGCGCTTGTTGCGATTGGCGTTCATGAAGATGTGTCCCATGCCGCTCGAGCGCAGCGGCGCGTTGTGGCGCATCACGTCGCCCTCGGGCGCCTCGACCTTGATCACGTCGGCGCCGTAGTCGCCGAGGATCTGGGTCGCGAACGGACCCATCACCACCGAGGTGAGGTCGAGGATCCGTACGCCGTCGAGGGGGCCCGCCACGCTGGCTATTCCGCCGGGGTCATTCCGGCTGGATGCCGGCGAGCTTGACGAGCGCCGCCCAGTGGTCGATCTCGCTCTTGATGAAGGCACGGAGCTCGGCCGGGTTCATCGGCGCGACGTCGGTGCCGATGTTGGCGAATTTTTCCCTGATTTCATTTTTTTGAATATTTTTAGAAATAACGTCGTAAAGCTGCTGCACGATGTCCTTGGACGTCCCTGCGGGCGCCATCAGCGCGAACCAGGCGATCAGCTCGTAGCCCTTCAGCTCCTCCGCGACCGCGGGCACCTCGGGTGCGAGCGGCGTGCGACGGGCCGAGGTAACGGCGAGGCCCTTCAGCTTGCCGCCCTTTTGCTGCGCAAGCGCGTTGCCGAGGTCGACGAAGGTGAAGGACAGCGTACCGCCCAGCACGTCGGTGACCGCCTGCGGGATGCCCTTGTAGGGCACGTCGACGAAATCGAGCTTGCCCATCGTCTTCAGCATCACCTGCGACACCTGCGAACCTGCCGAACCGTAGCCCGACGAGAGCTTGCCCGGCTGCGAGCGCACGTGCGCGAGGAATTCCTTCAGCGTCTTCGCCGGAAACTCCGGTTTCACCATCAGCATGAACGCGGTCGTGCCGAGGCGCGCGACCGGTTCGAAATCCTTGAGCGGATCGTAGGGCAGCTTCTTGAACAGGCTGACCGCGGCAGCTTGCGGCGTGTTGGTGGTGACCAGCAGCGTGTAGCCGTCGTATGCGCTCTTGGCGACGAAGTCGGCGGCGATGGTGCCCTGCGCGCCGGGCTTGTTCTCGACGATGAACGGCTGCTTCAGCGCTTCCTGCAACTGCTGCCCGGTGAGCCGGGCCACCTGGTCGGTGGCGCTGCCGGCGGGGAAGGGGACGACGAGCTTTACTGGCTTGGCAGGATAGTTTTGCGCAAGAATTCCGCCCGAGAACAAAATTCCCGCGATAACTCCGATCCATCTTTGCATGATTTTTCCTTTCAAGAATTCAATTTAAGCAATAGCTCTCTGGTCTTCGCAGGATCAGACTGGCGCAGCACGCGCTGCGCGAGCGGCTGGGCTTCTGCCAGGTTGGTGCGCAGCACGCGCTCCTTGATGGCGAGCAGCTGCTGCGCGTGCATCGAGAAGTTGCGCAGGCCGAAACCGAGCAGCAGACGCGTAAGCTGCGCTTCGCCCGCCATTTCGCCGCACACCGCGACCGGCGTGCCGCCGCGGTTGGCCGCGTGGATGGTATGCGCGATCAGGTGCAGAACCGCAGGATGCAGCGGGTCGTACAGATGCGCCACGGCGTCGTCGGTGCGGTCGATGGCGAGCGTGTACTGGATCAGGTCGTTGGTGCCGATGGAGAGGAAATCGAGGCGCCGCATGAACATCGGCAGCGCCAGCGCCGCCGCGGGCACTTCGATCATGCCGCCGATCTGCACCGCCGCGTCGTAGGCCACGCCCTTGTCGTCCAGCTGCTGCTTCGCCTGCCGGACCATGTTCAGCGACTGGTCGATCTCGTGCGCATGCGCGAGCATCGGCAGCAGGATCCTGACCTGCCCGAATTTCGACGCGCGCAGGATGGCGCGCAACTGCGCGAGGAAGAGTTGCGGCTCGGCCAGGCAGTAGCGGATCGCGCGCAGGCCAAGCGCCGGGTTGGGCATTTCCATCGGGCCGCCTTCCGAGAGCCCCTTGTCGGCGCCAAGGTCCAGCGTGCGGATCACCACCGGGCGCCCATCCATCGCCTTCGCCACTTCACGGTAGGCCTCGAACTGCTCGTCCTCGGTCGGCAGGACCTTGCGGTTCATGAACAGGAACTCGGTGCGAAACAGGCCCACGCCCTGCGCGCCGGACTCCTGCACATCGCCCAGGTCCTGCGGCAGTTCGATGTTGGCGAACAGTTCCACCGGCGTGCCGTCCAACGTCGCCGAGGGCGTGGATTTGAGGCGCTTCAATTTCTGGCGCTCCAGACCGTGCTGCGACTGGCGCAGGCGGTACTCGCCCAGCACCAGCGGGTCCGGGTCCACCACCAGCACGCCCTGGATGCCGTCCACGATCAGCACGTCGTTCTCGCGGATCATCTGGCGCGCGTGGTGCAGGCCCACCAGCGCCGGGATATTCAGGCTGCGCGCGACGATCGCGGTGTGGGAAGTCACGCCACCGACGTCGGTGACGAAGCCGCCGAACTTGTGGCGCTTGAACAGGATCATGTCGGCGGGCGAAAGGTCGTGTGCCACCACGATCAGGTCGCCTTCGGCCGAGGGCAGCGGCTCGGCGCCGGGCAGGCCGCCGCCGGGACGCAGTCCCGCCTGCAACGCCTTCAATACCCGTTCGACCACCTGCTCGATGTCCTGGCGCCGTTCGCGCAGGTAGGGATCCTCGATCTCCTCGAACTGGGCCACCAGTTTTTCCATCTGCTGCACCAGCGCCCATTCGGCGTTCATGCGCCGCTCGCGGATGAGGTCCCGCGGTGCGTGCGAGAGCGACGAGTCCGCGAGGATCATGCGGTGCAGGTTGATGAAGGCGCCGAACTCGGCCGGCGCGTCGCCGGTCACCTGGCCTTCGATCGCCGACAGCTCCTGGCGCGCGCGCGCGATGGCCGCGTCGAACCTGAAAATCTCGGCCGGGACTGCGACCTCGGAAATTTCGTAGTGGGCGGCTTCCAGCCGCGCGCTGGAGACGAGATGTGCGTGACCGATGGTGATACCGGCAGACACGGCGACGCCGTGCAGCACGAAGTTCACCTACTCCCCCTCGTCGAACTTGTCCGCGATGAGTTTCAGCAGCGCGGCGAGCGCGGCGTCCGCGTCCTCGCCGTCGGCGTCGATGGTGATCGAGGCGCCCTTGCCGGCCGCGAGCATCATCACGCCCATGATGCTTTTCGCGTTCACCCTGCGGCCATTGCGCGTCAGCCAGACCTCGCTTTTGTAGCCGCTCGCCACCTGCGTGAGCTTGGCCGAAGCGCGCGCATGGAGGCCGAGCTTGTTGATGATCTGTGCTTCAGCGCTTGCCATCACGGCCTTCGTGATCCTTGCCACAGGAGTCCGTGGTCATGTGCACCACGCCCTCGGTGCCGCCCGATAGCGCCTTCTCGACCGTGACCGCCAGGCCCTTGTCGCGGTAGGTCAGGGCGCGTATCAGCATCGGCAGGTTGACGCCCGATACGCCTTCGACGCGCCCCGGTTGCAGCAGCTCGAGGGCGATGTTGCCCGGGGTCGCGCCATAAATGTCCGTCAACACCAGCACTCCGTCGCCTTCGTCCAGCTGGCGCACCAGGTCGACAGCCTGCGGCAGGATCGCCGCCGGGTCGTCGTGGATGGTGACGCCGACCTGGCGCACGCGCAGGGGCCGCTTGCCGAGCACGTGGCTGGCCGAGTGGATGAGCGCCTCGCCGAAGGCACCGTGCGCGACGATCAGAATTCCAATCATTGGGAAATTGTGTTTAGTTCTAAAGCATTTAAAAACATTCCCGAAACATCGAATCCCGTCTGGTCCTGGATCTCGCGGAAGCAGGTCGGGCTGGTGACGTTGACCTCGGTGAGATAGTCGCCGATCACGTCCAGGCCGACCACCAGCAGGCCGCGGGCGGCGAGCACCGGGCCGAGCGCATCGGCGATCCGGCGGTCTTGCGCCGAAAGCGGCTGCGCGACGCCGCGCCCGCCGGCGGCGAGGTTGGCGCGGGTTTCGCCAGGCTTGGCGATGCGGGCGAGGGAGTGCGGTACCGGCTTGCCGTCGATCAGCAGGATGCGCTTGTCGCCCTGGGCGATTTCGGCAATGTAGCGCTGCGCCATGATCGAGCGCGCGCCACCCTGCACCATGGTCTCGATGATCACATTCCGGTTCGGGTCGTCCACCTTGACGCGAAAGATGCTCTCTCCACCCATGCCGTCCAGGCGTTTCAGGATCACGTCGCGTTGCTCTTCGATGAAGGCGTGCACCGCCGCCGCATCGCGCGTCGCCAGCGTGGGCGCGATGAACTGGGGGAATTCCAGGATTGCGAGCTTTTCGTTGTGATCGCGCACCGCGGCCGGATTGTTGAAGACGCGTGCGCCCTCGCGCTCGGCCTGCGACAGCAGCCACACGCTGGTGAGGTACTCCATGTCGAAGGGCGGATCCTTGCGCATCAGCGCTGCGTCGAAGGACGAGAGCGGCGCGTGCTCCCGCGCGTGCGCCCGGTACCAGTCCTCGTCGTTGTCAGTGAGCGAGAGACGGCCGGCGTTGACGTGCACGCGGTCCCGGGAATACAGATCGCCCTGCTCGCAGAACCAGACCTGATGGCCGCG
Organism: Betaproteobacteria bacterium; assembly: GCA_039931635.1. Lineage (GTDB taxonomy): Bacteria > Pseudomonadota > Gammaproteobacteria > Burkholderiales > SG8-39 > RBG-16-66-20. Next base: position 10,761 of record JBDTRO010000060.1, on the reverse strand, counting down.
CGCCTGCGCCGCGCGCATCATCGCGACGCTCGTGTCCTTGTAGGCCTTGAGGTCCTCCAGCGGATCGAGAATGAAGAGAAACTTCATGCCGTGGGCGCCATGGTTTCCAGCTCGAGCCCCGCCGCCGCGAGCGCCAGGCGCGCGACGACGCCATAAGCGTAGAAGCGGTTGGGTGGCGCGTCGCAGGCCGCGTGCGGGTCCGGCGTGGAGCAGGATTGCTCGAAGGCGAGCGGCACGAAATGCATGCCGGGAGCGTTCAGGTTCTGGTCGGCGGCGCGCGCGCCGTGCACGCGGTAGAAGCCGCCGATGACGTAACGGTCGATCATGTACACCACCGGCTCGGCAGATTTGTCCTCGACGCGCTCGACCGTGTGCACGCCCTCCTGGATGATCACGTCGGTGACCGGGAGGCCTTCCTTCACCACCGCCATCTTGTTGCGCTGCTTGCGGTTGAGATCGCGCACCTCGGCGGCATCGCGCACCATCATCACGCCCATGCCGTAGGTGCCGGCGTCGGCCTTGACCGCGACATAGGGCGTGTCCTTGATGCCGTACTCAAGGTACTTGGCGCGGATTTTTTCCAGCAGCATGGCAACGTTCGACGCCAGGCATTCCTCGCCCGCGCGCGCCTGGAAATCGATCTCACCGCAGCGCGCGTGGCAGGGGTTCAGCAGCCAGGGATCGATCTGCAGCAGCTGCGAGAACTCTGCCGCGATGTCGTCGTAGGCCGAGAAATGGACCGATTTGCGCCGTGTCGCCCAGCCTGCGTGCAGCGGCGGCATCAGCACCTGCTCGTGCAGGCTCCGCAGGATCGGCGGAATGCCGGCCGAGAGATCGTTGTTGACCAGGATCGCGCAGGGATCGAAGCCCTCGACGCCCACGCGGTTGCCCGTGCGCTGCAAAGGCTCCACCCGGAGTTTCCTGCCAGTCGCGGTTTCGAACTCGACCGGTGCCGTGATCTCGGAATTGATGCTGCCGATTCGCACTTCGAGTCCGGTCTGGCGCAGGATCGCGGCCAGGGTCGCCACGTTCTCGAGGTACCACTTGTTGCGCGTGTGGTTCTCGGGCACCAGCACGAGATTCTTCGCCTCGGGACAGATTTTCCCGATCGCGGCGGTCGCGGCCTGCACGGCGAGCGGCATGAACGCCGCGCTCAGGTTGTTGAAGCCGCCCGGGTAAAGATTCGTGTCCACCGGCGCGAGCTTGAAGCCGGAGTTGCGCACATCCACCGAGCAGTAGAACGGCGGTTCGTGCGCGAGCCAGCGCAGGCGGAACCAGCGCTCGATCGCGGTGCTGGCTTCCAGGATGCGCCGCTCGAGTTCGAGCAGTGGGCCATTCAGCGCGGTAGTTAAGTGCGGGACCAAAACCTACTTCTTGGGTTCGGCTGGTTCTTTCAGTTTGCCGCCGGCCTGGTTTGACATGAAGACGATCGCGCTGGCGAGTTCCTGGTCGGTAAGGCTGGTGCCGGCGCGCGGCGCCATCGCGCCCTTGCCGTTGATCACCGATTGCAGCAGGCCGGCGAGGCCCTGCTTCAGGCGCGGGGCCCAGGCTGCCTTGTCGCCCAGCTTGGGTGCGTTGGCGACGCCCGCCTGATGGCAGGCGGCGCAGACTTCCTTGACGCTCTCCTCGCCGCTCTTCGTCGCGGTGGCGCCGGCGGCGGCGAATTCGACTTTGCCGACCGGCTGGATGCGCGCGCTCACCGCTTCCGTACTGAGCGCCGCCGGATCCGTGTGCGGCCGGTTCAGCACCAGTTGCACCGTCAACACGATGCCGATGATCGGCACCACGAACGCCAGCAGCACAATCGTGATCAGTTGCTGCGGCGTCTTGATGAAGGAGGAATGCTCGTCGTGCTCGGCCATGCGGGCGTCCCCATTACAGTTGGAATTGCAGGTGCTGGTAAAATGCTGATTTTAGCGCGAAACTCGCAATATCAGGAAGGCGCCCGTAGCTCAGCTGGATAGAGTACTGCCCTCCGAAGGCAGGGGTCGGACGTTCGAATCGTCTCGGGCGCGCCAGCTTCTCAGAAAACCACCAAGGAGACCCGACATGACCCGGAAATTGCTTATTGCGGCGCTCGCTGCACTGCTCTCAGGTACCGCCGCGGCGCAATACCCGGCCAAGCCGATCACCCTGCTGGTGCCGTACGCCCCGGGTCCGACCGATACGGTGGCGCGCATCATGGCGCAGGCGATGACCAAACCGATCGGCACCACGTTCGTGGTCGAGAACCGCCCCAGCAACGGCGGCATTCTGGCGCCCGAGCTTGCGGCCAAGGCTGCGCCGGACGGCTACACCATCCTGATCCACCACATCGGCATGGCGACGATTCCGGCGCTGTACCGGCAGCTGCGCTTCAATCCGCTCACCGATTTCGAGTACATCGGGCTGATCAACGAGGTGCCGATGACGCTGATCGGACGCGCCAACCTGCCGCCCAACAACCTGAAGGACCTGCTGGTCTACATCAAGGCGAACAAGGAAAAGATGAGCCTCGCCAATGCCGGCATCGGCGCCGCGTCGCACCTATGCGGCATGCTGTTCCAGAGCGCGATCGATACCGACCTCCTCACGGTGCCGTACAAGGGCACCGGACCTGCGATGAACGACCTGCTCGGCGGCCAGGTGGATTTCATGTGCGACCAGACCACCGCCACCACCGCGCAGATCAAGGCCGGCAAAGTGAAGGCCTACGGCGTCACCACGCTGTCGCGCGTGCCTTCGCTCAAGGATGTGCCGACCTTGGACGAGCAGGGCTTGAAGGGTTTCAACATCGCCGTCTGGCACGGCTTCTACGCGCCCAAGGGCACGCCCAAGCCGGTGATCGACAAGCTCTCGGCTGCGCTGCAGGAAGGCCTAAAGGACCCGTTCGTGAAGCAACGCTTCAACGAGCTGGGCACCGATCCGGTCGATCCGAAGCGCGGCACGCCCGAGGCGCTGCGCACGCATCTCAAGGCCGAGATCGACAAGTGGGCGCCGATCATCAAGAAGGCGGGCGTCTACGCCGACTAGTTGTCAGCTCCTGAAATAAAAAAGGCCGCCCGCGGGCGGCCTTTTTGCTGCCGGAACTGCTACTTGAATACCGCAGTGAAGAACTTCGCCGCCTCGGCCTTGGACTGCTTGTCTGCTTCCGCGTTGTAGGCGAGCGGGATCTTGTACATCTGGCCCTTCTCGGTCGCCTCCGGGTTGGTAAACGCATGCACCGCTCCCGGGTAGTTGATGAATTTCAGGTCCGCCTTTGCCCCTTCCAGGTCCTTCTTGAAGACATCTATCTGTTCGGGCTTGTTGAACGGATCGTCGGCGCCATTCAGCACAAGCACCTTTGCCTTGACCGGACCGGTGGCAGTACGGTAGCCGCCAAGGCTGGGGTGGAACGCCGCGACGCCGACAAGATCCGCTCCGGCGCGCGCCGCGCTCAGCACGACCGCGCCGCCCATGCAGTAGCCCGAGGCGCCGACGCGCTTCGCGTCCACGCTCGCGTGCTTGGCAAGCTGAGCGCGCGCTGCGTTGAACCTGCTCTGCACGGCCGCCGCGTTCCCCATGACCGAATTCATCAGTGCGCCCGCATCCTTGGGGTTGTCCGCCGTCTTGGCGTCGCCGTACATGTCTGCGACGAACGCGGTATAGCCCTGCGCAGCGAAGCGGCGCGCTTCCGCACGGGTGTGCTTGGTGATGCCCCACCACTCGTGCACCACCACGATGCCCGGCCGTTTCGCCTTGCTGGCGTCGTCGTAGACGATGAAGCCCTTCAGTACCGTGTCGCCGTCCTTGTAGGTCACCGCCTCTTCCTGGATCACGGCGTATGCCTGGGTGGTCATTGAAAGCGCGAGCGCCGCGCCTGCCATCAGTTTTCTCATGTCTGCCTCCTCCTCGGTTGGTAAGCCATTAACGCCGCACGGCGGCGTTCTATTCCTTGACCGCCGTCAATTGCGGCGGCAGCCTGCCGCCGGGCCTGAGCAGGGTGCGTTCGGCGAGCACCGTTTTTGCCAGCGGCCGGTCGCCGGTTCTAAGAGCGGAATCGAGCAGTACCAGATTGAACAGATCGCGCTGCGCGTGGCTGCCGCCGAGCTGGCGCAGGTCCTTGCGCACCGGCGCGAGCGACCGCGCCGCGCGCGCGTAGTCCTTGCCGCGCCAGGCAACGACGCCGTCGCAAACTGCGCGTCCGACCGCCGAATGCACACGCGCGGTGGTGCCGCGCTCCTCGAGCGAGGGAACCGAACCCAGCGCCAGCGCGTAGTGGGCGTCCACGAAAGCGAGTACCGAGCCGCCGGCCTGCTCGCGCACCACCCCGGCCGTCCTCTGCCAGCGATCGCCGACGTCCACCCCGGCAAGTTCGAGGCGCGCCAGCAGCGATATATCGTTGCACAGCGAAAGATTCTCGCTCGATCCATCGGCCCAGACCTGCGCGTCATACAGCCGCAGGGCCTCGTCATGGCGTCCCGCGCCCCAGTGCATCAGCGCGAGGTGCCACCAGAGGTGGAAGCGGAAGAAGTTGGCGGTGTCCCAGTGCGGCGCCAGGGTTTCGATCCAGCGTGCGCCTTCGCCGCTGCGGTCCTGCATTTCCATCACGTGCGCCACCGAATGCACCGCCCATGGATCCGCGGGGTTGATTTCAGTCGCGCGGCGCCCGCTGCGCTCGGCCGCGGCATAGTCGCCGCACTCTTCCAGGCCGAAAGCGTGCAGCGCAAGCAGGTGGCCGTAGCCCGGCATGCTTTCGTCCCAGTGGGGCAGGACGCGAGCCGGGCCGTCGCGCACGCCGGCCGCGTCGCCCATGTAGAAGTAGAGGTAGTTCGAGAGTTTCAACGCGAGGAAGTCGCGCGGATGTTCCGCCAGGATGCCGTCGAGTATTTCGCAGGTCCGCTCGAGTTCACCGTCGCACCAGGCGCCGAGAGCGGCGATGTGGGCCGCTTCTCTCGCATTTACGTTTTTTTTCGTTAAAACTGATTCGTACAATCCCCGTGCCTTCGCTGCCAGCGCCGGCAAACCCATGAGGTGCATGAAGTAGCCCTGCAGGCACAGCGCCATCGGCATCGCGGGATCGGCCTGCAGCGCGCGCTTGAGCGGCACGCCCGGCTCGCGCGAGAAGGCGACGTAGGCCCACACGGTGTCGTCGAACGCGCGCGCCGCCTCGCCGTTGGCGGCGCTCAGCTCGAGCCCTAGGCGGTCGCGATGGGAGGTCGCTGCTGCCATGCCTTCGTTTGCTGTTCGAACGCGTGCGCCATCTGCAGCACGCCGAAATCGTCGCGGTAGCGGCCGACGATCTGCAGGCCGACCGGCAGGGGCTTGGCATCATCCGTGAATCCCGCCGGCACCGAGATCGCGGGGTGGCTGGTGATGGTGATGTAGTAGCAGCTCTTCATCCAGTCGAGGTAGTTGCCGAGCTTCACACCCGCGATCTGCGTCGGGTATTCGATCCCGGCCGGGAACGGCGGCAGCTGGTTCACCGGGCAGAGGAAGAATTCATGGCGTTCCAGAAACCGGCGCATGCGGTGGAAGAGCTCGCTGCGCAGCCCTTCCGCGCGCGCGATTTTTTCCGGCGTGAGCCGCAGGCCCTGCTCGACGTTCCAGATCACCGTCTGCTTGACTTCGCTCCGCCGCGTCTTAACCAGCTCGCCGTAGCCCTGGACGAACGAGACCGCGCGCAGGGTCTCGAAAGCCTCGGTCGCGCCGCTGAAGTCCGGGCAGTCTTCCACCAGCTCGCAGCCGAGGTCCTTGAAAACGCGTTTTTGCTTCTCGAGCACCGCGCTGACTCGCGGGTCCACCGGCAGGCCGCCGAGGTCCCGGCTCCAGGCGACGCGGACGTTCTTGAATTTTCTGTTGAGCGAACTTGCAAATACCGACCCCGGCTCGGAAATGGAAAGCGGCGCGCGCGGATCGGGGCCGGCCATCGCCGAGAGCAGGAACGCGGTGTCATCCACCGTGCGCGCGATCGGGCCGAGCACGCCCATCATGCTCCAGGCGTTCGGCGCCGGCCAGGCGGGAACGCGACCTGGCGAGGGCCGGAAACCGACCACGTTGCAGTAGTTGCCCGGATTCCTCAGCGAAGCGGCGAGGTCCCCGCCGTCGGCAAACGGCAGCATGCCGCAGGCCGTTGCCGCCGCGGCGCCGCCCGAGGAGCCGCCGGCACTCCTGGAGCTGTCGTAGGGATTCAGCGTGGCGCCAAACACCGTGTTGAACGTGTGGCTGCCGGCGGCGAACTCCGGCAGATTGGTCTTGCCGATGGTGATCGCACCGGCCGCCGACAGCCGTTCGACAAGAAGGTGGTCCTCCGTCGGCACGTTGTCGCGGTATACCGGCGAGCCGTGGGTGGTGCGGATGCCGCGTGTCGGCACGTTGTCCTTGTAGGCGATCGGCAGGCCCGCCAGTGGCCTGGATTTGTTCGACTTGAAATTCCGGTCGAATTTTCTTGCTCCGGAGAGCGCGAGTTCGGGCAAGAACGTCACGATCGCGTTGACCTTCGGATTCACGCGCTCGATCTGCGCGATGAAGGCTTGCATCACCTCGGTCGCGGAAAGCTTGCGGCTGCGGATGAGCGCGGCAAGTTTTCTGGCGGGCGTAAAGCAGATATCGGTCATAGCAGGACAATATCGTATTGTTCCTGCAAATAGCCGGTTTCGACCTGGACCGACACCGGCTTGCCGATGAATTCCGCCAGCATCGCCAGCGCGCCGGACTCCTCCTCGTGGAACAGGTCGCAGACGGACTGCGAGGCGAGCACCCGGAACTCGCGCGCGTTGAAGGCGCGCGACTCGCGCAGGATCTCGCGCAGTACTTCGTAACACACGGTGCGGGCGGTCTTTACCTGGCCGCGCCCGCCGCACGTTTGACAGGTTTCGCACAACACGTGCGCGAGCGATTCCCGGGTCCGCTTGCGCGTCATCTCCACCAGGCCGAGGGCGGTGAAGCCGCTTACGGTCATGCGCGTAGGGTCGCGCGCGAGCGCCCGGCGGAACTCCTCCAGCACGGCGGCGCGGTGTTCCGCGGAATCCATGTCGATGAAATCGACCACGATGATGCCGCCCAGGTTGCGCAGCCGCAGCTGGCGCGCGATCGCCTGCGCCGCTTCGAGGTTGGTCTTGAACACGGTTTCGTCGAAGTTGCGCTGGCCGACGAAGCCGCCGGTGTTGACGTCCACCGTGGTCATCGCCTCGGTCTGGTCGATCACCAGCGTGCCGCCGGATTTCAGGTCGACGCGGCGCGACAGCGCCTTTTCGATTTCCTGCTCGACGTTGTAGAGCTCGAACAGCGGCCGCTCGCCGGTGTAATGCTGCAGCTTGTCGACCAGCGCCGGCATGTACGCACGCGCGAAAGCGGCCAGCTTCTGGTGGTTCTCGCGCGAGTCCACGCGCACCGCGGAGGTGCCGCCTGAAACCATGTCGCGCAGCACGCGCTGCGCGAGCGACAGGCCCTGGTGGACCAGCTTGGGCGGCGGCGCGCCCAGCGCGTTTTGGTCGATGTCGCGCCACAGGTTGCCCAGGTACTCGATGTCGGCGCGCAATTCATCGTCGCTCGCCCCTTCCGCGAGAGTGCGCAGGATGAAGCCGCCCTTCTCGTCGGCGGGAATCAGCGCCTTCAGCTTCTCGCGCAGCGCCGCGCGACCGGCCTCGTCCTCGATGCGCTGGGAGATGCCGATATGCGGGTCCTGCGGCAGGTAGACGAGCAGGCGCCCGGCGAGCGACAGCTGGGTCGAGATCCGTGCGCCCTTGCTGCCCATCGGGTCCTTAAGCACCTGCACGGTCAGGGGCTGTCCTTCGGCGAGCATTTTCTCGATCGGCTTGCCGGGTTCCGCCCTGCCGTTCTCATGCGACTTGCGGTGCTCCTGGAGATCGGCGACGTGCAGGAAGGCGGCACGGTCCAGGCCGATCTCGACGAAGGCCGACTGCATGCCGGGCAGCACGCGTGCGACGCGCCCGACGTAGATGTTGCCGACCAGCCCGCGGCTTGCCTCGCGCTCCACCACCAGTTCCTGCACTTGGCCGGCGGCGAGGACCGCGACGCGCGTCTCCTGTGGCGTTACATTAACGAGGATTTCCTCGTTCATTGGCACGCGAGGATTTCCTCGTTCATTGGCACGCGAGGATTTCCTCGTTCATTGGCACGCGAGGATCTCCTCGTTCATTGGCACGCGAGGATTTCGTCGTTCATCGGCGCCGTTCCCGCTGTGCTTCCATGCGCTCGAGCATCTGCGCCGCTTCGTACAGAGGCAGCCCCATGACGCCCGAGAAGCTGCCCTGCAGGCGGGTGACGAATTGCGCGGCGCGGCCCTGAATGGCGTACGCGCCCGCCTTGTCGTCGCACTCGCCGGTGCCGACGTACTGGCGGATGTCGTCCTGCGAGAGGACCCTGAATTCGACTTCCGAAACCGACACCGCGCACTCGATCTGCGCTTCGTACTTGAGCACGATCGCGCTCAGGACTTCGTGCCGGCGGCCCGACAGGGCGCCCAGCATGTCGGCCGCCTCGCGCCGATCGGCAGGCTTGCCGAGAATTCGCCCGTCGATCGCCACCGTGGTGTCGGCCGCGAGTACCGCGGCACGCGGCAAATTGCGCTGCTCGAGCCGCTTCCAGCCGGCCTGCGCCTTGGCGCGCGCGACGCGCTCGACGTAGACGCGCGGCATTTCGCCTTCGAGTACTGCTTCGTCCAGTTCGGCGTCGGTATCGGGTCGGTCGCGGAACATCAGGACCTGGAAGCGCACCCCGATCTGCGACAGCAGTTCGCGCCTTCTCGGGCTGCGAGAAGCAAGATAGATGCTGCGATCGAGCTGCGTGATCACGGGACCGCGAAGTTTAAGGCTATTCGCGGTGGTAGGGATGGCCGGTAAGGAGCGTTGCGGCGCGGTAAATTTGTTCGCACAGCACCACCTGCGCCAGCGCATGCGGCAACGTGAGCGCGGACAGGCGCAGCAGCAGCGATGCCTTCTTTTTCAACGCCGGGTCCAGGCCGTCGGCGCCGCCGATGATGAATGTCGTGGGTTCGGCAAGCAGCGCGGCGAACTGCGCGGTGGTCAGGTCCTTGCCGCGTTCATCGAGCGCGACCAGGCGGGTGGCCTTTGGGATCCGCTCCTGGATTTTGCCCGCGGACGAGGGCTTGAGCTGCAGCAGCTGAACTTCATAGCCGCGCGGCATGCGGCCGAGGTATTCGTCGCGCGCCGCTGCGGCCCAGGCCGGCAGCCTATTTGCGACGGCGAGGACGTGCAGTCTTGCCACGGGCGGGCTTCTTCCTTGCGACGGCACGCTTCGCATTTGCCGCGCTTTTCTTCCTGGCCGGTTTCGCTGGCTTGCTTTCCTTTTTCATCTTCACTTCGCTGCCGCCCCAGAGTTCTTCCAGGTTGTAGTGGCTGCGCACCGCCGGGTGCATCACGTGGACGACGATGTCGCCCAGGTCCACCAGCACCCACTCGCCGTTGCTGCGGCCCTCGACGCCGACGACTTTCGCCCCCATCTCCTTGAGCGTCTTGTGCACGTGCGCGGCAAGCGCATTGACCTGCCGGTTGGAATCGCCGCTGGCGATCACGACGCGCTCGAAATAGGCGGTCTGCTTCGCGACGTTGAAAACCACGATGTCGCGCCCCTTCACGTCCTCGAGCGCCTCGACCACGGCGCGCTGCTTTACGCGGATATCCATCAGCGGTATAGACCTTTTTCCTTGATGTAGCCGAGCACGGGCGGTGGGAGCATCGCGGCAACATCCTCGCCGTGCGCGAGGCGCGCGCGGATATCGCTTGCCGAGATCTCCTGCGGAGGCATGGGCACGTGGAGGGCATCTCCCTGGGGTTTTGGCGAGTCTGGACGTTCGATCACGGCAATCCGGCATAGTTGCACGAGGTCCCGCCAGCGATGCCAGGATTCGCGCTTTTCGTACTGATCGGCACCCATCAGCAGGACAAAGGATGCTTCGGGATGATCTTTCCGGAGCGACGAAAGCGTGTCGAAGGTAAAGCCGCTCGCGCCGGGCGCGAGTTCGCGTTCATCCACTGTGTAGCGCGGTTCGCCCGCGATCGCGAGCTTGAGCATCGCGACACGGTGGCTGGCTGCGGCGACCGGTGCCGGACGGTAGGGCGGCACGCCGGTCGGCACCCAGAGGACCTGCTGCAGTCCGAGCGCATGCAGCGCGGCGCTGGCGATCGCGAGGTGCGCGTTGTGGACCGGGTCGAACGTGCCGCCGAGGATGCCGATCCGAAGTGTCAATGCGGCGCCACTAACTGCGCACTTCGCCGTGTCCGAGGACGACGAACTTCTGCGTCGTCAGGCCCTCGAGGCCGACCGGGCCGCGGGCATGGAGCTTGTCGGTTGAAATACCGATCTCGGCGCCCAAACCGTACTCGTAACCATCGGCAAAGCGGGTGGAGGCGTTCACCAGCACCGAGCTCGAATCCACTTCGCGCAGGAAACGCTCGGCGCGCGCCTGGTCCCCGGTGACGATGGCGTCGGTGTGCTGCGAGCCGTACCTGGCGATATGCGCGATCGCCTCGTCCAGGCCTTTCACCACCCGGATCGAGACGACGGGCGCGAGCCATTCCGTGAAGTAGTCCTTCTCCGTGGCTGCCTTCGAATCTGGAATCAGGTTTCGGGTGGTCTCGTCACCGCGGATTTCAACGGATTTCTCAAGAAAAATCTTTCCAATACGAGGCAGAATCTGCGCTGCAATGCCTTCGGCCACCAGCAGGGTCTCCATGGTGTTGCAGGTGCCGTAGCGCTGCGTCTTGGCGTTGTCCGCGAGGCGCACCGCCATGTCCGGATCGGCGCGGTCGTCGACATACA
>JBDTRO010000059.1:0-8692 GCA_039931635.1 Betaproteobacteria bacterium | reverse complement strand
GAGTATTCGAGGCTCTCGACGTCGCAGCGCGCGCCGGGGTAACGGTTCCAGTACCAGGTTCCGCCGACGCCGGAACCCGCCTCGAAGACGCGCGCCTTCAATCCCAGCTGGCGCGCCCGGTGCAGCATGTACATGCCGGCGAAGCCCGCGCCGACGATGACTGCGTCCAGGCGAGAGCCGCCGTTCAAGGACGCCGGACTCAGTTCAGTTGAATGCGACCGGCAGGCGGCGCGGGCCGCGCACCGTGCCCTCGGACCAGGTCACTTTCGCGCCGTCTGCGAGCCTGAATTCCGGAAAGCGTGCGAGCCATTCCTCGATCGCGACCGTCATTTCAAGGCGCGCGAGGTTGGAGCCGAGGCAGCGATGGCGCCCGAGGCCGAACGCCGCATGCCGGTTCTCGGCGCGGTCGATAAGCACCTTGTCCGCATCGGCGAACACCGCGGGGTCGCGGTTGGCGGCCGGAAAGGAGAGCAGCACCTGCCCTCTTTCCTTGAACGGGCAGCCGCCGACGGTCGTTTCCTTCACCACCTCGCGGGCCATCGTCACCGGCGCATAGGCGCGCAGGAATTCCTCGATGGCGGTGGGCATGAGCGACGGATCCGCCACCAGGCGGCGGCGGTCTTCAGGATGGGTCGCGAGATGCCACAAACTCGCGCCGATGCCGCTCCAGGTGGTGTCGATACCCGCGATCAGCAGCAGCCGCAGCGTGCCGAGCAGGTGCGGATCGGGCAACGGCTGGCCTTCCATTTTCGCGTCAAGCAGGAAGCTGATCAGATCGTCGCTGCGATGCGTCCCCCGCTTCTTGATTTCAGTCATGAAATAGACGCTCATTTCCTGCAGCGCCGGGAGAATCACCGTTTCGTCGCTGTTGCCAACCTCGAGCACCAGGTGGATCCAGCGGCGGAACAGATCGCCGTCCTGCTCCGGCACGCCGAGCATGTGGGCGATCAGGCGCACCGGGATGTGCTGCGCGTAATCCACCGCCGCATCGCAACTCTTCGCGTCGCCAATGGCATCCAGGAGTTCGCGACACAGCGCGCGCGCCCTCGGTTCGAGGCGCGCGATGGCCTGCGGCGCAAACGCAGGCAGCAGCAGCTTGCGTGCCGGCGTGTGCTCGGGCGGGTCGGAGGTGATCGGCGGCGCCGGCTGGGTCGGCACCTTTTTCTCGCGCACGATCACGCGGCGCGAGGAGAAGTGCTCCGAGTCGTACGCGATCTCGCGCACCTCGGCGTAGCGCGAAGCGAAGTAGGCGCCGTCCTCGAAGCGCTTCGAGTGCGCGACGGGGCCGCGGCCGCGCAGCTCGTCCCAGATCGGAAACGGATTCTCGACCCAGCTCGCATCGCGGTGGTCGAAGTCGGTGGCCCAGTCCTTGACCGGCGGATGACGCGGATTGCTGCTATTCATGGGTGACCCTCACGGCGTGCTCGGGACAGTTCTTCATCGCGAGCTGCGCCTTGGCTTCAAGTTGCGGCGGCACGACACCATCGCCCTTGACGCGCGCGTTGCCGAGTTCATCGGCCTCGAACAGTTCGGGCGCGAGCAGGCAGCAGCGGTTGTGCCCCTGACAGCGCTCGCCGTCGACGCGAACGCGCATGATCTTTGCAGGTGCCATGCCCCTCCCCGGGTCAAGCTGCTAATGTAGGGAATCGGCTTGCGTTCAGTCAATCGAATTCTCTGCCCGCCGGCCGGCACGGAGGAACGGCACACGTGAAAAGCCATGACGTAACCGAATGGGGCCGCCCGCTGCAGGCGCTGCGGCGGGACACGCCGGCGCCCAGGGGGCGCGAGGTGCTGGAAATGCAGGGCAAGGGCTGAGCGCCGCATGCACGCCAGGTCCATCGTTATCACTGGCGCCGGTTCAGGCTTCGGGCGCGCGACCGCGCTCAAGCTTGCCGCCGAAGGCGCGCGCATCGCCGTCGGCGATCTCGACGCCGACGCTGCCGCGGATACCGCGCGCCTCGCGCGCGAGCGCGGCGCCGAGGCGATCGCGCTGGCGCTCGACGTCACGCAGGAAGCCTCGGTGAAGGGCTTCACCGAGCGCGCCCTGGGCGCCTACGGACGCATCGACGGCGCGTTCAACGGCGCCGGCGTGCTCGGACCCGTGGGACCGATGGCCGGCGTCTCGCTTGCGGACTTCGAGCGCGTGATGGCGGTGAACGTGCGCGGCGTGTGGCTCTGCATGCAGGCGCAGATCCGCGCCATGCTCCTGAACCCTGCTCCCGAGGGCGGCTACTCGATCGTCAACGCCGCCTCAGTGGCGGGCCTCATCGGCAGCCCGATGCTCCCGGCCTACACCGCGTCGAAGCACGCGGTGGTCGGACTGACCCGCGCCGCCGCGCGCAGTTACGGCCGCAACGGCATCCGCGTCAACTGCGTGTGTCCCGGTCCGGTGGAGACACCGCTTGCGGGACCCCTGTTTGAGGCCGACGGGATGCGCGAACTGATGCTCGCGCGCCAGTCGCTCGGGCATTTCGGCACCCCGGACGAAGTCGCCGGGCTGGTGGTGTGGCTGCTTTCTCCCGCCGCCTCGCTGGTCACCGGCACCCCGGTACGCGTGGACGCGGGCGCCCTCGCCTGACTCCTGGTCGGGTAGTGCCTCAGCTTGAACGACCGCTTCCGACCCGACGCGGTCATTCGCCCGCAAGGGATGATATTCGCCCGCACAACACGTTGCGCACCCACTCTAGAAGGTGCGGCTGGCCGCGATCCGATGGAGGAAAAGGAAAATCCGCCATTGCCGCTCGAATACCATTCAACAGGTTTTTGTACAGCCGCGCAGTATCGGAACGGCTTGATTCGTAGGGGTCTTGCCCCACTACCCTGACTACAGACGGAATACACTCCGTCTTGTAGGCTTACTACTTTACGTTGGGCGTCCTCGAAGGGTGTCGCGATGATCTGGAGAGTGCGGGGATGGAATCTGTCACTTCAGTAACATTGCCGTCCGGAAAGATCTTGCGCATCCCACTTGTCCAGCTTTCATTTCGAGAGTGGACGGGTGCCCGGCCAGACAGCGACTGGAATGGAAAGCCGGTTGTAGGTCCACCAGACCGTCCCTTCTCTGAACTTCAGATTCTGGCTGCTCGCGAGTCAGAGGGGTGGGAAGGCGCTTGGGTCTATCGGCCAAGGCAGTTTCTACGTACTTGGGAACCGCGTGCGTTTGCCGTTGTGCCACCGGCTGTGATGGCATTGCACGATCGGATCTCGTCTGCCGCGGGGCGAGCCAGTGGCTGCTGGGACATATTCTGCTGGCGTGGCGACGATGTTCTTTTTATCGAGAGCAAATGGCCGGAACTACGCGACACTCTAAAACCTCAACAGGGCAAATGGCTCGACGCTGCCCTAAGTTGCGGGCTCTCGAGTTCGAATTTTAGAATCATCGAGTGTCGCCATGTGTGAGAATCGCAATGCCCGTCCGCAGCAACCGTTTCTCAAGCCTCGATGACTACCTGCACATTGCAACTTGTCGGTTTACCGGTACGTTAGGCGGCACCATGGCTGCGTTCGAAACCACTCTCGTAGCGATCGGTTGGCGCGAGCGAAAATTCGTGGTGATCTCGCAGATCATCGCTCAAGTGGATTCGGCAGCGCTAAGACGCGATGGCCTGCTGCGCGACGTCTCAGAGAATGTCGGCTACATCGACGAGGCGGCGTTGGTGCAGCCGCGAGACTTCGAGAGATACCTGCTTCCAGAATCAAACTCGTGGCACGATCCAGCGAAGGAGTGGTATCAGGCTCTCCCGAAGGAAACGACGTTCATATTGGTCCACCTTGCCGAGTGGGAGAGTGGCTTGGGTGATTGATGTGAAGAACAGCAGTTGCGTCAGCCGCCTAACAAGTGATGAGAAAACGGCTGATTTTGACCAAACAGCCAATCGAGCCACTGGACAAATAGTAATGAAGCTCAACCAGGCGCTCCAGCCGACGGACTCGCCGCGGCTGTGCGCCGGCGTTGGGCGTATCCAAGCCACGCGCAAAGATGGAATAATGCCGCAACACCATACATAAGTTCTCTTTGCATTCGATGCTAAAGATCGACGAACGCACTCTCAATCAACTCGAAGCAATGTATCCAGGAATTCTGAAATCAATACTCTGGTTTGAAGGTGCTGTGCTTTCCGCATGTCCGCGTTGCGGCTCTTCTGATACTGCCAATGTCCAAGTGGGCATTGTTGGGCGTACGGTCACCATTGCCGCAGCGACAAGTAAGATGAAACTGATCCCTAACGGCCCCAAGCCAAGCAAGTATTTTTGCAACGCATGCAACAAATTCTTCGATACCGCGATTCAGTGATCGCCTCATCCAAGCGGTCTTGCACCGTTGTCGGCGAAGCCCGCTCGATAAGACGCCCAACCACGCCTTGCAGCGGACGCGCCAAGAGCGGCGCGCCGCTGAAGGCAACGTTAAGGTGGTCCGAAGGGGCAAATTGCGCTGGTTACGAATGACCGCTCCTGGCCGAAAGCGGACCTTCAAAAACTTAGTTACTCCCCCTAGCCCAGCGAAAAATCCACTACTTGACGGCCGCGAACGCGTGCCGCGAGCAGGTCGTCGAACGCGCTCTCCAGCTGCTCGAAGCGGATGCGGCGGGCGATGCGGTCCAGATGCCGCGGCTTGAGATCCGTCGCCAGCCGGTTCCAGAGGAATTTCATGCGCTCGACCGGGTTGTTGACGTTGACACCGAGCAGCCGCACGCCGCGCAGGATGTAGGGCAGCACGCTGCCTTTAAATTCCGTGCCGCCCGCGTTGCCGAAGGCGGCGATGACGCCGTCCTTGTGCATGGTGCGCGCCAGCCAGGCCAATTGCTCGCCGCCGACCGAATCCAGCGCGCCCGCCCACTGCGGCGATTCCAGCGGCCGCGTGCCGAACTGCATCGCCTTGCGATCGAGCACATCGGCCGCACCCAGCGAGCGCAGGTAGTCGGCCTCGGCCATCTTCCCGGACAGCGCGACCACGTGGAAACCCAGTTTCGACAGCAGGTCGATGCCGATGCTCGCCACGCCGCCGGTCGCGCCGTTGACGAGGATCTTGCCCTTGTCAGGCGTGAGACCGTTCAGCTGCATCAGGTCGATCGCGTGCGCGGCGGTATGCCCCGCGACGCCAAGAGCGCTCGCGTCGAACAGGGACAATCCTTCGGGCAGCGGAATCACCCAGTCGGCGGGAAAGCGCCCGAACTCGGCGTAACCGCCGTCGTGGTCGGCGCCAAGGCCGAAGCTGTGCACGATGACTTCGTCGCCGGGCTTGAAGCGGGCGTCGGCGGATTCGTCGACCGTGCCGGCCAGGTCGATCCCCGCCACGACCGGAAACTTGAGCGCAATCTTCGCCTTGCCGCGCGCCGTGAGCGCGTCCTTGTAGTTGACGCTCGCGTGGGCGATGCGCACCACCACGTTGCCGGCGTCCAGTTCGTCCCGGCCCATCTCGCAAAACCTGCCGCTGCCGAACTTCCCGCCCTCGAAGACGCGGTACGCCTTCAAAGAATCGTCACCCCGCCGTCGGCGACGATGACCTGTCCCGTGATGAACGCCGCGGCATCGGAAGCAAGAAACACCGCGATGCCGCCGATGTCGCGCGGCACGCCCAACCGCCGCAAGGGCGTGGCGGCTTCGCGCTCGGCGCGGCGCTTGTCGTCTTCCCAGAGCGCCTTGGCAAAATCGGTCTTGATGAGACCGGGGGCGATGGCATTCACGCGCACGTTCTTCGGCCCCCATTCGGCGGCGAGGTTGCGCACCAGGTGATGGTCGGCGGCCTTGGACATGCCGTAGGCGCCGATCACCGTGTTGGCGCTGATGCCGCCGATCGAGCCCACCGTGATGAAACTACCGCCGCCGCGCTCGGCCATCCCCGGCAGCGTAAGGGCCGCAAGCCAGAGCACGCTCTTCACGTTGTTCAGGAACACCTTGTCGAAGGCCTCGTCGGGAATCTCGGTCAACGGCCCGTAGTACGGGTTCACCGCTGCATTGGCGATCGCGATGTCGATGCGGCCCCATTTGGCGACGGTGGCGTCCACCAGCGCCTTGAGTTCCTCCTTGCGCGAGACGTTGCAAGGATGCGCGAGCACCTCGAAGCCCTGTTTTGCGAGTTCCGCGCGCACGGCTTCGCAGGCCTCGGCCTTGCGGCTGGAGACGACGACCTTGCAGCCGGCACGCGCCAGTTCCTCGGCCATCGACTTGCCGATGCCGCGCGTGGACCCGGTCACGATCGCGACTTTGCCGTTCAATTCAAACAAGGACTTGGACATGATTGTTTCTCTATGTGAAATGTCGTATGACTAAGTTGACAGGCCGTTGCCACGGATGGAATATCGAAATGCGAAACATCCTGCAGGTCCAATCAGGGAGGAGTTCCATGGGCGCATCCGAGCCTACCGCATCGCTGTCCCCGGCCGCCGCGCCCTTCAGCTACGAGCACGAGGGCGACCGCCAGTTCGCGACCACGCTCGCTCGCGGCCTGGAGGTGCTGCGCTGCTTCACGCCGCTCGAGCCGATGCTCGGCAACAAGGAAATCTCGGTGCGCACCGGCCTGCCCAAGCCGACCGTTTCGCGCCTCACCTACACGCTCACCAAGCTGGGCTACCTGCGCCACAACATGCGCCTCGGGAAATACCAGCTCGGCTCCGCGGTGCTTTCGATCGGCTACCCGCTCCTCGCCTCGATGAGCATACGTCAGATCGCGCGCCCGTTCATGAAGGAGCTCGCCGACTACGTCAAGGGTTCGGTCAATATGGGAATCCGCGACCGGCTGAACATGGTGTACGTGGAATCCTGCCGCAGCGGCAATCTCACCACGCTGCCCGACATCGGCACCGCGGTGCCGATCGCGCAATCGGTGATCGGCCGCGCCTTCCTCTATGCCTGCACACCGCCGGAGCGCGAGGCGGTGCTGAACCAGATGAAGGTGAAGGAGCCGGAGATGCTGCGCAAGCACAAGGCGCAGATCGACAAGAGCATGGAGGACCTGCGCGGCAAGGGCTACTGCGTCTCGACCGGCGATCTGAAGCGCGAAGTGCACGCCGTCGGCACGCCGATGCGGCGCAACGTGGACGGCGAGATCGTCACCTTCAACTGCGGCATACCCGCGTTCATGGTGAAAAAAGGCCAGCTCGAGGAAGACATCGGCCCGCGCCTGGTCGCGATGGTGCGCGACATCGAAGCGGCAATCGGCATCCACTAGCCGCCGGAGGCCGACTTCGCCTCCGAATCCCGCGCCGCCGCGCCGTAGATGCCGCGCGACATCGTCGAAGACGCGCCGTCCATCAGCACCCGGTAGACGGCGGCACGCGCCGCATGCACTTCGCGGCTCGCCGGCTCGGCGTCCGCAGCCCAGTCCACCAGGTGTGCAGCGAGTTGCGGATCGCCCGCAGTCACCAGCTCGCGGCTGCGCTCGAGCAGGCGTTCAATGCCGCCGGCCAGCGCCGCAAGTTCCTTGCCCAGCGCGCGGCGCGGCGCCGGCTTGAGTTCGCTCGGCACGCCGCTGTGCCAGCCGCCAAAGCAGCGCCACAGGTTGCGCACGATGAATTCCGGCTCGTCGTAGACCGGCCGTAGATACGGTTTTTCTTCCAGCGCCGCCGGCGGGCGCACGCCGTCGAGGATTTCATAGAGCGTCTGGCCTGCGTTCAAACGCTCCAGCGTCTGGTTTACCAGCGACTCCAGGTACGCGGCCGTGTCCAGCAGCGCCTCCTGCACGCGCGCGGCGCCGGCGATCGGCAGCCCGTGGCCGGGCAGCAGCAGCTCGGGCCTGAGCGCCGCCATGGCGCGCAGCGCCGCCGCCCATTCCACCGCGTAGCGCTGCACTTTCTGCGGATTGCCGGCGTTGGGCGCCGCCCAGATGAACAGGTCGCCGGTGCACAGCGTTTTCGTGTCGGGCAGGAACACCCAGGTGTGATCGTCGGTTTCGCCCTTCGCGTGGTGCAACTGGAATCGCGTGCCGCCCACGGAAAGCTCGAGCGCGTCGACGTAGGTTTGCGTGGGCGGCTGGAACTCCACCGGCCATTTCGTCTCGACGGCGAACTGCCGCGTATTAATGACGGAGTTATAGCCCGCGGTGCGAACGTATCGCTGCATGCGCGGCAGCACGTTGTCATGCCCGACAATGGCAGGCGAATGCCAGCCGCGTTCGCGTGCTTCGGCAAGAAAAGGTGGCAGGCCGTAGGCGTGGTCGACGTGGCCGTGCGTATAGATCGCCGTGTGCAGGCGCTCGCGGTTCCAGCCGCGCACCGCCTTGAAACTCAGCATGTGCGAGGCCGGGAGGTAGGCGCCGGTGTCCACGAGAACCAGGCCATCGTCCGTCCTCACCGCAGTGACATTGACGAAGGCCTTGAAGAACGCGACGCCGGGCGCGAGTTCCTCGAGCAGCCGTGGACCTGCGAACGGATGGAATTCCGCCTGCGCGGTGCTCGCTTCCCCATTCCACAGGCGATCGGTGCGCTTCAGAAGTTCTGACACGGCATTTCCCTCCGGCTGGCTCGATCCGGGCTGTATAGCACGTCGGTTAGACTGGCAGCGCATGGCCGCCAGCAGCCTTCTTGCCCTGATCGACGACATCGCCACGATCCTGGACGACGTGGCGCTGCTGACCAAGGTCGTGGCGCAGAAAATCGCCGGCGTGCTGGGCGGCGTCACCGTCGCGCACAGAGTGCGCACGCTATGATTCCGGCCATGGGTCCCCTCGCCGGCATCAAGGTCCTGGAGTTCGAAG
>JBDTRO010000058.1:0-10305 GCA_039931635.1 Betaproteobacteria bacterium | reverse complement strand
TCCAACGGCCGCTACAACGTGATGATCACGAATGCCGGCGGCGGCTACAGCCGCTGGAAGGACATCGCGGTCACCCGCTGGCGCGAGGACGGCACCGGCGATCCCTGGGGCACGTTCTGCTACCTGCGCGACGTGAAGACCGGCAAGGTCTGGTCCTCGGCCTTCCAGCCCACGCTCAAGCGCACCGAGGCCTACGAGGCGATCTTCACCGAGCAACGAGTCGAATTCCGGCGGCACGATCCGGAGTTCGACACGCACACCGAAATCGTCGTGTCGCCCGAAGACGACATCGAGCTGCGCCGGGTGCGCATCACCAACCGCTCGCGCAAGCGCAGGATCCTCGAGGTCACCAGCTACGCGGAAGTGGTGCTCGCCACCGCTTCGGCCGATGCCCTGCACCCGGCGTTCAGCAAGCTGTTCGTGCAAACCGAGATCGTGCGCGCGCGGCAGGCCATCCTGTGCACGCGCCGTCCGCGCTCACGCGACGAACCGACGCCGTGGATGCTGCACCTGATGGTGGTGCACGGCGCCGAGGTGGTGGAAACCTCCTACGAAACAGACCGCGCCCGCTTCATCGGGCGCGGCAACAGTACCGCCGATCCGCAGGCGCTGCGCGATGCCGCCCCGCTCTCGGGCAGCCAGGGCTCGGTGCTCGACCCCATCGTCGCGATCCGGCAGCGCGTCGCGCTCGAACCCGGACAGGCCGCCACGCTCGACATGGTCACCGGCATCGGCGAGAGTCGCGCCGCCTGCCTGCAGCTGGCCGAGAAATACCAGGACCGGCGCCTCGCCGACCGCGCGTTCGAAATGGCGTGGACCCATAGCCAGGTGGCGTTGCGGCAGATCAATGTGAGCGAGGCCGACGCGCAGCTCTACGGGCGCCTCGCCAGTTCGATCATCCATGCGAACGCGTTGCTGCGCGCAGATGCAGGCCTGATCGCCAAGAACCGGCGCGGGCAATCCGGCCTCTGGGGCTACGCCATCTCGGGCGACCTGCCGATCGTGCTGGTGCAGCTTAAGGACCCGGCGAACATCGAACTCGCGCGCCAGCTGGTGCAGGCCCACGCCTATTGGCGTCTCAAAGGGCTCGCGGTGGACCTGGTGATCTGGAACGAAGAGCGCGGCGGTTACCGCCAGCTGCTGCACGACCAGATCATGGGCCTGATCGCGGCGGGCGTGGAAGCGAACGTGATCGACCGTCCGGGCGGAATTTTCGTGCGCTCCGCCGACCAGATTCCGAACGAGGACCGGATCCTGCTGCAATCGGTCGCGCGCGCGGTCTTCACCGACAGCCAGGGGTCGTTCGCCGACCAGGTAAAGCGGCGTCCCGCAGCCGAAGCGCCCATCGCGCACTTCGCGCCGACGCGCGCGCGCAGCGCGGCGCCGGCGACCCCGGCGCGCAGTACCGGCCCGCAACAGCCGCGCGAACTGGTCTTCGACAACGGGCTCGGCGGCTTCACGCCGGACGGACGCGAGTACGTGATCACGACGACCCATCCGCAGGCGACGCCCGCGCCCTGGGTAAACGTGCTCGCCAATCCGCACTTCGGCAGCGTGGTATCCGATAGCGGTTCGGCGTACACCTGGCACGAGAACGCGCACGAATTCCGCCTCACGCCCTGGAACAACGACGCCGTGAGCGACGCGAGCGGCGAAGCCCTCTACCTGCGCGACGAGGAAACGGGACATTTCTGGTCGCCGACCCCGCTGCCCTGCCGCGGTGCGGGGCCCTATGTCACGCGGCACGGATTCGGCTACAGCGTGTTCGAACACAGCGAAGATGGCATCGTCACCGAATTGACGGTGTACGTGGCCCTCGACCAGCCGGTCAAGTTCGCGGTCCTGAAAGTGCGCAACGCCAGCGGCCGGCCGCGCCGGCTCTCCGCCACCGGTTACCTGGAATGGGTGCTGGGCGACCTGCGGTCGAAATCCAGCATGCACGTAGTCACCGAAATCGACGCCGACAGCGGTGCGCTGCTCGCGCGTAACACCTACAACCCGGAGTTCTCGGGCCAGGTCGCGTTCTTCGACGTGGACGACGTGACGCGCACCATCAGCGGCGATCGCGGCGAATTCGTCGGGCGCAACGGCAGCCTGCGCGATCCGGCCGCGCTTTCGCGGGCCCGCCTGTCCGGCAAGGTGGGTGCGGCCATGGATCCCTGTGCGGCGATCCAGATTCCGTTCGAGCTCGCCGACGGCGCGTCGCGCGAGATCATCTTCCGCACCGGCGTCGGGCGCGGCGCCGGCGACGCGAGCCGCCTGGTGCTGCGGCTGCGCAAATCCGGCACCGCGCACGCGGCGCTGGACGCAGTGCGG
Organism: Betaproteobacteria bacterium; assembly: GCA_039931635.1. Lineage (GTDB taxonomy): Bacteria > Pseudomonadota > Gammaproteobacteria > Burkholderiales > SG8-39 > RBG-16-66-20. The sequence continues at coordinate 7,989 of JBDTRO010000058.1, read as the reverse complement.
CAATACTGGAAGAAAACACTCGGCGCCGTGCAGATCGAAACACCGGACCGGTCGCTCGACATGCTGTGCAACGGCTGGCTGGTCTACCAGACCATGGCCTGCCGGTTGTGGGGCCGCAGCGGTCACTACCAGTCGGGCGGCGCGTTCGGATTCCGCGATCAGCTGCAGGACGTGATGGCGCTGGTGCACGCCGAGCCGCGGCTGGTGCGCGAGCACCTGCTGCTCTGCGCGTCGCGCCAGTTCCTGGAGGGCGACGTGCAGCACTGGTGGCACCCGCCCTCCGGCCGCGGCGTGCGCACGCATTGCTCGGACGACTATCTCTGGCTGCCGCTGGCGGTTTGCCGCTATGTGCTTTGCACCGGCGACCGCGCGATCCTGCAGGAGCAGAGCCAGTTCCTCGACGGCCGCGCCGTGAGTGCCGAGGAAGATTCGTATTTCGACCTGCCGCTGCGCTCGCAGGAAACCGCGAGCCTGTACCAGCATTGCGTGCGCGCGATCGTGAGAGGCCTGCGATTCGGGTTTCACGGCCTGCCGCTGATCGGCACCGGCGACTGGAACGACAGCATGAATCTCGTCGGCCCGCAGGGCAAGGGCGAAAGCGTGTGGCTGGCTTTCTTCCTCCACCAGGTGCTGACGCAGTTCGCCGCGCTCGCGCGCGGCGAAAACGACGCGCCGTTCGCCGCACGCTGCGACGCCGAAGCGCTGCGGCTGCGCGGCAACATCGAGAAATACGGCTGGGACGGCGCCTGGTACCGCCGCGCCTACTTCGACGACGGCACGCCGCTCGGCTCGGCCAGCAACGCCGAATGCCAGATCGACTCCATCGCGCAAAGCTGGTCGGTGCTCTCGGGCGCGGGCGACGCCGCGCGCTCGCGCCTGGCCATGCAGGCGCTCGATCAGCGGCTGGTGCGCCGCGACCAGGCGCTGGTGCAGCTGCTCGACCCGCCCTTCGACAAGTCGGACCAGAATCCGGGCTACATCCGCGGTTATGTGCCCGGCGTGCGCGAGAACGGCGGGCAATACACCCATGCGGCGATCTGGGCGGCGATGGCGTTCGCCGAACTGGGCGAGAACGCCCTCGCGTGGGAACTGCTGGGCATGATCAATCCCCTGCACCACGGCGAGTCGGCCGAACGGACCGCGCTCTACAAGGTGGAGCCCTACGTGATCGCCGCCGACGTCTACGGCGTCGCGCCGCATACCGGCCGCGGCGGCTGGACCTGGTACACCGGGTCAGCGGGCTGGATGTACCGGCTGGTCATCGAATCGCTGCTCGGATTGCGGCTGACGGCGGGCCGGCTGCATTTCGCACCCTGCCTGCCGGCCGGCTGGCCCGGATTCAAGCTGCGCTACCGCTACGGGGAAACCGTCTTGCGCATCGAGGTGATGCAAAACTCCAGCGGCGCATCGGCCACCACCGTGAGCATCGACGGCGTCCTGCAACCGGATGCCGCGATACTGCTGGCCGACGATGGCCGGGAGCGGCAGGTCGAGGTAAGGCTCGGCAATCAGAAGCGGAAGTTGCCGGCCCCGGCCAGTCCGATGACGCCGATCACGATCAGGTAGGCCGCGACGATGTAGTTCAGCAGCCGCGGCACGATCAGGATGAGGATCCCGGCGAGCAGCGAGACCAGCGGTGTAAGGCCCAGGTGGATGTTCATGACGTCCTCTTTTCTTTTGGGTCCCGCATTTACGCCCAAAAACCGGACCCCGTATGTACGACATCGCACAGAAGGCCGTCCCGGCCGGGGGGAAAATTCCGCCAACCATAAGAGGAGCCGAAAATGACACTCGGAATGATTCTTCTGATCGTGCTGATCCTGGCGGTGCTGGGTGTGATCCCCGCCTGGCCTCACAGCCGGGGTTGGGGCTACGGGCCGAGCGGCGCGGGCGGGCTGCTGGTGATCATCCTGGTCGTGCTGCTGGCGACCGGCAGTCTTTGACCTGAAGACGCATATGCAAACCCTGGAAGCCGTCCAGTCGAAACACCTGCTGCCCGAGCTGCCCTACCTGCACGAGTCGCTGGAACCGCACATCGATGCGCGCACCATGATGCTGCACCACGACAAGCATCACGCTTCGTACGTGAAGAACCTGAATGCCGCGCTGGAGAAGTATCCAGAGTTGCACGAGCGTTCGGCGGTCTGGCTGCTGCTCAACCAGACCAGCATTCCGCAGGCAGTCCGGACAACCGTGTGCAACAACGCGGGCGGCCATCTCAATCACAGCATGCTATGGCGCGCGATGTCCCCGGGCGGCGGCGGTGAGCTGACCGGCGCGCTCGCCGACGCGGTGGAACGCGATTTCGGCGGCCTCGACAATCTCAAGGCGCGGTTCGACGAAGCGGGCGAAAAAGTATTCGGCTCCGGCTGGGTCTGGCTGACGCGCAGCGGGCACAACGGCGGCAAGCTCGAGGTGTTGACGACTTCCGGTCACGGCAATCCCCTCACGCAGGGCCACTTTCCGCTGCTGGTCAACGATGTCTGGGAACACGCCTATTACCTCAAACACGAGAACCGGCGCGCCGATTACCTGAAAGGCTGGTGGCCGGTGGTGAACTGGCGCGAAGTGGCCCGCCGCTTCGAGGCCTCCGGCCTGTCGCCCGAGAAACGCTGGGAAAGCGACGGCGGATTGACCCTGCCAGCGCCAAAGTAGTTCAGTCAGCAGAGGCCGCAGCATGTCCGGACAAAGATCTGACCTTGCCAACATCGAAATCAAGGCAGGCGCGCTGCAGGACGCGATCTTCAACAGCGCCAATTTCTCCAGCATCGCCACCGACGAAAAGGGCGTGATCCAGATCTTCAACGTCGGCGCCGAACGCATGCTGGGCTACACCGCCGCCGAGGTGATCAACAAGATCACCCCGGCCGATATCTCCGACCCGAGGGAACTGATCGTCCGGGCCGCGGCGCTCAGCCTCGAACTCGGCACCACGATTACGCCCGGATTCGAAGCGCTGGTGTTCAAGGCATCGCGCGGCATCGAAGACATTTACGAGCTGACCTACTTCCGCAAGGATGGCAGCCGCTTCCCCGCCATTGTTTCGGTCACGGCGCTGCGCGACGACCGCAGCGCGATCATCGGCTACCTGCTGATCGGCACCGACAATTCGGCGCGCAAGCAGGCCGAGGAGCAGCTGCGCTGGACCGAGGAGAGCTTCCGCCTGATGGTGGAAAGCGTCACCGATTACGCCATCGTGATGCTGGATCCGGCCGGGCGCGTGGTGAGCTGGAACGGCGGCGCGCAGCGCATCAAGGGCTACAGCGCCGAGGACATCGTCGGCGAGCATTTTGCGCGCTTCTATCCGCGCGAGGACATCGACCGCGGCACGCCGCAGCGCGACCTGGACGCCGCCACCGCGAAGGGCCGCTTCGAAGACGAGGACTGGCGCGTGCGCAAGGACGGCTCGACCTTCTGGGCCAACGTCGTCATCACCGCGATCCGCGACCAGGCCGGCAACCTGCGCGGCTTCGCCAAGCTGACCCGGGACCTGACCGAATTGCGCAAGGCGGAGGCGCAACTCACCGACGCCAAGTCGCTCGCGGAAAAGGCCAACCTCGCGAAATCCGACTTCCTTTCCAGCATGAGCCACGAGCTTCGCACGCCGCTCAACGCGATCCTGGGTTTCGCGCAGTTGATGGAAAGCGATGACCCGCCGCCCACGGCTTCGCAGACCGAAGGCATCGCCCAGATCCTGCAGGCGGGCTGGTACCTGCTGGAGCTGATCAACGAGATCCTGGACCTGGCGATGATCGAGTCGGGACGACTGTCCTGGTCGCTCGAGCCGGTCTCGCTCGCCGAAGTAATGCTCGAGTGCCAGACCATGATCGAGCCGCAGGCGCAGAAGCGCGGCATCCGCACCACCTTTCCGCGCCTCGACGCCGCCTGCTTCATCAAGGCCGACCGCACCCGCGTGAAGCAGGTGCTGATCAACCTCCTGTCAAACGCCATCAAGTACAACCAGGCCGGTGGTTCGGTGGTGGTGGCATGTGACACGAGCGCCGCGCAGCGCGTGCGCATCAGCGTCACCGACACCGGCGACGGATTGTCGCCGGAGAAACTCGCCCAGCTGTTCCAACCCTTCAACCGGCTGGGCCAGGAGGGGAGCGCCGAGGAAGGCACCGGCATCGGCCTGGTGGTGACCAAGCGCCTGGTCGAAGTGATGGGCGGCGCGATCGGCGTGCAGAGCAGCGTCGGCAAGGGCAGCATGTTCTGGATCGAACTCGTCGTGGCCGCCACGCCGGAACCTGCCGCCGCCGGCACCGGCCTCACCGCACCGGCCCGTCCGGAGACCCCCAAAGGCGCGCCGACGCACACCCTGCTCTACGTCGAGGACAATCCGGCCAACCTGCAGCTGGTGGAGAAAATCATCACGCGCCGCCCGGACATACGCCTGCTGAGCGCGCGCAACGGCAACCAGGGCATCGAGCTCGCGCGCGCGCAACGGCCCGATGTGATCCTGATGGACATCAACCTGCCCGGGATGAGCGGGATCAAGGCGATGCAGATCCTGCGAGCGGATGCCGTCACCGCGCACATTCCGATCGTCGCCCTGAGCGCGAACGCGATCCCGCGCGACATCGAGCGCGGCCTGCAGGCGGGCTTCTTCCGCTATCTCACCAAGCCCATCAAGGTGCTCGAATTCCTGGACACGCTGGATGTGGCGCTCGAATTCGCGGCCACCGGCCTGCAGCCTGAACCGGTGGCTCCGCGGTGAAACTGAGCGACGAAATCGGCAGCCTGGCCGCCGCCTTCGGCAGCATGGCGGCCGACCTGAAGGAGAACCAGGACAAGCTGCTGTCCTACGGGCGGGGCCTGGAATCCATCATCGCCGAGCGCACGGCCGAACTGGCGCATGAAAAAGCCAACCTGGAAGCCAGCGTCGCGGAACGGACCGCGCAGCTGAACACGGCCAACGACGACCTCCAGACCCAGGCGGCGGAACTGTCCAAGCGCAACCAGGAAATCACGCTGTTCAGCAAGATGAACGACTTCCTGCAGACCAGCACCACCGAGGCCGAGGCCTATTCGGTGATTTCGGAGACGGTGACGCAGCTGTTTCCGGAAGACTCGGGCGCGGTGTTCGTGCTGAGCGCCACGCGCGACATGCTGGAGGCCGCCGCGGTCTGGGGCCCGCTGCCGCCGGGCAACCTGATTTTTCCGCCCACCGAGTGCTGGGCGCAGCGGCGCGGGCAGGTCCATCTGGGCATCGGCCACGAGCGCTGGTGCCCCCACGTGGGCGACGAGGCGCACATGTACGTCTGCCTGCCGCTGCTCGCGCAGGGCGAGACGCTGGGCATCCTGCACCTGCTGGACGCACCGCTCAAGGACGGCAAGGCCGGCGAGGCGCGCCTGGAGGAAAAGTCCAAGCTGGCGAAAATCCTCGCCGACAACATCGGGCTGGGCATCGCCAACGTGAAGCTGCGCGAAAACATGCGCAACCTGTCCATCCGCGATCCCCTGACCGGGCTGTTCAACCGCCGCTACCTGGAAGAGGCGCTGGCACTGGAATTGCACCGGACGAAACGCAACCACGCGCAGCTCGCGGTCATCATGGTCGATATCGATCATTTCAAGAAATTCAACGACACCTTCGGCCACGACGGCGGCGACGCCGTGCTGCGCGCCCTGGGCGCCTTCCTCAAGGAGCAGGTACGCGGCAGCGATATCGCCTGCCGCTACGGCGGCGAGGAGTTCATGCTGATCCTGTCGCCCTCGACCGCCGAAGGCGCCCGCCAGCGCGCGGAAAAAATTCGCGCAGATGTCGTGAACCTCCGGGTGAGCCATGGCAATCGCGACCTGGGCGCGATCACGCTGTCCCTCGGGGTGGCGATATTCCCCGACCACGCCGCCGACGCCCCGGGGCTCGCCAAGGCGGCCGACGTCGCGCTCTACCAGGCCAAGACCGGGGGGCGCAACCGCGTCGTCCTGTCCGCGCCCAGCAGCGCATGAAAGCCAGGTCCCTCGCCAAGGTCCTCGGCCAGAGCGAGTTCGCCACGGAGATGGTGAAGCAATCCGCCGCGGAGCTGGCGTCGGTCAATACGGTCCTCAAAGAGGAAATCGCGCACCAGGACCAGCCACCCGCGGTCGCCGATGCGCTGGAAAAAAGCGCGGCCGTGGAAAAGAAGGTCGAGCAGGCATCCGAGAAGCTGTCCGCCGTGAATCGCGCCCTGGAAGGGGAAATCAGGGACCGGGACCTGCTGGATCATGAACTGGCCGCCGCCCGGGAACAGGAACAGGCGGCGCGCCATGCCGCCTTCCATGACGTCCTGACCGGCCTGCCGAACCGCGCCCTGTTCAATGACCGGCTGGAACACGGCATGGCGCAGGCAAGGCGCCACGGCTGGACCCTGGCCGTGATGTTCATGGACATGGACAGGTTCAAGGAGATCAACGATACCCACGGCCACGACATCGGCGACCTGGTCCTGCAATCGGTCGCGCAGCGTCTCACCTCGACCACGCGCGGCGACGACACCGTCAGCCGTCTCGGCGGCGACGAGTTTCTGTACCTGCTGATGGAGGTGCGCGACGAAAATAGCATTGGCCTGATCGCGCGGAAAATCATCGCCGCCGTCGAAGCACCGTTGACCGTCGGCACGCATGAGCGCAACGCCTGCTTCAACCTCAAGGCAAGCATCGGCATCTCCATATTCCCGCAGCACGGCACCACGGTGGATACGCTGATCATCAGCGCGGACCTCGCCATGTACCAGGCCAAGCAGCGCCGCTCCAGATACGCATTCGCAACCTAGCATATGTTGGACAACGCACGGTTGCGTGCGTCGAGAAGAAGTATCGTGCCCGGATGCTGCATCAATTCCTGACCGCGAACCGCGTCAACCTGATCGCACTGTGCCGGGAGAAGGTTGCGGCGAGACGCCAGCGCTCCGAAATTCCCGCCACCGCGGCGCACGGCGTGCCGCTGTTCCTGCAGCAGCTCGCCGATACCCTGCGGCGCGAGGAGTCCGCCGCGGGCCCGGATTTCCCGAACACTGAGATCAGCCGTGCCGCCGCCCTGCACGGCGCCGAACTGCTGCAGCGCGGCTACAGCGTCAACCAGGTGGTGCGCGACTACGGCGACGTGTGCCAGGCGGTCACTGAACTCGCGGTCGAGCAGAAGGCGACCATCACCACCGACGAATTCCGCATCCTGAACCGGTGCCTGGACGATGCCATCGCCGACGCGGTGACGGCCTATGAAACGACGCGCGAGGATACCGTCCATGACGAACCCCTGGACCTGCATCGGCGCCTGGACGCCTTCGCCCTGGAACAGCGGCGGCTGCTGAACGTCGCGATCCACTCCTGTGCCGCCATCAAGACCGGCAGCGTGGGTATGGCCGGTGCCACCGGCACGCTGCTGATTCACGCCCTGGCCGAAATGCGCGCGCTCGCCGACCGGTCGCTACCGGAAATCCGCCAGGCCTATTCCGCGCCGCCCCTGCCGCAGCCGGCCTAGCAGGCCCAGGGATGCGCCCGGCTTCTGTGCGCTAGGCCACAGACGCCGTGTCAGAATACCGCCATTGTGCTAGGTCGCCTCCGATAAGGCGTTGTTTTTCCGACTTTCCGAGGCTGCAATTCAATGTCCAGTGCAGAAAGCGGCACCGCCGAAATCGATCGCAAGAAGGCCCTGTTGCAGACGGGCGCCCTGCAGTACGCGATCCTGACCAGCGCCAACTTCTCGATCATCGCCACCGACGAGAAAGGCATCATCCAGCTGTTCAACGTGGGCGCCGAGCGCATGCTGGGCTACGCCGCCGCCGAGGTCGTGAACCGGATCAGCCCGAGCGACATCCACGATCCGCTGGAAGTGGCGGCTCGTGCGCATGCATTGAGCGTCGAGCTCTCGACCAGCATCGCGCCGGGCTTCGAGGCGCTCGCCTTCAAGGCCTCGCGCGGCATCGAGGACGTCTATGAGCTGACCTATATCTGCAAGGACGGCAGCCGCTTCCCGGCGATCGTCTCGATCACGGCGCTGCGCGACGA
>JBDTRO010000057.1:0-5336 GCA_039931635.1 Betaproteobacteria bacterium | reverse complement strand
GGCGGCCCCGGCTTCCCCGAGTGGGGCATGCTGCCGATGCCGAAGAAACTCATCAAGCAGGGCGTGAAGGACATGGTGCGGATCTCGGACGGCCGCATGAGCGGCACCAGCTACGGCACCTGCATCCTGCACGTCGCGCCAGAGGCCTACGTCGGCGGACCACTCGCGCTCGTCCGCACCGGTGACATGATCGAATTGGATGTCGAAAAAAAGGTTTTGAATTTAAAAATAAGTGAAACCGAATTCAAAACCCGCAAAGCAGCCTGGAAGCGCCCGCCGATCAAATACGAACGGTCATACGGGGCTATCTTCTCGCGCCACGTGAAGCAGGCCAACGAAGGCTGCGACTTCGACTTCCTCGAAGGCACCGCGCCGACACCGGATCCGGAGATCCACTAGGGGTTGGCGGAATCCCCGCCCCCGATCACCCACGAGCGCAGCGATCACCGCGAGTGGGCCGCCTTTGAATCGTCCGGCGCCTCGGCGCGTTCGTTGAGGCCGTAGTCGCGGATCACCTGCGCCACGCGCAGGCGGTAGTCGGCGAAGATCGACTGCCGGCCGGCGGCCTGGATCCTGCGGTGCTCCTCGACGTTGCGCCACTGGCGTACGGCATCCTCGTCGCGCCAGATGGAAAGCGACAGAAACTTGCCCGGCTGGCTGAGGCTCTCGAAGCGCTCGACGGAGATGAAGCCGTCCATCTTCTCCAGCTGAGGCTTCAAGCGCGCGGCGGAATCAAGGTAAGCGTCCTTGCGGCCGGCATTCGGCCGCACCTCGAAGATTACAGCGATCATGGCTTCTCCAATCGTTCCAGGAAACTGCGCTCCTCGCGCAGGATAAGGCAACTCAAATAACGATGGGCGCGTCCGGCAGCTCGTTGGGATTGCCGCCGCGCTGCGGTGGAAAGTGCTGCTGCAGCAGGTCGCTGACCGAGGCGAGCCCGGTCGTCACGCCCTGTTCGTATCGCCCGGCGGCGAATTCCTGCTGCATCGCGCCGCAAATCGTTTCCCACGCCGTCTCTCCGACCCTGGCGTGGATGCCGCGATCGGCGACGATTTCCACGCGCCGGTCGGCGAGCAGCAGGTAGATCAGCACGCCGGCATTGTCTTCGGTGTCCCAGACGCGCAACCGCGCGAAGTGCTCGATCGCGCGTTCGCGCGCATTGCGCCCCGCAAAAAACGCGATAAGCGGCAACCCGCCTTCGATCACGACACGTAATTCGCCGCGGTGGCGCGTTTCATGGCCGGCCACGGCACGTTCGACGATCGCAAGCGTTGCACGCGGGAAGGCACGCGCAAGCGCCAAGTGATCGAGAAAGAGGTGACGTAGCCAGCGCATCCCGATTCCCTACCAGCGCCCGGAGGCGCCGCCGCCTCCAAAGCCGCCGCCGCCTCCCCCGCCCCACGAACCACCCGAGGATCCGCCGCCCCAGGACGCGCCTCCGCCGCTTGACCAGCCGCCGCCCCGCCCCGTGCCCGTATTGAGGAAGGCGAGCAGGAAGCCAATGACGAGCCCCACCGCTCCGACAAAGGCAACGCCGAATACGAGCCAGGCAATCAGGCCGACGCCGGCGCCGGTGGCCAGCGATCCGGCGAATCGGCCCAGCATGGCCTTCAGGAACGTGCCCGCGATGAAGACGAACACGATGCCGACGAAGATGTAGTGGGGCCAATCGCCCGGCAAGGACAGCCCCCCGCTCGCCGCGGCCTGCGGCGGCGGCAGTTTTTCGCCCTCGGCCAGCTTGATCAGCTGGTCCACGCCGTCGCGCACGCCGCCGTAGAAGTCGCCGGCGCGAAAGCGCGGCGTGATTTTCTCGTCGATCACGCGCCTGGCCAGCGAATCGGGGATCGCGCCTTCCAGCCCGTAGCCCACCTCGATGCGCAAGGCGCGGTCGTCCTTGGCGACGACCAGGATCAAGCCATCGTCCACCTTCCTGCGGCCGATCTTCCAGGCCTCCGCCACCCGGATCGAGTACTGCTCGATCTCCTCGGGCTTGGTCGTCGGCAGCATCAGCACCGCGATCTGGCTGCCGCGGCGCGCCTCGAAGGCGGCGATGCGCGCTTCCAGCTCGCCCGTCTGCTGGGCGTTCAGCGTCCCGGTGAGGTCGGTGACGCGCGCCTTGAGGGGCGGAACCGGGACGTCCGCGCGCGCAACCCCCGCAAGAGCCGCGAAGGCCAGCAGCGCGGCGAGGAAATGCCGCATCGGCGTGCGCCTACTTGCCCGCAGGCTTGCTGAAATCGACCTTCGGCGGCGTGGCGATGGCCTTTTCGTTCTCGACCGTGAAGTTGGCCTTCGTCTTGTAGCCGAACATCATCGCGGTGAGATTGCTCGGGAACGAGCGCGTGAGGACGTTGTATTCCTCCACCGCCTTGATGTAGCGCCCGCGCGCCACCGCGATGCGGTTCTCCGCGCCCGCCAGTTCCACCCGCAATTCGCCGAACTCCTTGGTCGCGGTCAGCGCCGGGTAATTCTCCGCCACCACCATCAGGCGCGACAGCGCGCCCGTCATCTGCGACTGCGCGGCCTGGAATTTCGCGAACGCCTCGGGATCGTTGACCAGTTCCGGCGTCGCCTTGATCGCGCCAACCGAGGCGCGTGCATTGGTCAGCTCCACCAGCGTGCTTTTCTCGAAGTCCGCCGCCCCCTGCACCGTGGCAACCAGATTCGGTATCAGGTCCGCCCGCCGCTGGTAGTTATTCAGCACCTCCGACCACGCCGCCTTCACGCCCTCGTCCTGGCGCTGGAAGTCGTTGTATCCGCAGCCGGAAAGGGACAGCGTGGCAATCAGGGCAAGCAGGAGTTTACGCATCGGATTTCCTCAGGAATACGGGGCAATATCCCCAATGTGGGGCCTGCACCAGCCTAACGCAAGGGTCGCTGCGCCCCACGCAACCACCGCAGCTGGAACGCGAGCCCGACCAGGTACAGCAGGACCAGCCCGCCGATGATCTCCTTGAATATGGACGCGTTCTCGGCCGTTATCAGCGGCGCATCCGGCGGCAGCCGGGTCAGTGTCTCGGCGAGCCCGGTAATCATATGGATGAGCATGGTGGACGAATAGAAGGTGACCTGTACGTAGCGCGATGCGCGGCCGAACAGGGGCGACGTCGCGGCAAGCGTGCCGATCGCCACGACAGCCAGCGTCAGGATGGCGAATGCGTGGCCGATGCGAAAGCCGCCATGCTCGAAGATGACGAGTCCCGTGGCGGCGGTGAGCACGGTCGTTACGAGGTAGAGCTTGCCAAGCCGGTTCGCAAGCACGATCTGCCTGTCGCGGGCGAGCGCCCAGATTCCGGAAACCAGCGCGACCAGGCTGATCGCGGTGTGTATGAGGCCTAGCGTCGTTAGGCCCAGCACCGTGGCCCTCAGGTCCCTGCCACGATCTTCTCGAGAGTCGCGCGAGCCACCTTGACCTTGGCGGCGGCGGCGATGATTTCTTCCCAGGTGTTGTCATCCACCGAGATGCCGTCGCGCTCCCTCTTGGCGCGCGTTTCCCGTTCCGGCTCGCCGGCGATGCGGACTTTGTCGAAACCGGGCGCAACCGGCGACTTGCGCAGGAAATTTATGAAATCGGTGGTCTCGGTCGAGAAAGCGTCGCCGTTGCCGAGGCGCTTCGGATCGATGAGGATGGTGAGCATGCCGTTCCAGACGCGCTTTTTCGAGCGATCGTCGGAATGCCAGGTGCCGCCGCCGGTGAGTGCGCCGCCGAGCAGTTCGCACACCACCGCGAGGCCGTAGCCTTTGTGCAGGCCGAAAGTGCGCAGCGCGCCGAAGGGCTCGATGACGCCGAATTTCGGATCCGGTGTCGGATTGCCGTTGTCGTCGATCAGCCACTCGGGCGAAACCTTCTCGCGCTTGTTGTGCGCGACGCGGACCTTGCCCTGCGCGACGGCGCTGGTGGCCATGTCGAGGATGAAAGGCGGCTCGTTGGGAATCGGGATGCCCACGGTCATCGGGTTGGTGCCGAAGCGCGCGTCCGCGCCGCCATGAGGGGCGACGATGGAGCGCGAGATGACATTGGTGAAATGCAGCGATATCAGGCCGGCCGCGACCGCCTGCTCGGCCCACTGGCCGATGCGGCACAGGTGGTGCGAACGGCCCAGGCCCATCACGCACATGCCGTGCTGCTGCGCGCGCGCGATGCCGATCTCCATCGCCTCCAGGCCGATCACCTGGCCGTAGCCCGCCTGGCCGTCGAGCGAAATCATCGCGCCGCCGTCGAACACGATCTTTGGATACTGATTGACCTTGAGCCCGCCTTCCAGCAGCGAATCGGTGTAGCGCGGGATCATGCCCACGCCATGCGAGTCGTGGCCGGTCAGGTTCGCCGTGACGAGGTTTTCGGCGACGATTTTCGCCTCGCGCGCGTCACTGCCGCCGGCGGCGACGATGGTCTGTATGGCTTTGACCAGGATTTCTTTTTTGAATAACGACATGAAAATTATTCCGGCTGGGTCGGGAAGGCCAGGCCCAGCGCGCTGCCAGCTGCCAGGGCGGCGCCGGCAAGCAGGGACGCCACAGTATTAACTGTCCGGTTCATTATTCCTCCTCGGGGGTTCCTCGACTGAAGGCACAAGTTTACAATGTCCGGCTAAGCCATCAAATGGCACTTGAGGAGGAAAAAATGAACCTGAAACTCGTTGCTGCATTTGCCGCGGCCGCCTTGCTGCCTGCGATGCCGGCTCAGGCCCAGCAGTTCCCGAACAAACCGATCCGCATCGTCGTGCCGTACGCGGCCGGCGGCACCTCGGACATCCTCGCGCGCCAGATCGGGCCGAAGCTCACCGAGGCATGGGGCCAGCCAATCGTGGTGGAGAACCGCGCCGGCGCCAACGGCAACGTGGGCGCGGAATTCGTCGCCAAGAGCGCGCCCGACGGCTACACGCTGCTGCTGACGGACCTCGGCGGCCTGGTAATCAGCGCCAGCGTCTATCCGAAGCTGCCGTTCAATCCGTCGAAGGATTTCTCGCCGGTGGTGATGGTTTCGTATTCGCCGCACGTGCTCGCGGTCCATCCGGACGTCCAGGTAAAGGACATCAAGGAACTGGTCGCGATGGCCAAGGCGCACCCCGGCAAGCTCAACTTCGCCATCTCGGGCATCGGCGGCGCGCCGCAACTGGCGGGCATCGAGTTCGCCCAGCGCACCGGCGTCAACTGGACCTACATTCCCTACAAGGGCGGCTCAGACGCCGTCACCGCCGTGGTCGCCGGCCAGGCGCACGTCCTCTTCAACGGCATGCTCGCCACCTGGCCCTCGGTCACGGGCGGCAGGTTGAAGGCGCTCGCGATCTCGAGCGCGCAGCGCGTGCCTTCGGCGAAAGACACGCCCACCGTCGCCG
>JBDTRO010000056.1:0-9920 GCA_039931635.1 Betaproteobacteria bacterium | reverse complement strand
ACGGCGCCGCGGTTTCACGCTGCTGGAGATGGCGGTGGTGCTCGCCATCATCGCCATCCTGGCCCTGATGGCGGTCCCGAGCTACATCGAGAAATTCGTCAAGGACCAGATCGTCGAAGCGCTGCCGCTGGCGGATCTCGCCAAAGGCCCGGTGGCCGCGTCGTGGAGCGCAACGCAGATCCTCCCGGACAACAACGAGGGCGCCGGCTTGCCGCCCGCCGACAAGATCGTCAGCAATTTCGTGCGCTCGGTGCAGGTCCAGAACGGCGCGATACACGTCACTTTCGGCAATCGCGCCAGCAGCGCCATCAAGGACAAGATCCTCACGCTGCGCCCGGCCGTTGTCGCCGACGCGCCCGTCGTTCCGGTGGCCTGGGTGTGCGGCGACGCCGCGGCGCCCGACAGGATGACGGTCAAGGGCGAGAACAAGACCAACATCGAGACGAAATTCCTGCCGCTCAAGTGCCGGAAATCACCGGCGTAGGATCAGAGCGTCCAGCGCAATCGCGCCCTCGGGAAGGGCAAGCAAGGGGTTGACGTCGATTTCTTCCACGTCGTCCGCATGGTCGGCAGCAAATTCGGAGATGCGCGCGATCGTTTCGCAAACCGCGTCCAGATCCACCGCCGGCGCGCCGCGGTACCCCTGCAGCAGCTTGAAGCCCTGCAGGCGCTCCAGCATGCGCCGCGCTTCGGCCTTGCCCACCGGCGCGAGTGCCAGCGCGGTGTCGCGCAGGATCTCTACCAACACGCCGCCCAGACCCACCAGCAGCACCGGGCCGACCTGCGGATCCCGCTTGACGCCGACTACCAGCTCGACGCCGCCGGCCAGCATTGGCTGGACCAGAAAACCCTCCTTCGCGGCCGTCATCGCAGCGCAGGCCGCACGCACCGACCCTGCGTCGCGTAGATCAAGCTTGACCGCGCCCGCCTCCGTCTTGTGCGCGATGTCGCCATCGGCTTTTAGCACCACCGGATAGCCGAGCTTGCCGGCAGCATCGACCGCGGTAGCCGCGTTTTTTGCGTAAATTTCCGGAACAGAACGGATTCCGTATTCCGCCAGGACCGCCTTCGCTTCGCGTTCGGTGAGCGTTTTCTTCTTTTTCGAAAGCAGGGAGGAATTCTTGCTCGAGAGGCGCGGCGCCATTGCTGCAGGCGCTTCATGCCAGCGCTGCCACGCGGCAATCGCCGCATAGCAGCGATCAAGCGAACGGAACAGGCCGACCTTGTCGTCCGCCTCATAGGCCTCAGAGCCGGGTCCCTGCAGCCATTCCGAGACCCACACCACCGAGATCGGCTTGGCCTGCGAGCGCGCCAGCCTGGCGATTCCTTCGGCGCGCGTATGGCCGGTTTCGTGCGCAGCAACGCTCATCGCGCACAGCAGCACGCCGTATTGCGGATCATCGAGCAGCGCCACGCAGCACTTGTTGTAGGACTCAGGCACGCTGAGTACCTGTCCGGTCGGATCGCAGGGATTGCGCGCGGCGCCGAATTCCGGCACCACGGTGCGCAGCGCCGCGACCGTCGCCGCGGTGGGCTGCGGCATCGGCACGCCGTGGCGCGCCGCCATGTCGGCGGCGATGATGCCTGCACCGCCCGAGCCCGATACCACCGCCACGCCGGGCGCCAGCGGTTTTCCCGAGGCGGCGAAAAATTTCGCGTACTCGACCAGCGCCTCGTAGTCGTCCACCGTGACGAACCCTGCGCGGTCGAAGAGCGCGCGGAACGCGGCCGCGGATCCGGCCAGCGACCCCGTATGCGAGCGCGCCGCCGCCGCGCCGTCCGCGCTGGTGCCCAGCTTGTAGACGATCACCGGCTTGCCGGCGCGCCGCGCCTTCTCGCCTGCTTCAAGCAATCGTTGCGCGCTCGGCACGCCTTCGAACAGGCAGGCGATGGCGCGCACGCCGTCATCCTCGGCCATGGCGCTGATCAGGTCGGCCACGTCCACATCCGCGGAATTGCCCGCTGAGAAGAAGTAGCGGAAGCCGAGGCCGCGCTCGCAGGCCTGCGCGAGGCAATAGCCGAGCGCGCCGGACTGGCTGACGAACGCGATCGGGCCCAGCGTGCGCGGCATCTTCGAGTATTCCGGAATGAAGCTCACGCCCACACCCAGCTCGTGGTTCACCAGGCCCATGCAATTGGGGCCTAGCATCGGCATGCGCGCGGCGCGCGCGATGCCGGCAAGCCTCTGCTGCGCGGCGCTCTCGTCCTCACGACCCATCTCGCCGTAGCCCGAGGCATAAACGATCACTCCGCCCGCGCCGGCGTCGGCCGCCTCCTTGAGCGCCGCCTCGACGCCTTCGCGGGGCACCACGAGCGCCACCAGGTCGGGTTTGCCGGGCAGCGAGGCCAGCGACGGATAGCAGGCGTGCTCGCCGATCTTCTGGTACTTGGCGTTGACTGGCCAGATCGCGCCGCGGAAATGCGCGAGGTTCTCCAGCGTGCGCAGGCCGAAAGAGCGCTCGCGCGGCGATGCACCGACGATCGCGATGGATTTCGGCGCAATCAGGCGATCGAGTTCGGCGCGGCTGTAGAGGCTTCGATTCTGCATGCCGCGGCTATACTAGCATCCTGTTTTCAAGGAGATTTTCATGCCGGTGAAACAACTTTTCGATCTGTCCGGACGCGCCGCCATCATTACCGGCGGTTCGCGCGGCCTTGGCCTGCAGATCGCGGAAGCACTGGGCGAAATGGGTGCGAAGCTCGCACTCACGGCGCGCAAGAAGGACGAGTTGGACCACGCCGTCGAGCATCTGGCGAAAAGAGGCGTCGCGGCGCACGCCTTCGTCTGCGACATCGGCAAGCGCGACAGCATTCCGGCCGTGTTCGACGCGATGAAAGCGAAGCTCGGGCGCGTCGATATCCTGGTCAACAACGCGGGCGCAGTCTGGAGCGCGCCGGCGGAGGATCACCCGCTCGAAGCCTGGGACAAGCTGGTCGGCCTGAATCTCATTGGCAACTTCGTCATGGCGCAGCAGGCGGCGAAGAAGGCGATGATTCCCGCGCAATGGGGCCGCATCGTCAACATCGCCTCGGTTGCCGGGCTCTATGCCAGCGATCCGGCGGTGGTGCGCACCGTCTCGTACAACGCCACCAAGCACGGCGTGGTGGGAATGACCAGGCAGCTCGCCGCCGAATGGGGGGAGCATGGCATCACGGTAAACGCCATCTGCCCTGGCTTCTTCCCTTCCAAAATGACGCAGGCCACGCTCGATACCACCGGAGAAATGGTGCGCAAGGCGACACCGACGCGGCGCCTGGGCGGCCCGGAGGACCTGAAGGGCCTTGCCGTGCTGCTCGCCTCGGACGCCTCGCGCCACATCACCGGCCAGGCGATCGCCGTGGACGGGGGAGCGATGCTCATATGAGCGGCGTGTCCCACGTTCCCCAGGACACCTACGAGTTCACGAAGAACATCCCGTTCTCGCAGCATCTCGGCATCAAGGTGGATTCGCTCGAAAAAGGCATCGCGCGCCTGTCGATGGCGGTGAAACCCGAATTCATGACCAGCTGGGGCACCGCGCACGGCGGCTCGATCCTGTCGCTGCTCGACATCACGCTGTCGATGACCGCGCGCACCCTCTACGATCCGCCGCGCTCCATCATGACCATCGATCTGTCCACCCAGTTCATCGGCACCGCCACCGGCCTGCTGCGCGCCGAGGGCCGCGTCATGAAGGCCGGACAGACGACGATTTTCTGCGAAGGCGAAGCGCGGGACGAAAAGGGCGAGTTGGTCGCCAAGGCAATCGGCACCTTCCGCGCAAGATCACCCAAATAGGCGGCGCCCGCTCCACAGCCAGCCCAGCCCGGCCGCCTGCAGCAGCCACAACCCACCCAGCGCCCAGGCGTAGGCCTCGGGTGAATAGCCGATAGCGGTTGGCGGCCAGAGATTCAGCACCAGACCGACCGCCCATTGGCCGCTGAACATGCCCACGAATACCGCGACGTTCAGCGCGGAATTGACGCGGCCGACCATCTCCTTCGGATAGCGGCGCGAGAACAGGGAATACGAAAGCACCACGGCGGTGGTGCCGGTAAAGAACCCGCACCACAGCGCGATGGCGCCGGCGCGCACGCCGAGCACCAGCAGCCCGAAGCCGACCGCGGCGGCGGCGACGCCGCCCAACAGAAGCGGCAACGTGCTGCGGCCGCGCCTGGTCATGCGGTCCGAAATGCGGCCGAAGCCGAGGTAGCCGGCGATCATCACCACGTTGAACAGGAGCAGCACGCGCGCCACCTCGGCCTGGCTATGGCCATCCACATCGCGCAGCCAGGTGGCGACCCAGAGGGTGGAAAGCGACACGGCGGCGGCCTGGCTGGTGCCGATGCACAGCGCCATGCGCCAGAACGCCGGGTCGCGCGTAAGCGCCGCGAATTCGCGCAACTGCGCCTGCAGCGATGCGCCGCGTCTGGCGGCGGTTTTTTCCGGCACCACGAAATACAGCAACAGGCTCGCCGCAACCGTCAGCCCCACGATGACGTGGAACACTTCGCGCCAGCCCAGCGAACGCAGCAGTATTTCCAGCGGCACAGTCGCCACGATCGCGCCCAGCATGCCGGCAGTGAAGGCGATGCCGTTCATGGTCGCCAGGCGCTCCGGCGGGTACCACAAGGCAAAAGCCGAGAACGAGGACATCAGGCAGCCCGAGACGCCCAGCCCGATCAGCGCGCGCGCGAGCGTCAGCTCGGTGGCCGATCCGGCTACCGAGAACCAAAGGCCGCCCGCCGCCGCCACCATGAGCAAGGTCGCATTTACACGCCTCGGCCCGTAGCGGTCCAGCAACACGCCCAGCGGCAGCTGGAACAGCGCGAAGGAGAAAAAGTAAATCCCGGAGAGCAGCCCCAGGCCCGCCGCCGACAGGCCGTAGTCGCGCGCGAGCTCCGGCCCGATGATGGCGTTGATCGAGCGGTAGATGTACGAAACGAAATAGCCCGCCAGGAACGGCAGGGTGACGCGCCAGAAAACCGGGATTACTTCGGCGCCTCCAGGCCGCCGAGGTAGAAGCGGTTCCAGGTCGGCGCAATCACCAGCTCATTGACGCAGCTGCGCGCCGGCATCGTCGCGACGAACAGGATCGCCTTGCCGAAATCCTCGGGCTGGGCCATCCGGGCGCGCTCTTCCTTCGAAGGCGGCACCGGGCGCTTTTCCAGGATCGTCGTCGCGCGGATGCCGTTGGCGCATTCCTCGATGTTGATCGACTCGGTGATCGCGATCACCGCGCGCTTGGTGGCGTTGTAGACCGGACCGGTAAGCATGCTCGGGTAGCGCCCGGCCCAGGAAGAGATATTGATGATTAACCCGTCCTTTCGCTTGCGCATGCCCGGGATCACGGCGTGGCAGCAGTAGAACAGGCCGTTCAGGTTGATCGCCACCACGTCGTCCCAGCCTTCGACCGTCATGGACTTGAAGTTGCGCTGGAGGCCGAGATTGGTGCCGGCGCTTGCGACCAGGATATCGATGCGGCCGTGGCGCTTTTCGATGTCTGCCGCCACTCTCGCCACCGCCTTCTTGTCGGAAACCTCAAGCCGGACGGATTCGGCATCGCCCAGCGCCTTGAGTTTCTTTTCGGCTTCGCGGTTTGTTTTCTCAGTCCTGCCGGAAATGACTACGCGGGCGCCTGCCTTTACAAGTTCTTCGGCTCCGGCGAGGCCGATCCCGGATCCCCCGCCGGTGATCCATACAACCTTACCGCTTAGCATATTGCGTCGCCCCGAACAGGACTTCCTTCTGCTCCTTCGACATTTCGGGGCGGCGCCTGTCGGCGAGAACCGTCAGCGCCCTCTTCACCGCAGGACGCTCGAGAATGGCGTCGCGCCATTTCTTCAGCGCCGGAAATTCGTCGATCTCGACGCCCTGGCGCTCGGGAAAGCGCAGCCAGGGCACGGTGGCCATGTCGGCGATGGAGTACGTATCGCAGGCGAGGAACTTCGATTCCTTCAACCTGCGGTCGACCACCATGTAGAGACGGTTGGCTTCGTTCTTGTAGCGGTTCATGGCGTAGGGAATTTTCTCCGGCGCGTAGCCGAGGAAATGGTGCGCCTGGCCGAGCATCGGGCCGATGTGGCCCATTTGCGTCATCATCCACTGCATGACCTGCCAGCGCTCGCGCAGGTCCTGCGGCAGGAAACGGCCGGTTTTCGAGGCGAGGTAGAACAGCATCGCGCCCGATTCGGCCAGCGCGAACGGCTTGCCGCCAGGGCCGTCGGTGTCGACCATCGCCGGCATCTTGTTGTTGGGGGAGATCCTGAGGAAATCCGGATTGAACTGGTCGCCGGCGCCGATGTCGATCGCGTGCACGTTGTAAGGCGTGCCCGTCTCCTCGAGCATGATGTGGACTTTGTGGCCGTTCGGCGTCGGCCAAGTGTAGAGTTCGATCATAGGTCTGGATTGTAATCAGATTGTCCCCGGGGAGGACAGCGTGGAGCAAAACACCGCGGTGCGGCGAACGGCCGCGCCCATGGCGCTGCAATTCACCGGCGACAGCGGCGAGTATTTCAGGATCTGGATCGTCAACCTGTGCCTGAGCGTGCTCACGCTGGGCGTCTATTCCGCCTGGGCCAAGGTGCGCCGCAAGCGCTACTTCTATGGCTGCACGCTGCTCGGCGGCGCGGCCTTCGAATACCTCGGCAACCCGGTGGCGATCCTGAAGGGCCGGGTCATCGTCGTGGTGGCTTTTGGCGCTTATGCGCTGCTCAAGGAACTCCATTGGGCGATCGGCATCGCGCTCTTTTTCGCCGTGGCGGTGGCTTTGCCGTGGATCGTCCAGCGCGCGCTGCAGTTCAATGCCCGCAACTCGACACACCGCAACGTGCGCTTCGGTTTCCACGGCTCGAAGATGGACGTGTTCGCCGTGCTGCTGATCGGCGCCATGCTGGTGCCGGCCACGCTCGGCCTGGCGTACCCGTACTACCTCGCCATGAAGCGCCGCATCTTCGTCGACAACAGCAGCTACGGTGCGACGCAGTTCCGTTTTTCCGCGACCGCCGGCGAGTATTACGTCGCCGCGCTGAAGCTTTCGCTGGCCGTGTTCGGCTTTATTGCCGGCAGCATCATCACCTTCGGCGTCGGCGCGCTGCCGCTGTACCTGCTGGTGCGCGCCTACGCCGAGACGTCTTTCGCGCACCTTGCCTGGAGCAACACGCGGCTGGTCGATATCCAGTTCGGCTGCAACTGGACCACTGGCGGCCTGTTCAAGCTTTACTTCGTCAACTCCCTGGCGATCATCGTGAGCCTCGGCCTGCTCGTGCCCTGGGCCGCGATCCGCAGCGCGCGCTACAAACTGGAACGGATCACCCTGCATTCGGCGAGCGGCCTGGAAGGTTTCCTCGCCTCAGTCGAAGAGAACGTCGGCGCCGTGGGCGATGAGGCGGGCGACATGCTCGGCTTCGACTTCGGCCTGTGAACGCGCGCTGGTTCGACGGCAAGTCCTCCGACGGCCGCGAAGTGACCCTCGAGCTGGACGGGGAGCAAGTACTGCGTGTGCGAGGCGCAGGCATCGACCGCTCCTGGCCGATCGCCGGCGTGCGCGCGTCGGATCGGATCGGTGGCAGCCGGCGCTACCTGTACTTTCCGGACGGCTCGCAATGCGAAACTGGCGATAACGATGGCGTGGACCGCATGTTCGCGGCGCGGGAGTCGGCCGCCGCGCGCCTGCTGCACCGCTGGGAAAGCGGGCTGGGCTACGCGCTCGTGGCCGTGTTGATTACCGTAGCGGCGGCGTGGGCGGCCGTCGTCTGGGGTATTCCGGCGCTCGCGAGGCAGGTCGCGTTCGGCCTGCCGGCGGCGACGGAAACCCTGATTGGCCGCGACGTCCTCGGCGCCCTCGACCGGTTCGTGTTCACGCCCAGCCGCCTGCCGCCCGAGCGCCAGGACGCGCTGCGCAAACTCCACGCCGACATGACCGCCGGCATCGAAGGCGCAGGAAGCTACCGGCTCGAAATCCGCAGAGGCGGCCGCGTCGGCGCCAATGCGCTCGCCTTGCCCGCCGGCGTCATCGTCGTCACCGACGAACTGGTCGAATTGTCGAAGGACGACCGCGAACTTGAGGCCGTGCTCGCGCATGAAATCGGCCACCTGCGCCAGCGTCACATCCTGCGCCACGTGCTGCAGGATTCGGCGACCGCGCTGCTGATCGCCGTCACGCTGGGCGACCTGACTTCGCTTACCTCGCTGGCCGCCGCCGCGCCCACGCTGCTGCTGCAGGCGAAGTTCTCGCGCGATTTCGAGCGCGAGGCCGACGACTTCGCGCTCGGCTACCTGGCCCGGCGCGGCATTCCGCTGGAGATGTTCGCCGCGATCCTGCAGCGCATGGAGGAAAAGCGCCCTGGTGGTGCAAATGCGGGCAAAAATGCGGGCAAGGACGCGACGGATTACCTTTCGTCGCACCCGGCGACGCGCGAGCGCATGGAACGAGCAAAAGCGTTACACGCGCCCGCGGCAAAACCCTAGGTCAGCTTGACCAGCTGCTTGCCGAAGTTCTCGCCCTTGAGCAGGCCGATGAACGCCCTGGGCGCGTTCTCCAGGCCCTGCGCCACGGTTTCGCGGTACTTGATCTTGCCGCCCGCGACCCAGCCGATGAGCTCGGGCAGCGCCTTGGCCCACAACTCCATGCGGTCCGACACGATGAAACCCTGCACCTTGATGCGGTTGGTGAGGATCGACTGGAAGGTTTTCACGCCGTAGGCTTCGGTGGCGTTGTATTGCGAGATCAGGCCGCAGACCGCGATGCGCGAAAACGCGTTCATCTGCTTCAGCACCGCATCCAGGATCTCGCCGCCGACATTCTCGAAGTAGCAGTCGATGCCTTGCGGCGCGGCAGTCCTGAGATCGTCGTTCAGGCGGCCGGCCTTGTAGTCGACGCAGGCGTCGAAACCGAGCTCATTGATCACGTAGTCGCATTTCGCCTTGCCGCCCGCGATACCGACCGCGCGGCAGCCCTTGAGCTTCGCAAGCTGCCCGACGACACTGCCGACCGCACCCGAGGCGGCCGACACCACGACGGTCTCACCGGCTTTGGGCTGGCAGATGTCGAGCAGCCCGACCCAGGCCGTCACGCCGGGCATGCCGAGCACACCGAGGAATGCCGACATCGGCGCGCGGCTGGCATCGATCTTGTTCAGGCCGACGCCGCTGGAGCAGCCATACTGCTGCCAACCGAGCATGCCGACGACCTGGTCGCCCGCCGCAAACTTCGGATTGCGGGATTCAACCACCTCGCCCACCGTGCCGCCGACCATCACCTCGCCGATTTCCTGCTTGGCGGCGTAGGACTTGGTGTCGTTCATGCGCCCGCGCATGTAAGGGTCGAGAGACAGCCAGAGATTCTTCACCAGGATCTCGCCGTCCTTCGGCGCCGGAACCGGCGCCGTCTCGATGCGGAAATTCGCCTCGGTCACCCAGCCGGCGGGCCGGCTCGCCATCACAACGCGCTTGTTTTCCATCAAAGCGAGGCGAAGCGCGCGAGGTGGTGCTCGGCGTCGCCGAACTGCTGCGCGATCATGGTCAGGCGGCGGAAGCTGTGGCTCACCTTCATTTCTTCCGTCATGCCCATGCCGCCATGCAGCTGGATCGCCTCCTGGCTGATGTGCCGGCAGTTGTCGGCGATCTTGATCTTCGCCGCGGAAATCGAACGCGCGCGGTCCTTCGCATCCACCGGGGAGTCCGATTTCGAAGCCGCCAGGCAGGCCATGGACTTCGCCTGCTCGTAGCTCACGTACATGTCCACCATGCGGTGCTGCAGCGCCTGGAAGGTGCCGATCGTCACGCCGAACTGCTTGCGCGTCTTCAGGTATTCGAGCGTGGTGTCGCAGGCAAACTTCATTGCGCCCACCGCTTCGGCGCAGATGAGTGCGGTGGCGAAGTCCACCACCTCCTCGATCACCGGCAGCGCGCCGCCCTCGGTGCCCAGCAGTTCGCCCGG
>JBDTRO010000055.1:0-29741 GCA_039931635.1 Betaproteobacteria bacterium | reverse complement strand
AACGTCCCGGTTTAGGCGCGCGCTGCATTTGGCGCGTCGCCTCTAGAACCGGCGGTTAGGTAACTGAAGGCTTCAGCCACGAGCGACGATGGAATCGTTTAGGCCCTTCACGATACCCGCAATAAGCTGCCGGTCGTTGCTTTGGTGCGCACTGACCTCTCCTCCGGAAGTGGTCAACACGACTGCATAAGCACTGTCCTGGTTCCATGCCCAGTAAATGCCACCCGCCGACATTGCGATGCCGATGATGCCAACAGGGATGCCAGCACTAGCGAAACCGATCAACGCAATGACAACACCGAGCAACATCAGATAGCCGGGGTACTCAAATTTTTCCTCAACCTTCTCCGCGCGCACGGAGGTGATGTTCCGCATGGCAAACGTCTGCGAGCCGACGACAAAGCGAGCATTGGTGACGATGATCTCCGCTTCTTGGAAGAATACGTGTTCGTTGTTCATGATGCGAAGTTACCTAACTATTAATAGTCGTTATTGATGCTGAATATCATAGACCGGGGTTGTGCGCAGGCGTGTCAACGTCCTCGGAATCAAGGCGTTGGATACTGTATGCATACACAGCATCCACGATATCCGGCGATTTATGGGTCAACAAGCTGATTCCCCTGCGGAATCCGAAAAGCCGCAGGACAGAGGGGAAAAGAAACTGGTGGCGCGGCTGCACGAGGCGATCCGCATACGCAACTATAGCCGGCGCACAGAACAGAGTTACTGGTACTGGATCCGGTACTTCATCTTCTTCCATCGCAAGCGCCACCCGGCGGAAATGGGCGCGCCCGAAATCACCGCCTTCCTGAGCTGGCTCGCCACTGAGCGCGATGTGGCAGCGGCGACACAGAATCAGGCCCTGTCGGCCCTGCTCTTCCTCTACAAGCGCGTGCTGGGTCAGGATCTGCCGTGGTTGAAGGACATTGTGCACGCGAAACGGCCGGTGCGAATCCCGACCGTACTCACAGAATCGGAAGTCGCGCGCCTGCTCGATTGCATGCACGGCAGCCTGAAGCTGATGGCAGGCCTGCTCTACGGCTCGGGGCTGCGCCAAATCGAGTGCCTGTCTCTTCGGGTCAAGGACCTGGACTTCGCCTATCGCCAGATCACGGTGCGCGACGGCAAGGGAGGCAAGGATCGCGTGACGATGCTCCCCGACAACCTGACGCCCGGCCTGCGGGAGCAGATCGGCAAGGTGCGCGTGCTTCACCGCCGTGATCTCGCTGAGGGTTACGGTGAGGTTTCCTTGCCGCATGCGCTCTCTCGCAAGTACCCGCGGGCCGGCAGCGAATGGGCCTGGCAGTTCGTTTTCCCGTCCGCCTACCGCTCGGCCGATCCCGAGAACGGTGTAATTCGCAGACACCACGTCTACCCGGACACGCTCGGTCGGGCGATCAAGCGCGCCGCCCGCGAGGCCCGCATCATCAAGCCCGTCAGCAGCCACACGCTACGCCATTCCTTCGCCACGCACCTCCTCGAACGCGGGCAGGACATCCGTACCGTGCAGGAGCTGCTCGGCCACAGCGACGTCAGCACCACGATGATCTATACGCACGTGTTGAACAAGGGCGGCCACGGCGTGACCAGTCCGCTCGATCGGCTTTCTGCAGCGAAATTCCCCCCCCGGGGGGTAAGAATGCCGTGCCCGGGCCGCTTACAATTGGGACATGAGCGTCCCCTTTTCCTGGAAAAACCCCTACGCATGGCCGCGCAAGCCGCTGCTGGCGCGCAACGTGGTCGCCACCTCGCAGCCGCTCGCGGCGCAGGCGGGCCTGCAGATGCTGGCCGCCGGCGGCAGCGCGGTGGATGCGATTCTCGCCACCGCGATCACGCTGACTCTGGTCGAGCCGGTCTCGAACGGCATCGGCTCGGACGCCTACGCGATCGTGTGGGATGGAACGAAGCTGCACGGACTGAACGCGTCGGGCCGCTCGCCGGCGGGCTGGGCGCCGGAATTCTTTGGCGGCGCGAAGACCATGACGGTACGGGGCTGGAACTCGGTGACCGTGCCGGGCTGCATCTCGGCCTGGGTGGAGTTGCATGCGAAGTTCGGCAAGCTGCCGTTCGCCAAGCTGTTCGAGACCGCAATCCGCTATGGGCGCGAGGGTTTCATGGTGTCGCCGACCATTGCCGCGCAATGGGCGGTGCAGGCGAAGGAACTGAAGACGCAGCCCGGATTCGCGGCAGCTTTCATGCCGGGTGGCCGGCCGCCGGCGGTGGGCGAGGTGTTCAAGTTCCCGGACCACGCGGCGACGCTGGAGAAGATCGCGGCGACGAAAGGCGAGGCGTTCTACCGCGGCGAGCTGGCCGAAAAAATGGCGGCGTTTTCGAAGCAGCACGGCGGGGTGATGCAGGTTTCGGACCTCGCGGCGCACCAGTCCGACTGGGTCGGAACGCTGCAGCAGGACTATCGCGGCTACACCATCCACGAGATCCCGCCCAACGGCCAGGGCATCGTGGCGCTGATCGCGCTGGGCATCCTCGAGCACTTCGACCTCGCCTCCCTGCCGGTGGACTCGGTGGAAAGCTTCCACCTGCAGATCGAAGCGCAGAAACTCGCATTCGCCGACGCGTTCGCCTATGTCGCGGATATCGACTACATGCCTTTCGAAGCGAAAAAATTATTGGACGTGGAATACCTGAAGGGAAGAGCGAAACTCATTGACCGAAAAAAGGCGCAACCCTTCGCGGCCGGTACACCGCCCAAGGGTGGCACGGTGTATCTCACCGCGGCGGATGCCTCGGGGATGATGGTGTCGATGATCCAGTCGAATTACATGGGCTTCGGCTCGGGCGTGGTGGTGCCGGGCACCGGCATCTCGCTGCAGAACCGCGGCGCCACCTTCGTCATGACCGAGGGCCACCCGAACCGCGTCGGGCCGAAAAAGCGCCCGTACCAGACCATCATCCCGGGCTTCGTCACCAAGGACGGCAAGCCCGTCATGAGCTTCGGCGTCATGGGCGGCACCATGCAGCCGCAGGGCCATGCACAGGTGATGGTGCGCATCGCGGACTACGGCCAGAATCCCCAGGCCGCCTGCGACGGCCCGCGCTTTCGCTGGGTGCAGGGCATGGACGTGAGCGTCGAGGACAATTTCGCGCCGGCGGTGGTGGAAGGGCTGCGCAAGCTAGGCCACCGCATCGTCACCGTGGACGATTACAACCAGTTCGGCAGCGGCCAGATGATCTGGCAGCTGGAAGGCGGCTATCTCGCGGCGAGCGATCCCCGTCGAGATGGACAGGCCGCCGGTTTTTAGCGGCTTCCAGGGACCAACCGCAGGATTTTAAGGAAAAGCGATGTTGAAACTCTGGGGCCGCACGAATTCAGTCAACGTCAAAAAGGCGCTGTGGTGCATCGAGGAGCTGGGGCTGCCGTACCAGCGTACCGACGCCGGCATGCAGCATGGCGTGGTCAATACGCCGGAATACCGCAAGATGAACCCGAACGGCCTGGTGCCGACGATGGATGAGAACGGCTTCATCCTGTGGGAGTCGCACTCCATCGTGCGCTACCTCGCCGCCAAGTACGGCAAGGGCGTGCTCTGGCCGATGGACGAGCGCACCCGCGCGAGCGCCAACCAGTGGATGGATTGGGCGTTCTCGTTCCAGGGCAGCGTGCGCGACTCCTTCTGGAACCTGATCCGCACGCCGCCGGAGAAGCGCGATGCGGAAGCGATTGAAAAATCGCGCGTGAAGTCCGGCGAAATGGCCGCGATCCTCGATGCCGCGCTCGCCGACCGGATGTATGTGGCGGGCGCTTTTTCGATGGGCGACATACCGATAGGCTGCGAGGTGCAGCGCTGGATGCGGCTGCCCATGGAGCGGCCGAAACTGCCGCACCTGGAAGCCTGGTTCGAACGCCTGTGCGCGCGCACGGCCTACAAGAAGAACGTGGACATCCCCCTCTCATGACGCAAAAAATCGCGGAGTTGACCGCGCACAAAGTCGCGGTGGTCACCGGCGGTGCGAGCGGCATCGGCCTCGCCTGCGCCGAGCGCCTCGCCGCCGACGGCATGAAAGTCGTGATCGCCGACATGAACGAGAAGGCCGGCGCGGAGCACGCGAGACGGCTGGCCGGCGACTTTATTTTTTCAGATCTAAGTAAAAGGTCTGGATGTAGACAGTTGGTCGATGAGACCTTGCACAAGCACGGCACAGTGCACGTGCTGGTGAACAACGCCGGCTACCAGCACGTCTCGCCGATCGAGGATTTCCCCGAGGACCAGTGGGAACGCATGATCGCGCTGATGCTCACCGCGCCGTTCCTGCTCACGCGCTACAGCTGGCCGGCGATGAAAAAGCAGAAATGGGGCCGCGTGGTCAACATCGCCTCCATCCATGCCCTGATCGCCTCGCCCTACAAGGTGGGCTACATCGCCGCCAAGCACGGCCTGGTCGGCCTTACGCGCACCGCCGCGCTGGAAGGCGGTGAGTTCGGCATCACCGCAAACGCGATCTGCCCGGCGTACGTGCGCACGCCGCTGGTGGACAACCAGATCGCCGACCAGGCGAAGGCGAACAACATGTCCCCCGCGGAGGTGATCGAGAAAATCATGCTCGCGCCCGCGGCAGTGAAGCGCCTGATCGAACCCGCCGAGGTAGCGGCTTTCGTCGCCTACCTGTGCAGCGATGCCGCCGGCGTCATCACGGGCTCGGCTTTGACAATGGACCTCGGTTGGACGGCGCGCTAGCCGACAGGGTTTTGACCCTGGCGTAGAACTTTTTCAGGTCCCCGCCCTCCTCTTGCAGCAGTTTCTCGAACGCAGGCACCATCTGCGTGTAGGTCGCATAGGAAGCGAGCAATGCGTTGTTCGGATCCGGAATCCTGAACCTGGAGCTTGATTCCAGCGCCTGCTGCAGGGCCGCGAATTCCACGCGCTTGCGTTCCCGCATCACGTCAGGCGCGAGCGGCATGCCGTACAGCGCTTTGAGGCGCACCCTCGCCTGCGCCATTTCGGCGAAAAACTTCCGGCTGGTCTCCTGTCCCTCGAAAAAAACCTTCAGGCCCGCGCTGCGGCCGGTCGCCGACAGCCAGCGCCGCATGCCTTCGCGCTCCACCGCCACGGCGAAGGATTCGTTGAAAGTGGAATCGTCCTTGACGTACAGCAGCTGGTGCGCCAGCTCATGGAAAATCAGGCGCGCGAGCTCCGCGTCCGGATTGCGGATAAAAGTGGAGAGCAGGGGGTCATCGAAGCGCCCGAGCGTCGAATAGGCGGGCACGCCGCGCACGTTGACGTCATTGCCCGCCGCCCGCAGGCGCCCGGCATGGTGTTCGGCATCCTCCTGGGCGAAGAATCCGCGGTAAGGCACGCAGCCTGCCACCGGGAAACAGGATTCGACGGGTTCCAGCGAGAATTCGGGCGCCGCCACGACGTTCCAGACCACGTAGGGACGCCCGAGATCGGCGTAGCTGCGGTAGCTGCCGTTGTCCGGCAGGCCGAGTTCGCTGCTCGCATAGTCGCGGATCGTGCGGGCGAGTTCGAGCCGCTCGCGCAGCGGCTGCGGCGTGGCCGGATCGGCGATCACCGAGGCGACCGGT
Organism: Betaproteobacteria bacterium; assembly: GCA_039931635.1. Lineage (GTDB taxonomy): Bacteria > Pseudomonadota > Gammaproteobacteria > Burkholderiales > SG8-39 > RBG-16-66-20. The sequence goes on along the minus strand of JBDTRO010000055.1, from coordinate 24,196 downwards.
TGCGCGCGCGTCATCAGCTCGAGCTGCCCGCCGACCGCCTGTGCGTAGTAGGCGAGCGTCTCGCAACCGGAGAGCAGGCAGAGGGCGAGCAGGACGCTAAGGATTCGCATGGAATTTTCCGGCGGCCAGGAACGCCGCGATCTGTGCGGCGACTCTAGCCGAAACCAGCATCCCGCTGTGGCCCACCGGCAGGACCACGCGGTCGGCCATCCCGTCAATGGTGGTCTCCTCAAGGCTCACGGCGCCGTCGTTCACGCCCGGCAGGCGGCCGAAAGCGCGCCCCAGCCCGACCGGCAGGCTGCCGGCGATGACGCCGAGCGCTTCGGGCCGGGTCCAGCGGGCCGCGGGCCTGGATTCCGAATTCCTCTCGGGCCAGTAGTGGGCGCTATGCCCGAACATCCAGCGGCCAACCTTGTAGCGCGCGAAGCGGCGCCCGGCGAAGCTCCCGCCGGCGGGCGTACCGAGAAGCACCACGCGCCCTGCCGCCACCTCCGCGTGCCGCCGGAGAGTCTCCATGGCCAGCAGTCCGCCCAAGCTGTGGCCCACGAAATGCGCCGGCCCGATTTCCTGCGCGAATCGCGCCAGGCGCTCGATGTGGCCAGGCATGGGCCGCGCCGCGCCGAGGTAGGAAAAAATATGGCAGCGAAAGCCGGCGCGACCCAGGCGCCCGGCGAGCGGCTTCATGACGAACCCCGGCACCCACAGGCCGTGGATGAGAATGATCTCCCGCATCTACTGCGCCGAAGGCGTCCCGGGTTCGGGCGTGCGGGGTCTCGGCATCCGGAAATTGGCGCTGATCTGCACCACGGGCCTGCCATTGGCAAGCAGGTGCCCGGTTGCCGATCGGGTGCGCGCTCCGGTACCGAGCACCGTGACTTCCGACTGCACCCATTCGCCGACATGCGTACTGGCAAGGTACTGGAGCGACAGGTCGACCGTGACGAAGTCTCCCTTTCCGCCTTCGGCGATGCTGGCAAGGGCACAGGCGTAGCCGAGCGCGATATCGGCGAGCGTCGCGAGCAGCCCGCCGTGGCAGGTGCCGCGCGAATTGCAATGGCGTTCCTCGATCCGCAGACCGAGCGACAGGTCATCGCCCTTGCGCCGCGAATAGAACGGGCCGGCCAGGCCGCCGAAGGTGTGCGGCTGAATGCGCTGGTCGAGTTCGAATCCTTCGGGAACGGGCTGGGTACCTTTCATGGCTTTGGAATTCTAACGAGCATCCAAATGCCCACCGCAAACGCCGGAACGGCGAACACTGCGTAGGCGACGGAATAGCTCCCGGCGATCGCCAGCACCTCGTTGAAGATCGGCGGCGTCACCACCACTCCGAAGAAGGTGAAGAAGAGGCTCCCGCCGGTAGCCGCGCCGGCTTTGCCCTCCGGCGCAGTGCGTGCGACTTCAGCGATGAAAACGCCGTTCCAGCCGACCGCCGTGGCGCCGAAGACCGAAGCGTAGGCGAACAGCAGCCACAACGGCCACTGCGGCCCGGCGACGAGCGCGCACAGTGCCGAAACGCCCATGCCGATGCCGAGCAGGCCGAGCATGGTGCGCCGCTTCAGCACGCGATCGGCCAGCACGCCCCAGGCGATGCGCCCGGTGACGCTCGCCACCTGCGACACCGACATCACGAGCCCCGCCAGCACCAACGACTGCGCGAAGCTCTCGACGAGGAAAGTGACCAGAAATGTGACCAGGGTGATCTGCACGCCGCCGTATACGATGCCCACGACACACAGCTGCCGCAATCGGCGGTCCGCCAGCACCAGGCGCACCGGATCGAGGGCCGAGCGCAGGGACACGGGGGCGCGCGGATCCAGGTTGACGTCGTAGAGCGCGCGGGCGCCGCCGATCGCGAGCGCAAGCGCGAGGCAGGCGCCGCCCAGGGCGACCGCGCCCCATTGCCAGCCGACGGCCAGGATCAGCACGGGCACGAGGATGCCCGCGAGCGCGCCACCTGCCGGCACGCCCGTCTGCTTGATCGAGAAAATAAGCGAAAAATGCTTCGGCGGCGTGCGCACCAGGATCGCGGAACTGGCAGGCGTGGCGGGGCCGTAGCCCAGGCCCACGACGAAGCCGCCCAGCATCACCAGCGCCGGCCAGGCGCTCGCCGCCAGCAACAGGCCGCAGAAGGCGAGCAGCAGTCCCACCTGGCTGACGCGGATCGGTCCGAACCGCGCCACCCAGCCGCCCGCGGCGGCCGAACTGAACATGCTGCCCAGGTAACTCGCGGCGATGTAGTAGCCGACAGCCGCCGGCGACACGCCGAGCGCAGGACCGGCCACCGGCGCCATCACCGGTGCACAGTACACCGCCAGGGCGGCCAGCGTCTGTATGGCGAAGGTGATCGCCAGCGGAAAAGCGATCGCCCGCGCTTCGTTCATTTCATGGGCTTGCGCGCTTCCCAGGCCGGGTACGGCTGCAGCTTCGCGCTCGCAAGCGCCTCCGGCCAGACGATTTCGCGCCGCCCCCGGATGATCTGCACCAGCAACGGCCGCGCCGCGAGTTGCGCGCCCGAACGCTCCACCTTGTAGCCGCCGAGCGGCGTTTCGGTCTCCAGCGCCGCGAGCGCTTCGCGCAGCTTTTCCGTCTCCAGGCTGCCGGCGCGCAGCACGGCTTGCTCGAGCACCTTGGCCGCGGCATAGCCTTCGGCGGCGAGAGCGCCGGGTTCCGCAGACCACTTCTTCGAATAGGCCTGGACGAACTGCGCGTTCCCGCGCGTCGCCGCGCGGCGTTCATAGGCGGTTACGCCAACGGAAAATTCCGCGTCCTGCCCCACGCGCCGGATGAAGTCCGGATCGGCTGCGCCCTGCGCGACGAAGAGTCGTGGCGCAAATCCGAGTTTGCGGAAATTCTTCACCATCTCGGCCGCATCCTGCGGCAGGCCGAACGCAATCCAGCCCTCCGCGCCCGCAGTGCGCGCGCGCGTCACGTGCGGCGCAAAGTCGGTGATGCCCTGCGCGTAGACCTCGACATCGGCGGCGGCGATTCCAGCCGCGGCGGCCTCGTCCCGGGCGCGTCCCGCCATTTCCCGCGCGCTCGGGTCGTCGCGCGCGAGCAGCACGATGCGTTTCAGGCCCAGGCCGCGCGCGAGCGCGACGATTCCCGCGCCGTAGGCAGACAGCGGCGTCGCGGTCTGGAACACGTAGCGGAAACCCGACCGGTGCACCGAGCGCGCCGTGCCGGTGGCGTTGACCATGATGCGCCGGTTGCGCTCCGCGACCGCAGCCGCGCCCAGCGAGGACGCCGAGCCGAGCGGCCCGATCAGGAGGTCCGCCTTGTGCTCCGCGATCAGCTGCTCGTAGAGCTTGCCCGCCGCGCTCGCGGACGAGAGATCGTCCAGCAGCACCAGTTCGACGCGCCGTCCAAGCAGTCCGCCGCCCGCGTTCGTCTCTTCCTGCCACAGCAGCAGCGCCTTTTTGAAGTCGGCGGCAATGTCGGCGAGAATTCCCGACTGCGGCATCGCGGCGCCGACCACGATCGCCTGCTGCGCGAACGCAGGGAACGCGGGCAGCAGGGCAAGGAGCAGGCGCAGGAGCAGTGATCTCATCCTGTCTGCAACTTAAGGTGTGGGAAAATCCACGTCAAGGATCATGCAAAACGCCTTCCCCGGGGCGCTTGCCGCGATCGTCGGCGCAAGGAACGTCCTCACCGGCGAAAGCGACACGGCACCCTACCTCACCGACTGGCGCAAGCAGTATCGCGGCAGCGCCGTCTGCGTGGTGCGGCCCGCGTCCACTGCTGAAGTCTCGGCGGTGGTGCGCCGGTGCGCCGAAGCGCGCATCGCGATCGTACCGCAGGGTGGCAACACCGGGCTCTCGGGCGGCTCGGTGCCCACCGGCAAGCAGCCCGAAATCGTGTTGTCGCTGTCGCGCATGAACCGTATCCGCAATCTCGACGTGCTGAACGACACCCTCACTGCCGAAGCGGGTTGCGTGCTCGCGGACATCCAGCGCGCGGCCGACGACGCCGGCCGCCTGTTCGCGCTGTCGCTCGCCGCCGAGGGCAGCTGCCAGATCGGCGGCAACCTGTCCACCAATGCGGGCGGCGTCAACGTGCTGCGCTACGGCAACACGCGCGACCAGGTGCTGGGGCTGGAAGCGGTGCTGCCCGACGGACGCGTCTGGGACGGGTTGCGCGGCCTGCGCAAGGACAATACCGGCTACGACCTGAAGCAGCTCTTTATCGGCGCCGAAGGAACGCTAGGCGTCATCACCGCCGCCGTTCTCAAGCTGCACGCGAAGCCGACCGCCTCCGCGACCGCCTGGGTCCAGGTGGATAACCCGCGGCGCACGGTGGAACTGCTGAGCCATGTACGCAATGCCTGCGGCGACCGGTTGACGGCCTTCGAACTCCTTTCGAGATCCTGCGTGAACGCCGTGTTTACGCATCGCCAGGACATTCGCGACCCGCTGCCCGGTGGCGTCTGGTACGTCCTGCTGGAGCTGGCCGACGGCGGCACGGGCGATGCCTTACGTGAAAAGCTGGCGGAAGCGCTGGACACCAGCCTTGCCGCGAATGCGGTGCTGGCAAAAAACGACTCGGAGTCGAAAGCGCTCTGGAGAATCCGCGAATCGGTGCCCGAGGCGCAGTTCGCCAACGTGAAGCACGACATCTCGGTGGCCGTGTCGAAGGTGCCGGAGTTCATCGAGCGCGCGTCTGCGGCACTCGAGAAAGCGCTGCCCGGCGAGCCGCTCTATTGCTTCGGCCATGTCGGCGACGGCAACCTGCACTACAACGTCGGCGACGCGGCACTGCTCGCGCGCCGCGATGAAGTCAACCGCATTGTCTACGACGTGGTGGCAACGCTCGGGGGCTCGATCTCGGCCGAACACGGCCTGGGGCAGCTCAAGCGCGAGGAAATCTCGCGCCACAAGGACCCGCTGGAACTCGAACTGATGCGCTCCGTGAAGCGCGCCCTCGACCCGCAGGGACTGATGAATCCGGGGAAAGTGATCTAAAGGAACCTGGATCCCCGCCTTCGCGGGGATGACGCCTGGGGCGTCACTTGTTGCGGACCGCCATGTCCTTGGCGCGCTCCGCGAGTCCGGCCAGCAGCGCGGCGCCGAACGCCGGGCTGGTCTTCACCAGCTGCAGGAACGCATTACGGTTGATCGCGAGCAGCGTGCAGGCCGTCTCGGCGGTCGCGGTGGCCGCGCGTACCGACTGGTCTACCAATGCCATCTCGCCGAATACGCCGCCGGGGCCGGCGCGCCCCACGATGCCGCCCTTGATGGAGATGGCAACCATGCCCTCCAGCACGATGTACATGAAGGCGCCGCCCGTGCCTTCCTGCATGATCATCTTGCCGGCGTCGAAACGCGACGGCTCGTTGGCGGCCATCAGCTTGACCAGGCCCGCGAGCAGCTTCTTGTCGAACACCACGGATTCCTTCGCCTGGCCGGCGTGCAGGGCGCGGTTCGCGTTCAGCCGGGAGATCGTGCTGCGCAGCCGGTTGTTCATGATGCTCATCAGCATCAGCGCGAATTCGGGCTTGGCCTGCAACGCCACCTGGAACTGCTTTTCGTCCAGGCCAATGAGGGTGCAGGCGGTCTTCGCCCGGGCGGTGGCGGTGCGCGCAGCCTGGGCGATCACGGCCATCTCGCCGAAGGTTTCGCCGGGCAGGACGCTGCCGATGACCTTGTTCTGCGCGATCATTTCCACTTCGCCCAGGATCAGCACGTACATCTTGTCGCTCTTGCCGAACAGGCCGCCGCCCTTGTCGTCTTCCTTGAAGATCGTCGCGCCCGGCTCGAAGCTCTCCGGCTTGCCGGCCGACTTGAAGAACTCCATCGCCATCGCGGCGTTGTAGACCGGCGGCGGCGGCGGGGTGGCCGGCTGCTGCAGCGGTTTTTGCGGTGCGGTATTGGAAAAGTCGAGGTCGCTCATGGCTGTTCTGTCGTACGGATGCGTCTGAACCCGGAATCCTACCCTCTACGGAACGTCGGTGCGGGCAATCGTTCGATCATGACATTGACGCAGGCGGCGCGTCCCGCCCCCGCTGCGCTGGCGGCACGCTGCAGCGCCGGCGCCAGCTCGGCCGCGCGCTCGACGTGTTCGCCGTGCGCGCCAAAGGCCGCCGCCACCCGGTCGTAGCGTGTCGGCAGCAGTTCCAGGCCCTGCGCGCGGGCAGCGCCGTAGCTGCGCAGCTGGATCTGGTACTCCGCGTTCCAGCAACTGTCGTTTCCGACCACCGCCACGTAAGCAAGTTCACAGCGCACCGCAGTATCGATTTCCGAACTGTGAAAGCCAAAGGTGCCATCGCCCAGCATCGCCACGACGTTTGAGCCGGGCAGCGCGAGCTTGGCCGCCGCAGCGAAGGGCAGCGCGGCGCCGATTGATCCGGCCACGCCGTTGATTACGCGGTGCGGCGCGCTCACGGTGGCCTGCGCCCACTGGCCGAACTCGCCGCCGTCGGCCACCAGCACCGCCTCCGGTGTATCGAGCAGTTTTTGCACCGCGCGCCCCACCTCCACCGGATGCACCGGCCCGCCGGGTTTCGAAACCAGGGTCCGCCATTGCGCGGGCCGGAAGGCAATCGCCGCGCGAACCTCGTCCAGCCAACCGCTCCGCGGCCAGGTCCTGCCCGCCGCGGACCATTGACTCGCCAGCGCATCGGCCTCGATTACGTTGCAGTTCTTCGCGAACGCACCGCCGAACCGCAGTGTGAAATCGAGCCGCTTACCCGCGAGCACGACGACGTCCGCCGCCGCGAGCACTTCGGCCAGCAACCCCATGCATGGATCGTTCACGCCCCGCGGGCTCTCCATGACGATCGCCGGCACGCGCGTGATTTCTTCGAATCCTGCGAGCATGGCACGGCCGCGCGCATTGCCAAGAGCAGGGCCGGCGATCAGGAGCGGCTTCCTCGCCTTATGAAGTGCTTCCTGGATTTCCTGATTCACGCCGGACAAATCCGGTTCAGGCAGGAAATCCTTCTTCGCCGGCAACTCCGCCTCCACGGCTGCTTCCAGCAGGTCGGAAGGCAGGGAAAGGTGCACCGGGCCGGGACGGCCGGCCTTCGCCATGCGCATGGCGCGCGCGAGATCCATGCCGAGAGTCTGTGCCGAACGCACGGTCCAGGAGGCCTTGCAGGCCGGCGCGGCCATTTCGGCCTGCGCCATTTCCTGGAACGCGCCTTTGCCGAGCTCGTTCGTCGGCGCATGCCCGGAGAGCAGCACCACGGCGGATTCCGCGGCGAGCGCGGTATAGAGCGCCGATACCGCGTTGGCGTGTCCCGGGCCGCCGGTCACCAGCGCGACGCCGACCTCGCCGGTCAGGCGCGCCCAGGCATCGGCCATGTGGACGGCGGCCGCTTCGTGCCGGACGTGCAGCAGCGGCAGCTTCGCGTCCAGTGCCGCGTCGAACAACGGCATCACGTGATTGCCCGAGAGGGCGAACACGTGCCGGGTGCCGGCGCGCGCGAGGCCGCGCGCGACGAGGTCCGCACCGCGCATTGCCATGGCTATTGGCGGATGCCCAGCACGCCGATGAGCTTGTCGTATAACTCGTACTGCTCGCGCACGTACTTCTCGGTGTCGGCAGCGGAGCGGATCGCCGGGATGCCGCCGATCTTGGCGATGCCGGCCAGCCATTCCGGATCCTTCGCCACGCTGGCAAGCGCCGCCGCCCAGCGATCCACCACGTCCTTCGGCATTCCCGGCGGCCCCATGAGCGCCGTCCAGCCGACGATTTTTTCCATCTCGGGCACGCCAGCTTCTCGCGCGGTCTGCAGCTCCGGCGCCTCGGGCAGGCGTTCACGGGTCGTGACGAAAAGGCCGCGCAGCGCGCCCGCGCGGATCTGCGACACCATGGTGGTCGCGTTGTTGCATGCGAAGTGCACCTGTCCGCCGAGCACCGCCGTGGTGACCTCGCCGCCGCTCTTGTAGTGAATGGCTTCCGCATCGGCCGGCTTGAGGCCGGCGAGCGACATCAGGTACTGCGACGCCATGTTCTGGCTCGTACCGGGGCCGGCAGTCGAATAATTCAGCTTGCCCGGATCCTTGCGGATAGCGGCGTGGAGATCCTGCACCGTCTTCACCGCCGAATCCGCCCTGACAGCACAGATGTAGGGATTGAGTTCCAGCAACGAAAGCATCGTGAACTCGTTCCATTTGTACGGCGCCTTGGATTCGAGCGCCGGGAAAATCGCGTGCGTCGCGATCCTCGCCACCAGCAGCGTGTAGCCGTCCGGCGGCGCGGTGCGCACCTGCATCGTGCCGATGGATCCGGAAGCGCCCACGCGGTTGAGCGGCACGAAGCTGGCATTGCCGAGGTATTTTGCGGCGTACTGGGCAAGCAGGCGGCCCGAGAGATCGGAATCGCCGCCGGCGCCGAACGGAATCACGAGCGATATCGGCTTCGACGGGTATCCCTGCGCGAGCGCCGTGCAGGAAAACCCGGCCGCAACCCCAATCGAAACGAACAGCGAAAATATTGGTTTCATGCTTTTCCCCGGGTATTCTGCAGCGGATGGACAAGCCTAGCATGCCCGGCATTGGCAACTACGCGCCGGTTTCCGGTCCCGGCGTCTGGTACGGCCGCGATCTGCAACCACGCACCGACTGGATCCGCAATTTCAGCGCGGCCGAACTCAAGGAACTGGATGCCGCGGTACACGCCTTCAAGGCGGGCGGCACCGCGCTGGCGGACATCTCGCCTGCGACGTTCGCTCTGCCGAAGCTCGGCGCGGCCCTCGAGGGAATTCTTGCGGAAATACTGGCAGGCCGCGGCTTCGCCATGCTGCGCGGCTTTCCGGTGCAGCGCTATACACGCGAGCAACAGGCGATCGCCTACATGGGCATCGGGTCGCATTTCGGCAAGGCGCGGTCTCAGAATGCCAAGGGCCACCTGCTCGGTCACGTGAAAGACCTCGGGCTGGATATCAAAGACCCGAAGGTGCGCTACTACCAGACCAGCCGCAGGCTCGAATACCACACGGATTCGGTGGATGTGGTGGGACTGCTTTGCCTGCAGACGGCAAAAGCAGGCGGCGAGAGCTTCATTGCCAGTTCGATGACGCTCTACAACGAAATCCTCTCGCGCCGGCCCGATCTCCTGCCTTCCCTGTTCGAGCCGTTTCCGACCGACCGCCGCGGCGAAGTGCCCGAGGGCATGCAGCCCTGGTTCGACGTGCCGGTCTACCATCATCACGCAGGGCACCTGACTTGCATCTACGTGCGCCAGTACATCGAGTCGGCGCAGCAGCACTTCCCGCAGGCGGGGCGCCTGACGGGCGCGCAGCGAGAGGCCATGGATCTGATGGACGAGCTGCTGAACGACCCGCAGATCCACCTGTCGATGGCGTTCCTGCCTGGCGACATGCAGTTCCTGCACAACCACCAGATCCTGCATTCACGCAACGACTTCGAGAACTGGCCCGAACCCGCGCGTCACCGCCACCTGCTGCGCCTGTGGCTCGCGCCCTCGTGCGCGCGGCCGCTGCCTGAAGTCTTTGCGCCGCGTTACGGCAGCGTCATACCCGGCGAGCGCGGCGGCATCGTGGTCAGGGGAACGACGCCGAGAGTGCCGCTCGAGGCTGAATAGGCGGCAGCGTCTCCAGGATCGCCTTGAGCAAACCGGGGACAGACCACGTTTTCGTTCCACGAAAACGTGGTCTGTCCCTGATTATCTCGGTGGCAACAATGTCTCGATCGCCTTGCGCACGCGCTCCTGCGTCCAGTCGATCTCGCCGACCACCGAATAGCGGATGCGGCCCTCCGGCCCGATCAGGAAACTCATTGGCAGCACGCGCGCCTGCCAGACCTTCGCCGCAGCACTGTCGCGATCCATCAGCACCGCGAATTCCAGCGGCACCTGCTCGACGAAGCGACGGATGCGCGACTCGGATTCCCCGAGATTGACCGCGAGCACCTCGAACGGCTTTCCCGCCAGCGACGCGCGCAGCCGGTTCATCGACGGCATTTCCTCCCGGCAGGGCTCGCACCAGGTCGCCCAGAAATTTACCAGCACCACCTTGCCGCGGTAATCCTCCAACCGGTGCAACCGGGCCCCGACATCCTGCAACGCAAGCGCGGGCGTCGCGCCCCCGGTCCAGGGTTTCAGCTGCTGTGCCGCCACCATGGTTGCACCGCAAAACAGTATTGCAGTCAGAAATAGCCGCATGAACGACGAGTATGAAGCAAAAAAAAGCCCGGCCGGAGCCGGGCTTTCATGGCGATGAAGAAACTTACTTCTTCATTTCCTTCTTCTTGCCTTTGGCTTTCGCCTTGGCTTTGGCTTTTTTCGCGGGCTTCTCGGCAGCGGGCGAGGCCTTCGCCGGCTCGGCTTTCGCCGGGGCGGCGGCAGGCGCCGGAGCGGCTGCAGGGGCTTTGGCCGGAGCCTGGGCCTGGACCGACACGGCAAACGCCGAGGCGATCAGTGCGATCATCAGATTTTTCTTGTACATGCTTGTTTCTCCTGGTCTATAGACGCGGTTCGAAACTGAACCGCTGTGAATAACGCGCCGCAATCCGGGCGGTTGACCTGCGGCCTAATCGAGCTCGGACCGGCCCCCCAACAATGCCTTTCGAAACCGGGACTTAAGCAGGCCACCGTCGCGTGGCGGAAGCACCAGCGGCAGCTTCTCGGCGAGCACCTTGACCTGGGCGAAATGGGGCCCCTTGCCGCCGTGGATCGCGGCCCTGAGCGCCGCCAGTTTGCCGGCTGCGCGGATCTGCTGCGCCGATTTGAAGCCGCAGGCGAGCGCGACCCTGGCGAGGTCCGCGCCCCAGGCGGTATGCGTGGCCTGCATCCCGGTTTCGCCGTAGCGCTCGTTGTCGATCACCACCACTGAGAGGTTAGCCGGCTGCTGCACGCCGATGGTCGCCAGCGATCCTAGCCCCATCAGCATCTCGCCATCGCCGGTGATCACGAGGACGCGCCTGGCGGGCTGCGCCAGCGCCAGCCCGAGCCCGATCATCGCGGCATTGCCCATCGCGCCCCAGAGGGGAAAATTGAGCGGCACATCGCCCGCCGCAGTGATGTCCCAGGCCGTGGAACCGAGTCCGGCCACGACCAGCAGCCCGCTCCTGTCCTTCAGGAGGGCCGTTACGACTTCGCGCCTGCGCAAAGGGGCTTTCATCGCGCCGCCTGGTCCTGAAAACTCTTGATGCCGATGACGGCTTGCGATATCAGCACTGCCACGGACTGGTAGCTGCCGTAGGCGAGTCGCGCCGCGGTATCCACGGCGGCGGGGATCCGCGCGCCGGTATTCGCCTCGTGCACCACGACACCCATGGCCGTGAGCACGCCGGGCGTCGCCTGGCCCATCGGCACCTGCCAGGGATTGAATTCACCGAACTGGCCGCGCATGGTGATCAGCATCAGCAGCGGAATGCGGCACTCCTGCATCATGCCCAATGCGTTGATGCAATTGCCGACGCCGCTCGATTGCATCAGCAGCGCGCTGCGCGCACCGCCGAGCCACGCGCCCGCCGCCAGTCCAATTCCTTCTTCTTCGGTACTGAGAACGACGGATTTCAGCTGCTTATCCGCGCGGCAGAGCTCGATCAGCCGCTTGTGCCCGGCATCGGGCACGTAGCCCACCTGCCGCACCCCCGCGCCTTTTAACGTCTCGTAGACCTGATCCGGCCAATCCTTTGCTTTCATTGGACCTGCACCTCCACGCGTTGGGCTGCATTATTGCCAAAGCCGGTGACGTCGTAAGCCGGCGTCAGCGGCTGGACTGCGCCTGTTTCATCCGTCGCGCGGCAGCGCAGTTCGTGTCCGCCGGGCGCGGCATTCCAGCGCACGCTCCAGCGGCGCCAGGCATGGGCGCCCACCGGCGCATCGAGCAGCGCGTCGCGCCAATCGCCATCCAACGCGAATTCGACGCGGCGGACCGGGGCATTGCCCGACCAGGCGCGGCCGAGGATGTCGACCCATCCCGCATCGACCGTGCGCCGGCGGTCGTAGTAATTCGGAATCCCTGGCGGCGCCATGAGGGAGTTCACGCGCATGCGCGTGCAGGGCACACCCTTTTCGCCCGGCTCGGCGCGAAAGTGGTAGCTGCCGGTTTGCTGTACGCCTTCGAAGGCGCGATCGATCGCCTCGATGCGCTCGAGCCACTTTACGCTCGCCATGCCGTACCACTCGGGCACGATGAGGCGCAGCGGCGCGCCGTGCTGGGGCAGCAGCGGCTGTCCGTTCATGGCATAGGCGACCAGCACGTCGTCGCGCAGCGCTTCAGCGGGCGCGAGGCTGCGCGAGAACCCATGCTCGATGCCGCGGTCGATGCCGAGGTCAGCGCCGTGGAAGACGATTTCCAGCGCAGATTTTTCCAGTTCGACTTCCTTGAATAAATGTGCCAATGGCACCCCCGTCCACTCCGCCGTGGATACGCCCTCCTCCAGCCACGGCATGGACGGGTAGCGCGGCGACGTCTGGCCGCGGCCGTTGCCGGCGCATTCCATGGTGACGCGCAACGTGAGGGCAGGCATGCGCTGGAGGTCGGCTAGGCTGTAGGCCTTCGGTTTGGATACCTGGCCCTCGATCCGCAAGCGCCACGCGGCGGCATCGGCGGCCGGAATATCGAAGTGGATCAGCAGGTAGTGCAGTCCGGCGGGCGTGACGTCGTAGCGCAGCGCTTCCAGGGGCATGCCGCTGTTGCGCGACGCGAGCGCCAGTTCCTCCTGCGTATAGCGGCCGACGATCGGCGGCCTGCGCTGCTCTGCCATGCGTGCATTCTATAATCCGGACCGATGCAGATCGCACAGTTTCTCGAACGCACGCCGCACGGCGATCTCTGGGTGTTCGGCTACGGTTCGCTCATGTGGTCGCCGGGTTTCCGTCCCGCCGAGAGCAAGACCGGGTTGCTGCACGGCTATCACCGCGCGATGTGCATCCTGTCGAGCCGCTACCGCGGCACGCCCGAGAAGCCCGGCCTGGTGATGGGTCTGTGCCGCGGCGGTTCCTGCTGGGGCATCGCATTTCGCATCCCGGCGGCGCGCGTGCGCCGGGTTGTGGGCGCACTTTGGAAGCGGGAGATGCTGAACAATGTCTACCTGCCGACCATGGTGAAGGTCGCGGTGGGACCGAAGCAGCGCATCCGTGCGCTTGCCTTCGTCGCCGACGCCTCGCACCGCCAGTTCGTCCGTGAGCTCGACCTGCGCGGCCGCGCACGCCTGGTCGCGCAGGGCATCGGCGAGCGCGGGCGCTGCGTGGACTACATCCGCAATACGCTGGAACACATGCTGACCCTGGGCGTGAACGACCCTCACCTCGCGCGCATCCTGGACGCGGCTTCCGGTCTTGCTTCGGGCAGGCAGGACAAATGAGCGCGCCGCTCTGGCCTGCAAGGCTGCATCACCTGCGGCGCGACAGCCGGGAACCGGAGCAGCTCGCCCGTTTCTATGGCGAACTGCTGGGCGACCAGGTCGAGGCGCTGGCAAACGACGAATGGCTGGTGCAGGGGCACCGGCGGCGCCTGATCGTGGGCCGCGGCGCGAACGCGACGGTGCCCTACTTCGCGCTCGCGATGCGCGATGCTGCGCAACTTGCCGCCTATGCCGCCGCGCTCGATCGCCTGGGCGTCGCGCGACGGCCCTCGCCTTCACCTCTGTTCGGGGAGGAAGCCTTCGCGGTGACCGATCCGGATGGCAGATGCGTGGTCTTCGGCCTTCCGGTCCGGGTTGCCGGAATTCAGAGCACGCTGGCGGCGCGGCTGCAGCATTTCGTCTGCGCCAGCGTGCGGGTGCCGGAAATGCTCGCGTTCTACCGCGATACCCTGGGGGCAAAGGAATCCGATCGCGTTCTGGAAAATGAAGACATCGCCGCGGTATTCCTGCGCTCGGATCCCGAGCACCACTGCTTCGCGACTTTCCGCGCGCCCGAATCGCGCCCGGACCATCATTGCTACGAGACTGGCAGCTGGAACGACATCCGCGACTGGGCTGACCGAATGGCAGCGCTGCGGATTGCGCTCTGGTGGGGGCCCGGGCGCCACGGGCCGGGCAACAACCTGTTCTTCATGATCGAGGATCCCGAGGGCCACAAGGTCGAGTTTTCCGCCGAGCTCGAATTGATGCAGCAGGATGCGGCCTCCCGCAGCTGGCCGCACGAGCAACGCACGCTCAATCTCTGGGGCTCAGCCTGGATGCGGAGCTGATCCGCTTGAGCGCCTGCTCGAGCGTGGCCCTTTGGGTGCCGAAGTTCAGCCTCACGAATTGCGCATCGCCGAACTGCGCGCCCGGAGACAGGGCAACCCCGTGCTCGAGAAAATGCTGGTACGGATCGGCGATCCCCAGCCCGGAGGCGTCTATCCACGCGAGGTAAGTCGCCTCGACATGGGCCATCCTGAGGCCGGGCATCGCCGCGACCTCGCGCTCCACGAGGTCGCGATTCGCGCGCAGGTAATCCAGCTGCGTTTCCAGCCAGTCGCCGCACTCGCGGTACGCGGCCAGCGATGCTTCGTAGCCGAATACCGATGGATCGTGGACGGTGGCGTGATGATCGGAGGAGAACGCGCGCCGCAGCTCCGCGTCCTCGATGATGGCGAAGGCGCAGCCGGCGCCCGGAAAACCGAACGCCTTGTTCGGCGAGATCAGCGTCACCGTGCGGCGCGAAGCCTCGCGCGAAACGCTTGCGATCGGCACGTGCGGCTTGCCCTTGTCCAGCAGGATGTCGGCGTGAATCTCGTCGGAGCAGATCACGAGATCGTGCCGCTGCGCGAATTCGGCCAGGCGCGTAAGCTCGCCGCGCGTGAATATCGTGCCGCCCGGATTCTGCGGATTGCACAGGAACAGCAGCCGGGATTCGGGCTTTACCGCGGCGGCCAGGAACGTCTCGTCCCAGACCCAGCGGCCGTTCGCGAGCACCAGCGGCACGTCGGTGTTCGCGCGCTGCGCCAGCACCAGGGAACGCTTGAGGTGGTGGTATACCGGCGTCGGCACCAGCGCATGCTGGTCCGCGCGCATGAGGTGGCGCGCGGCCAGGTGCAGTCCGGGCACGATGCCCGAGACGAAAACCACCCAGTCCGGCTCGACCCGCCAGCCGTACAGGCGTTGCATGCGCGCGATTACCGCGTCGCGCAATTCGGCGGGCGGAGCGTTGTAGCCGAGCACGCCGTGAGCGATGCGCCGCTGCATGGCCTCGAGCACGGGCGCCGGCGCGCGGAAATCGGTGTCGGCGACCCAGAGCGGGATCACGCCGGCCGGATAGCGCTCCCAGCGCACGCTCCAGGTGCCGCGCCGCTCGAGCGGCGCATCGAATTCCGTCGCCATCAGTCCAGCCTCGCCACGATGCCCTGCAGCGCCGTCGAAGGCGCGGGATAGCGCTCCATCACCAGCGGATCGTGCCCCGGGATGATGTGCGCCGGTGAATCGGCGAGCGCGCGCAGGCGCTCGTAACCTTCGACCATGTCGGCCACACTGTAAACGATCGGAAACGGACGCACCTGTTCCATGTTGGCGTAGAAGTGCGAGGCGTCGGAGGCGACCACGACCCAGCCGCGGCGCGTCGCCACGCGCACCACTTGCAGGCCCATCGTATGACCGCCGATCAGGTGCAGCGAAACGCCGGGGGCCAGTTCCGCGTCGCCATCGTGAAAGCGGACCCGGCCGGCATAGACACGGCGCACCATGCCGACCACGTCTTCCACCTCGTACGCGCCGCTGAACAAGGGCCTGCCCATGTGGCGCCCGGTCGCGTAATTCATCTCCAGATCCTGCAGGTGAAACGTCGCCGCCGGGAAGAGGTCGAAATTGCCGATATGGTCGTAGTGCAGGTGCGTAACCACCACGTCCTTGATTTTTCCTGAATCAACACCAAGCAGACTCAAGCCCGCCGTCGGGCAGCGCAGATGATTGCGTTGGCGCTTGGCGGCCATCGGCGCGGAAAAGCCGGTATCGATGACGATCTCGCGGCCCTCACCACGAATCAGCCAGACGAAATAGTCGAGCGGCATCGGCCCGTCATGGGGATCGCCGCCGATGAAGTTCTCCGACGCGCGCCGGGCGTGGTGCGCGTACTTGACCGCGTAGACTTCATACACCTCACGCGGCGGCGCGCTCACGTGATCCTGATCCGCGCGATTTTCAGCTTGCCGACTTGAACGAGGTAGGTTTCCCCCGCTGCAAACACCATCTTTCGATCCGCGAGGCGCTCGCCGTTGACCTTCACGCCGCCCTGCGCAATCAGCCGCTCCGCTTCCGACGCGCTGCTTACCAGTCCTGCCCGCTTCAAGACCTGGGTCGAGACCATCGGTCCCGCCAGGCTCTGTTCCGGAATCTCGCCTGGGAGCGCACGATCCCTGAACCTTGCGTTGAAATCCCCGGCCGCAGTCTCTGCCGCGCTCTTGCCGTGGAAGCGCTCGACAATTTCCCTTGCGAACGCGAATTTCACATCGCGTGGATTTGCTCCGTCCGCCGTGGCCTTTTTCTTCGCAGCAATTTCTTTCATGTCCTGAAACGACAGCAGCTCCATGTAGCGCCACATCAGCTCGTCGGAGATGCGCATCAGCTTGCCGAAAATCTCCTGCGCCGGCTCTGAGATACCGATGTAGTTGCCCAGCGACTTCGACATTTTTTCCACACCATCGGTGCCCTCGAGCAGCGGCATGGTCATGATGCATTGCGGTTCCTGGCCGAAATCGCGCTGCAATTCGCGCCCGACCAGCAGGTTGAATTTCTGGTCGGTGCCGCCGAGCTCGACGTCGGCTTTCATCGCCACCGAGTCGTAGCCCTGCATCAGCGGATAAAGAAGTTCATGCACCGCGATCGGCTGCCCGGCCTTGTAGCGCTTGGAGAAATCGTCCCGCTCCAGCAGGCGCGCCAGCGTGTAGCGCGACGCGAGGCGGATCATGCCCTCGGCACCCAGCTTGTCCGACCACTCGGAATTGAACATCACCTGCGTCTTTTCCGGATCGAGGATTTTCGCCATCTGCGCGCGGTAGGACTGTGCGTTTTCCAGGATCTGCTCGCGCGACAGCGGCGGGCGCGTCTGATTCTTGCCGGTCGGATCGCCGATCATGCCGGTGAAGTCGCCGATCAGGAATTGCACCTGATGGCCGAGATCCTGGAAGTGGCGCAGCTTGTTGATCACGACGGTGTGGCCCAGATGCAGGTCGGGCGCCGTGGGGTCGAGTCCGAGTTTGATCCTGAGCGCGCGACCGGTCTTGAGCTTTCCGATCAGCTCTTCCTCGACGATCAGCTCGTCGCAGCCCCGTTTGATGCGTGCCAGCGCTTCGGAAACGTCTGCCATACGTGCTACACTTCCCAGGTAATTGAATAACAAGGGATTCTAGCCGAAACGTGGGGGTGCACGTGCGGGAGGATGGGGGAGGAAGGGGAATACTTCGGCGTGCCGCCATGCTGGCGGCGTTTGCGCTTTCGAGCGCCGTGGCCGCTGTCGCGACCATTGTCCCCTCCACCGATGCAGAACTGCTGCTCGCCAAGGCGGCGGTGCTCGAGCCGGTGGCCATCCGCCTGGAAGAAGCCCTGCTGCCTGCGCCGCTCAGCTATGTGCGCGAGGATCGCATGCAGCGCGGCGACACCTATCAGCGCCTGCTCGCCCGGCTCGCGATCGGCGAGTCCGACATTCTCAAATTACTCCGCCAGCCGCAGATGCGGCTGCTGCGACCGGGCACCATCGTGACCGCGGAAGTGCGCGCCGGCGCGGAAAGCGAAGGCGAACTGGTCTGGCTGGGGTTCCTCGCGCCGCGTGACACGAACGTCAGGATCGAGCGTGCTGGCCAGAGCCTGGCCGCGAGCGAACAGCGCGCGCAGATCGTGACGCACACCGAATTGAAATCCGCGCTTATCCGTTCGTCGCTGTTCGCCGCGGCCGACGCCGCCGGCATCCCGGACGCCGTCGCGATCCAGCTGGCCGACGTATTCGCGAGCGACATCGATTTCCACCGCGAGCTGCGCCAGGGCGACCGGTTCTCGGTGCTCTATGAGGTGCACTCGGTCGACGGCCGGCCGATGCGCGCGGGGCGCGTCCTCGCCGCCGAATTCACCAACCAGGGCCGCAAGCACCGTGCGCTCTGGTACGCCGATGGCTACTACGCCCCCGACGGCAAGAACATGCGCAAGGCGCTGCTGCGCTCGCCGCTGGAACTCTCGCGCGTCAGTTCCGGGTTTGGCATGCGCATGCATCCGATGCACAAAGCCTGGCGCGCGCACCAGGGCGTCGATTACGCAGCACCGGCAGGCACGCGCGTGCGCGCGGTCGGCGATGGCATCGTCGAATTCGCCGGCCGGCAGGGCGGCTATGGCAACCTGGTCATCGTGCGCCACGACAGCCGGCATTCGACCTGGTACGCGCACCTGAGGTCCTTCGGACAGGGCATCCGCACCAACGCGCGCGTCGCGCAGGGCGATGCGGTCGGCCTGGTCGGACAGACTGGCTGGGCAACCGGTCCGCACCTGCATTACGAATTCCGGATCGCGGGCGCCGCGCGCAATCCGCTCTCTGTTCCCCTGCCCGCCGGCTCGCCGGTCGCGCGCCACGACATGGACGCTTTCCGGGCCCGCGCGCAGCCATTGATGGCGCAACTCGATCTGCTCGCGATCAGCCAGGTTGCCGCGCTAGAGTGACGCGGGAGTTCTTTGTCGGCCTGATGTCGGGCACCAGCCTCGACGGGGTCGATGCGGTGCTGGCGAAAATCGAGGATGGCAAGCTGCGGCTGGCAGCCGACGCCCACCAGCGATTTGACGACGCATTGAGGCGCGAACTGCTCGCGCTGAATTCACCGGGTCAGAACGAAATCGACCGCGCGGCGATGGCCGGCAACGCGCTGGCAAAGAGGTATGCCGCCGCGGTAGCCGACGTCCTCGCCAGATCGAATACGCCGCCCGCGGCGGTGCGCGCCATCGGCTGCCACGGCCAGACCATCCGCCACCGCCCCGAGCGCGGCTACACGACGCAAATCGGCAATGCGGCATTGCTGGCCGAACTCACCGGCATACCGGTGGTCGCCGATTTCCGCAGCCGGGATGTCGCGGCCGGCGGACAGGGCGCCCCGCTGGCACCGGCCTTCCATGCGGCCCTGTTCGCGCACGCCACCGAAAACCGCGCCGCGATAAATATCGGCGGCATCGCCAACCTCACTTACCTGCCTTGCGATGGAACGGTGACCGGCTTCGACAGCGGCCCCGGGAACTGCCTGCTCGACCTGTGGGCTGCGCGGCACCTGGGCACGCCTCACGACGCGGGCGGCAGCTGGGCCGCCGCTGGCCGGCCGATTCCGGAATTGCTGGAGCGCTTGCTGCAGGACCCCTATTTCGCCGCCGCGCCGCCCAAGAGCACCGGCCGCGACCTGTTCAATGAAGACTGGCTGAAAAAAGGATTGCGGGGCGGCGAGGACGCGCAGGCGGTGCAGGCGACGCTGCTCGAACTGACGGCACGCAGTCTTGCGAACGCGATCGTCAGACATTGCGCCGGCGCGCGGCGCCTGATTGTCTGCGGCGGCGGCGTGAAAAACGATGCCCTGATGCGCCGGCTTGCCGAGCTGGCAGCACCTGCGCCGCTGGACACGAGCGACAGGCACGGGATCGATTCGCAGCTGGTGGAGGCGGCAGCCTTCGCGTGGCTCGCGAAGCGCGCCCTGGATGGTGAAGCGGGGAATCTACCTGCGGTCACCGGCGCGCGCGCCGCGCGCGTGCTCGGCGCGATCTATCCTGCCTAGGCGGAGAACGACGAGCCGCAGCCGCAGGTGGAAGTCGCGTTCGGGTTCTTGATGACGAACTGCGCGCCCTCGAGGCCCTCGGTGTAGTCGATTTCGGCGCCCGACAGGTACTGATAGCTCATCGGGTCGATGAGCAGTTTCACGCCGTTTTTTTCCATCACGGAATCGTCTTCGTTCTGCACTTCGTCGAAGGTGAACCCGTACTGGAATCCGGAGCAGCCGCCGCCGGTGACGAACACGCGGAGCTTGAGCCCCGGGTTGCCTTCTTCCTCGATCAGCTGCTTCACCTTGCCGGCGGCGCTGTCCGAAAAAATCAGCGGCGCGGGCATCTCGGTAACTGCGTTTTCAGCGACTGCGTTCATGGCGTACTCCGGTTGCCTTCCTGAGCCTACTTCGCGATCTTCAGTTCGACGCCCTTGACCTCGGCGCTGTGATGTACCAGGCGACCTTCGATCACCGCGCCTTGCTGAATCTCGATGCTCTTGTAGTGTATGTCCCCTTTGACACGCGAGCCGGCCTGAAGTTCTAGCGTCTCGCGCGCGTCTACCGGACCGTTGATGGTGCCGTTCACCACCACGTGCGCGGCCTGGACCTCGCCGTCGATGCGCGCCTGCTCCGAAACCACCAGCGTGCCGGGCTGGTCCGGCAGCGCGGCCACGTTGCCGCGCACCGCGCCGTCGACTCGCAGGCCGCCACTGAAAAAGACGTTGCCCTCAATGCGCGTGGTGGCCCCGATCAGGCTGTCGATGCGGTTCTGCGGCTTGCTTTCTCTGCGAAACATCGTCGTCTCTCCTTCAGCCCAGCGTCACGGTGCGCGTAATTTTGGGTTCAGCCAACCCGGCCTCAAAAACACGCAACAGCACACTCACCACCTTGGCCTTGGGACTCACCCGGAAATTGCCGTCAATCCGCTGGAAGTGCTTGAATGCCAAGCGGAAGGTCGCGGAATCCTGCTCCCCTTGCCCCGGTACCGTGATGATAGCACCGCGGCCGTCCTCCGTCAGGCTGACCACGAGCTCGAGCCGCCCCACGAACTCTTTTCCCCGCCGCGGCCCCGACGCTAGCAACAACACCCGGTAGTGGAATTCCCCCGGCAGCGTGTCGGGTTCTACCTTGAAGCGCAGCACGGACAGCGGCGCCGCGCTGGCGGTCTCCGACGACAGCATGCTCTCGAAGATGGCGAGTTCCTCGCGCAGCCGGGCGTTGTCCTGCTCCAGGGCGCGCGCCTGCTGCGCCAGCTTCTGTTGCGCCGTGCGTTCGATCGAAACCTTGCTGTCGGCGGCATTGGCGATCGCGCGCAGGCGCTCGAGTTCGCCACTCGTCTTGGCGAGTTCGCTGCGCGCTGCCGAAAGCGCCTGTTCGACCTCGCTGCGGTCGAAGCCGGCGAAGCGGCGGCCGGCGTCGTACATCCACGCCGCGAGCGTGGCCGAGAGCGCGAGTCCCACCGCGATGCCGAGCCAGCGCAGGTACCAGGGAACGTGGGTGCGCACCAGCACCTTCGGCGCGGCAATACCGAAACGCTGGCGCAGCTTCCAGAAGCGCTTGGCCATCGGACCCGCTAGGGCACCACCGCTGCCTGTTCCGTGCCGCCCACGATTCCCGCCTTGATCATCCCGCCCTGCCCTCCTGAAACAAAAAGCCGCCCGAAGGCGGCTTTTGGATTCTATGCATCCCCGCCGTTGCGGCCGGGTCCTGTGGTCAGCGTTTCGAGTATTGCTTGCGCCGCCGCGCCTTGTGCAAGCCGACCTTTTTACGCTCGACTTCGCGCGCATCGCGCGTGACGAGGCGCGCGGAGCGGAATACCGGCTTGAGCGCCGCATCAAATTCGATCAGGGCGCGAGCCAGTCCATGGCGCACCGCGCCGGCCTGCCCGTTCTCGCCGCCGCCATGCACGTTCACCTTGATGTCGAAGGCCGAGAGGTTCTTGGTGAGCTCGAGCGGCTGGCGCACAATCATGCGCCCCGTCTCGCGGGCGAAGAAAACGTCCACCGGCTTGCCGTTGACGACGAACAGCCCCTTGCCGGGCTTCAGGAATACCCGCGCGACCGAACTCTTGCGCCGGCCGGTGCCGTAGTAATAATCGCCAACCATGTCAGATCTCCAGTGCTTTCGGCTGTTGCGCCGTGTGCGGGTGCTTGCCGTCGGCGTAAATCTTGAGTTTTCTCAGCATCGCGTAGCCGAGGGGTCCCTTGGGAAGCATGCCTTTCACGGCGCGTTGCAGGGCGCGGTCCGGAAAACGCGCGTGCAGCTTGGCGAAATTGGTTTCCTTGATCCCGCCGGGGTAATTCGTGTGCCGGTAATATTTCTTGCCCAGCGTCTTGCGGCCGGTAACGCGGATCATGGCCGCATTCAGCACGACGATGAAATCGCCGGTGTCGACATGCGGCGTGTATTCGGGCTTGTGCTTGCCGCGCAGACGCATGGCGATCTGCGACGCCAGGCGACCGAGCACCTTGTTCTGGGCGTCCACAACGTACCAACCGTGAACGACGTCCTCGGCTTTGGCGCTAAATGTCTTCATCACCTGGCTGCCTGAGAAAAGGCGCGAATCTTATCAAAAAAATGGCGCAACCTGTTGAGATTGCGCCAAATCCACCATTTGGAGGAGGGTGGAAGAGATGCAGCTAGTATGCCAAATGAATTGCTGCAACGCAATATCTTAAACAGGTGATTTAAAAAGCATTAAAATCATGGCTTTAAAAGAGAGGGCCTGAATGGACTGCACAGTTCGCTGGGGCGACGGCATGACCTTCGTCGCAGAGACGGGAAGCGGCCACCTGGTCACCATGGATGGCGCCCCGGATGGCGGCGGGCGAAATCTCGCGCCGCGGCCGATGGAGGTGGTCCTGGCCGGCGCCGGTGGCTGCACCGCCTACGACGTCGTGGTGATCCTGAAGAAAAGCGGCCAGGACGTTACCGGCTGCGACGTTTCATTGAAGGCGGAGCGCGCCGCCACCGATCCGAAAGTCTTCACCAGGATCCACTATCACTTTGTCGTGCGCGGCAAAAACCTCAAACGCAATCTCGTCGAGCAGGCGCTGCGCCTGACGCACGAGAAATATTGCTCCGCTACGGCAATACTCGCCAGGACCGCCGAAATTACCAAGGACTTCGAAATCCTCGAGGTCTGAATTACAGTCTGTAGGCAACGGTGGTCATCACCTTCGCCATCACGCGCATGCCCGTCCTCACGGCCTCGGGAAGTTCTGCGGCGCCGAGCGAGAGCGCGCTTTCGCGGTGCCGGATCTCATCCACGCGCATCGCCTCGACCACGGCACGCGTCCTGCGATCCGCGCTGGCAAGTCTTGCGAGATGTCCATCGAGATGCGCCTCTACCTGGCGCTCGGTCTCGGCGACAAAGGCGAGGTTCCACCGGTCGCCGAGCGCGCCTGCCGCCGCACCCAGCGCAAACGCGCCGGCGTACCAGAGCGGATTGAGCAGACTTTCGCGTCCGCCGAGCTCGCCGATGCGCTCGGCGCTCCAGACCAGATGGTCCTGCTCCTCCAACGCCGCCTGCGCCAGGGCCCGCCGGGTGCCCGCGTCCCGCGCAGTCAGCGCCTGGCCGTCATAGAGCGCCTGGGCGCAGACTTCCCCGACGTGGTTGACACGCATCAGCGCAGCGGCCTCGGCACGCTCATCGGCGTCCAGTGCAGCCTCGGGGAGGCCAGTGGCGGGGGACGCGCGACCCGCCTGGTGTACGCCGGCGACCGTTCGCAACGCGCGATCAAAGTGCAGGATCAATGCATCGAAGCCGGGCATAGCCTAGTTTATCGCGCCCTGCTGGCATGTTCGCGGGGGCCTTAAAATCGCTGCAGATTGAACCTGATACTGGTGCACCAGAAATCCAAGCAGGACCGCGCCGACTTCGAGACGATCGCGCGGCAGATCGGCGAGCGGGCGCCGGAGTTCCGCGTCTTCGTGGTCGACACCAAGCAGGCGGACTGGGCCGATCCGCAGTTCGAGCCGGCGGCGCCGACGCTGACGGTTTCGCCGATGCCGATCAAGCGGTTTTCGCCGCCCTCAGGCGCTTTGTGCCAGGGGCACGAGTTTCCCAAGGACGAGCAGTACCGGAGGCTGACGCGCGTGGGCGTGCGGGTGCCGGACTGGATCGAAATCGGACCCGATACCGTGCTCGATCCGCTGCAATGGGGCCCTTATGTGGTGGTCAAGCCGGCGCTCGGGCGCAAGGGGGCCGAGATCTTCATCAAGCGCGCGGGCCGCGTGCGCTACCACCCCCCGGAGAGCTTCGAAGAGGGTCATCCCGCGCGCCGGGCGCCGCTGCTCGCGCAGCGCTTCATCTACACGGGCAAGTGGCCTTCGAACTTTCGCGTGGTGACGTTCTTTGGCCGGGCGCTGATGAGCTGGCGCTGCGAAGCTTCGCACCGCTACGTGCCGCTGCATTCCCGCTGGGACTTCAAGGCGAAAGGCGGCATTACGGTGGTGTCCAACAAGCAGGACTCCAGCTATGCGCTGGCATACGACGCGGATGTGATCGCGCTGGCCGAAAAAGCACATGCCGCCTTCCCCGCCCAGCCCCTGCTGGGGACCGACATCGTGCGCGACGCGGACACC
>JBDTRO010000054.1:0-4575 GCA_039931635.1 Betaproteobacteria bacterium | reverse complement strand
CGCCGCCGCCGAATCTCGGTCAACTCCTGGGCGAGGTTCAGTTTCCGAATGTGCAGAGTCTGACGCTGAGAGTCACGCCGCCGCCGAATCTCGGTCAACTCCTGGGCGAGGTTCAGTTTCCGAATGTGCAAAGTCTGACGCTGGCGGTGACCCCCCCGCCAGTGGCGGGACTGGAGCCTACGGCAACCAATCCTCTATCGCTTGCGCCCATCGCCACCGCCAACTTCCCGACGCCGCAGACAGTTTCCGTGGTGCTGGTGCCGCCGGCCAGTCCTCTCTCCGCAATCGCCAGCGCAAATTTTCCCGAGCCGCAAGCGGTGTCGGTAGTGCTGGTGCCGCCGCCGTCGCCGCTTTCCGCGATTGCGCAGGCGAACTTTCCGACGCCTCAGACGGTGTCCGTGATCCTGGTGCCGGGTCCGGTTGTGCAGCAGGCACCGTTGCTCGCAACGGCACCGGCACTCCAGTTCGGCGGTACTTACGGCGTCCAGATCGTGCAGGTGATACCGAGGCGCGGTGTCAACTTCTTTGACCGGAGGGACCCCGCTGGGCAGGGGCAGGTGCTGGTTGCTCGGGCGTCGTCACCCTCTCCGCCCGCGCCTCCGGCCGTGCCTCCGCCCGCGCCTCCGGCCGTGCCTCCGCCCGCGCCTCCGGCCGTGCCTCCGCCCGCGCCTCCGGCCGTGCCGGTCCAGGTATGCGTCCAAGGAGGGACGCCGCTGTATTCGGATGGCGTGGGAATTCTCTCCACGTCGCTGACACCCGAAGTCGGCCTGACGATGAACTTCAACAACGTATTCAACCGAGTGACGATCACGCGCGGCGCAATTTGGAATTTCCAGGCCGGATTTAATCCGCCTGCGGGCGGAACGCTCGCCAACGTCCCAGTCGCGTTCCCGCCGGGAACGACGTCGATTCAGTTCGGACTCCAGTGTCCGGGGGGGCTTTCCGGGTTCAACCGTTTCGCGTTGCAGTTCCAGGCCAGCGGTGTGTTTCCGACGACCAGTTTTTGCGTGATACGCACCGTCCTGACTCCTCCCCAAGGCTGCGATGCGCTGGGCAATTAAAGCGGCGCTGATCGCGCTGGCGCTGGCGCCGCTGCCCGGGCTCGCGCAGTCGTTTCGCGTGATTCAGCCGATCGCGGTGCCGGACCCGCAGCTGCGCGAGGCAATTCTGCAGGGGCAGCAGTTGCGCGGCCAGGCGATCCCGGGGCTGCGGCAGGTGCCGCGCGAGGCGGTGGAGGAGGCGGTGCGGAAGATTTACGCGTCGTACAACACACCCGACTTCCGGCAGTACCTCTCGGAGCGCTTCTACGACCCTGACCGGCTGGCCGAGGCGATCGTCGACAAGGCGCTGCGCGAGGCGAAGCTGCGGCTGATCTCGGTCAATTCAGCCACCACGGTGTCGCAGCAGCCGGCGACCGACGAGCAGGGGCGGGCGGTGACCGAGAGCCTGGTGATGGTGGTGGTGAAGGCGCAGATGGAGTTCACCTCGGTGGCGGGCTTCCAGCGCCGCGAGGGCGAGAGCGAGCTGATCCTGCGGTTCAGGCAGCGCTAGGCGGCGATGCGCCGGGCTCTTCTCCTCGTGTTGCTCCCGGCGCTCGCGCAAGCGCAGGACGCCGCCTGGGACTGGCACGGGCAGACGTACCTGCGCATCGAGCAGTACGACGTGCGGGGCGACCGCAGCGCAAGCCCCTACCCGTTCACCGGCGGCCACGAGACCCTCGGCATCTCGTTCGACGGCGAGCGGCGGGTGAACCCGTTTGACTACAGCCGCTTCTCCTTCAGCGGCACGCAGAGCGACTCGCGCTACTACGCGGCGAAGGACGGCTTTTACCCCGAACGCATCAACTTCACGCAGCAATCGGGCACCGCGGGGCTGCCCTACCAGGTGCAGGCGGGGGACTACTTCGGCACCTTCAGCCTGCGGACGCTGCAGACCTCGCTGCGCGGCGGCTACCTCGAGCTGCAGCCGCAGAGCGGCTCGCAGGACCGGCGCCACTCCTTCGTGCTGCTCTCGGGGGCCGCGGGGCAGAGCTACCGCCAGTTTCAGGTGAGGGACAACTGGTTCAACGGCGCCTCCTACGTGTTCGAGGACCGCAGCCTCGGCCGCTATGCGCTGAATTGGGTGAACAACTTCCGCCAGGGCGACCCGATCGCGGGGACGCTGGGGCGCAGCCAGAGCGTCTGGAGCGCGGCGGCCGATGTGCCCTTCTCGCTAGGCCTGCAGAGCCTGCGCTTTGAGACCGAGGTCGCGCGCTTCTCCGGGGACCACGACGGCACGGCGGGCGCGGCGAGCGGGCAGGGGCGGACGGGCGCGGGCTTCTTCAGCGAGCTCGCCTCGCGCGGCACGACGGAGCTCGCGCCGCTCAACTGGCGCGTGCGCTTCGAGCGCTACGGCCAGGACTTCCGCCCGGCGGGCGGCGCGGTGTCGGCCGACCGCATCTCGCGCGAAGGCTACGCGGGCTGGCGCTTCGGTTCGGGGCTCAACCTGCGCGGCCGGCTGCAGATGTACCGCGACGGCTGGGATTCCGGCAACCTCACCCGCACCGACACCGGCGGCCTTACGCTCACCGGGCCCATGTTCGCCGCGCTGCTGCCGGACTGGACCGGGAACCTGGATACCTACCTGCAGACGATCCGCAACCAGGCCACGCCCGTCGACACGCACATCTTCAGTGTGCGCGCCGATGCGAGCCGCACGCTACCAGGCGGGATCACGCTCCGGCTGGGCGCCGGCTACCTGGACAACGACCCGCGCGCGACACCCGCGGGCGGCAGCATCACGCGCGACGTGCTCGCCACGCTCTCGCACGCGGTGCGGATTGGCGACTGGCGCGGCAGCGTGAGCTACGGCGGCACGCTGCGCCAGATCAACGGCAGCTCGGCCGCGGGGCGCCAGATCCTGCCGCTGGGCTCGGTGAGCCTCGCGCAGGGCGCGCACAGCGTGCTCGCGAGCCTGAGCTACGCGCACCTGAACCAGCGCGACCCGCTGCAGACCGACACGCGCAACACCTCGATCGCCTTCGCCTACCGCTACGACCTGCCGCAGGACAAGCTCGGGGTGGAGCTGAACACCAACTACCGCAACGCGATCCCCGGGTCCTACACCGAGGCCTGGCGGTTGATGTTCAGCTGGACGCACCTGTTCGAGAAGCAGCCGCTGGCGCAGCTCGGGCGCGCGCCGCTGGGCGCGGCGCCGGGCAGCGGAGCGCTCGACCTGAGGGAACTGGCCCCCGGACGGCCGCTGCAACTGCTGGAAAAGAGGCTCGAGACCCTGGGCCTGAGGTCACCGACCCGGCCGGCGCCGAACCTGCGGGTCTACGACACCCGGCTGCTGGAGGAGATCGACCAGCGCCAGCGCCTGGCGGTGGAGACCCTGGGCGGGGACATCGACCGCGCGGGCCTGGTGATCGACTTCGACGACGTGGGCAGCGTGAACTCGGTGTCGCAGACCTTCGAGCGCGTGCGCCAGTCGCTGGTCCGGCGCTACGGCGCGCCCGCCTCGGTGTTCAACCGGGGGGAATTCCGCGCCCAGCTCGTCGAGGACGTCGCCACCGACCAGTTCATCCGCCTGACCGAGTGGCGCACCCCGGAGGGCACGATCCGCTTCGGCATCCCGCGGCGCCTGGACCGCGTGCTGAGAATGGAAGTTCAGATCGCGCGCTCGTTCCCCGACCCGACGCAGACGCGCTGGAGCTTCGAAGACCTGCGCTAGACCCCGGATCAGGCGCGATCCGCCGCGCGCTGCGTGCGCGATCTGCTAATCTGCGCGCCCCATGGTGAAAGAATCCACTGTCCATCCCAAGCGCGCCGTCGTCGCCGCCGTGCAGTTGCAGAGCGTAAGCGACGCCGAGTTCGATGCGTCGCTGACTGAGCTGAAACAGCTCGCTAAGACGCTGGGCTACGAGGTGGTGGGCACGTTTACGCAAAAGCGCACCCAGTTCGACCAGACGGCCTACTTTGGCACCGGTAAGCGGGAGGAGTTGCGCAGCCTTGCGCAAGACGCCGACATCATCCTCGTCGACCACGAGATCTCGCCCTCGCAGGCGCGCAATCTCGAGAAGGAAGTCGAGCGCGAAGTCATGGACCGCACCATGGTGATCCTCGAGATCTTCCACCGCCACGCGCGCTCGCGCGCGGCGCGCGCGCAGGTGGAGATCGCGCGCCTGGGCTACATGGCCCCGCGCATGCGCGAGGCGGCGAAGCTCGCGGGGCCGCAAGGCCGCGGGCGCAGCGGCGTCGGCGGCCGCGGCGCGAGCGAGTCGCGGGCGGAACTGGACCGGCGCAAGATCCGCGACCGCATTGCCGAGCTGGAGCAGGAGATCGCCTCCATGGGCGCCGGGCGCAAGACGCAGCGCGCGCGGCGCCAGGAACGCGACGGCCTGGCGCGCGTGGCGCTGGTCGGCTACACCAACGCGGGCAAGTCCACCCTGATGCGCGCGCTCACCGGCAGCGAGGTGCTGGTCGCCAACAAGCTGTTCGCGACGCTCGACACGACCGTGCGCGCGCTGCATCCCGACGGCGTGCCGCGCGTGCTGGTGAGCGACACGGTCGGCTTCATCAAGAACCTGCCGCACGG
>JBDTRO010000053.1:0-2210 GCA_039931635.1 Betaproteobacteria bacterium | reverse complement strand
CGGAAGAAAATCGTGAAATCGGTTTCCCGCTCCGCCAGCACCTGGAACAGCTCGCTCACCAGCGCGTCATCGCCCGGCTGGTCCAGCGCCGCGACGCCCAGTTTGCGCGCCAGCGCGCGCTGCCAGGCGGCGCTGAAGGTGTCCGCGTACAGCGCCAACCCTTCCTCGAGCCGTTCCTTGTCGGGAACCAGCGGCAGCAGGGCCTCGGCCAGCCGCGCGAGGTTCCATTGCGCGACATGGGGCTGGTTGCCGTAGCAATAGCGCCGGCCTTCGGCGTCCGTGGTGTTGGGCGTCCATTCGAGGTCGTAGCCCTCGAGCCAGCCGTAAGGGCCGTAATCGATGGTGAGGCCCAGGATCGACAGGTTGTCGGTGTTCATCACGCCGTGTACGAATCCCAGCCGCATCCAGTCGGCCATCAGTTCGCCCGTGCGCCGGCATATCTCATGAAAAGCTGCCGGAATACTTTTGCCTGGAAAATGATTCCTGCAGACAAAGTCCGCAAACCGCCGCAGCGTTTCGTGTTCCTGCTGGGCGGCGAGGATCTGGAAATTGCCGAAGCGCAGGAAGGAGGGCGCCACGCGGCAGACGATGGCGCCCTGTTCCGGGCGCGCATTGCCGTCGTAGAACATGTCGCGCATCACGGCGTCGCCGGTGCCGACCAGGCTGAGGGCGCGCGTGGTCGGCACTCCCAGGTGGTGCATTGCCTCGCTGCACATGAATTCGCGCAGCGAGGAACGCAGCACTGCGCGGCCGTCGGCGGTGCGCGAGTAGGGCGTGCGGCCCGCGCCTTTGAGCTGCAGTTCCTGCCGCGTGCCGTCGGTGGCGATGATTTCGCCCAGCGTGATGGCCCGTCCGTCGCCCAGTTGTCCCGCCCAATGGCCGAACTGGTGGCCGCCGTAGCGCGCGGCATAGGGCTGCATTCCCGGCAGCACGCGGTTGCCGCCAAGGACTTCCACCAGCGGGTCGGCCGCAGATGGGCGCTCGATGCCCAGCATCCGGCCCATGTCCTCCGACCATGCGAGCAACCGGGGCGCGGCAACGGGCGTCGGCTCGACGCGCGTGTAGCAGGCGTCGCGCACCTGGCGGGGCCGGTTGACCAGGACCGGGTCCGCGGGCAGGTCGCGCACGAACGTGTTCTCGAATCGCAGTTCGCTCAAATCGACGGCTGTTCTGTCTGATATCTTAAGTTGCATGAACAGTACCACGCAGGGCTGGCGTGCGCGCCTGGGCGACCCGATGTTCGCGGCGGTCTGCGCGCTCGGCATCACCCAGATCACGGCCTGGGGCACCAGCTACTACTGCCTCGGCGTCCTGGCCGGCCCGATCACGCGCGATACCGGCTGGAGCCTCAGCCTGGTCTATTTCGGCTTTACGGTGGCGGTGCTGGCGATGGGGATCGTGTCGACATGGGTAGGGCGCGTGATCGACCGCCACGGCGCGCGCACCGTCATGACGGCCGGTACCGTGCTGGTGTCGGCAGGCCTGTTCGCGCTGTCGACGGTGGGCACCGAAGCGGCTTACCTCGCAGTGTGGGTATTCATCGGTCTGGGCATGCGGCTGTGCCTCTACGACGCGGCGTTCGTGGCGCTTGTGCAGGTGGTGCCGTCGCGCGGACGGCGCGCGATCTCCTACCTGACGCTGTTCGGCGCTTTTGCGTCGTCCGTGTTCTGGGTGCTCGGTCACTTCCTGAACGAGGCCGTCGGCTGGCGCCAGACGCTGGTGCTGTTTGCCGCGATCAACCTGGTGGTCTGCCTGCCACTCAACTGGTACGGACTCGCGCGGCGCGAAGCGCCGGCCCCAAGCGAAGGCGCGGCGGCCGCGGGCCCGGCCGGGCGCGACGGCCCGCCGCTCGAAGGGCGCACGCGCTCGGTCGCCATCGCGCTCTTCGCGCTCATCATGTCGCTCAACGGCTTCGTCTTCGGCGTGATGACAGTGCAGCTGGTGCCGCTGCTGCAGGCGGCCGGACTCGCGGCGGCGGCCGCGGTGTGGATCGCCTCGATGAAAGGCTTCGCGCAGTTCGCCGGCCGGGTGGTGGAGATTTTCTTCGCCCGCAACCTGCGCGCGATCACCGTCGCGCGCATCGCCATCGGCGCTCTGCCGGTGTCCTTTGTCCTGCTGCTGCTCGCGGGCGGGAATTTCCAGGCGATCCTGGCGTTCACGCTGCTGATGGGCGCCTCGCAGGGCGTGATCACCATCGTGCGCGGCGCGGT
>JBDTRO010000052.1:0-24087 GCA_039931635.1 Betaproteobacteria bacterium | reverse complement strand
CACCATCGCGGACCTGGCGGGCGACGCCGCGATCCGTGCCGCGCACATTGCAGAAGCAATCCAGTACAGGCGGCTGGACGCGAGTTTTTGAAGTTATATTCGTTCCCGATGGCCACCTATGCGATCGGGGATGTGCAGGGCTGCTACGACGAGTTGCAGGCGCTGCTTGCGCGCGTGGGATTCGATCGCGCCCACGACCGGCTTTGGTTGGTCGGCGATCTGGTCAACCGCGGCCCGAAGTCGCTGGAGGTGCTACGCTTCGTGAAAGAGCTTGGCGACCGGGCGGTGACGGTGCTCGGCAATCATGACCTGCATCTCGTCACGCAGCACGAAGGCTTCGAGAAGAAACGCAAGGACGATACCTTCATCGACGTGCTTGGCGCGCCGGACGCCAGGGAGCTTGTCGATTGGGTGCGCACGCGGCCGATGATGCACGCCGAAGGAGGCTGGGCGATGGTGCATGCGGGGCTGTTGCCGCAGTGGAGCATTCGGAAATCCTTGTCCCTCGCAATGGAAGTCGAAGCGGCGCTGCGCGCCCCGGGCTATCGCGATTTCCTCGCCAACATGTATGGCAGCAAGCCGGAGCGCTGGGAGGACGGGCTGGCGGGATGGGACAGGCTGCGTGTCATCGTCAACGCAATGACGCGGATACGCTTCTGTACCTCCCAGGGGCAGATGGAGTTTCACTCCGATGGCGTGACGCCGCCGGCCGGCTTTGTTCCCTGGTACGAATCGAGGCAGGGACAGGAGCCGTCGATCGTATGCGGCCACTGGTCGTCGCGCGGTCTGCAGTTGACCGACAGGATTGCAGCGCTGGACACTGGCTGCGTATGGGGCCGGCAATTGACGGCGCTCAGGCTTGAAGACCGGTGGCTGGCGCAGGTATCGTCGCCGGGCTACCAGACCGTGGAGGGGCTTGAATGAGCGATTGCGTGTTCTGCAAGATCGTGGCGGGGCAGATCCCGTCGACGAAAGTCTTCGAGGACGAGCACACGCTCGCCTTCATGGACCTGGGCCAGGTCAACCCGGGCCACGTGCTCATCGCCGTGAAAAAGCATGCGCCGAACCTGTACGAACTCGATGAGGTGCAGGCGGCGGCGGTCGCGCGCGCTTGCGTCAAAGTTTCAAAGGCAATTCAGAATGCCTTCAAGCCCGAGGGCCTGTCGGTGTACCAGGCAAATGGCAAGGCGGCCGGGCAGACGGTGCTCCACTACCACGTGCACCTGCTGCCGCGGCACGCGGGCGACGGCATGGAACTCACCTGGCCGGTGAAAAATCCGCCACGCGCGCAGCTAGAGGATTGCGCCGCTAGAATACGTGGCGGCCTCGCCTAGCTAAAGCGGCGAGGAGCCGAACGCTTTCTTGTAGCGCGCTGATATCTCGTCGCGCGACGGCGTGTGGTTCTGCGCGCCGCGATGTGCGATCTTGATCGAGCCCATGACGGAAGCAAGGCGCCCTGTGCTCGGCCAGTCCCAGCCGCGCGAGATGCCGTGGAGCAGCCCCGCGCGGTAGGCATCGCCGCAACCGGTGGGATCGAGTACGGCATCGGCCGGCACGCACGCGATCTCGTGACGCTTGCCGCCGGCGAAGATCACCGAACCCTGCCCGCCCAGCGTGAGCACCAGCGCTTTCAGGCCGCGTGCGAGTTCTTCGAGTTTCCTGCCGGTCTTTTCCTCCAGCAGCTTGCCTTCGTAGTCGTTGACCGCGAGGTAGGAGGCGAGGCGCACCATCTCCATCAATTCATCGCCGGAGAACATCGGCAGGCCCTGGCCCGGGTCGAACAGCAGCGGAATTCCGTGCTCGGCACACTGGCGCGAATGCTGCAGCATGCCCTCCTTGCCGTCCGGCCCGACTATCGCCAGCGTCGCGCCCAGTTCGAAGCCGATCCGGTTTTCGTGCGAATGGTTCATCGCCCCGGGGTGGAAGGCGATGATCTGGTTGTTATCCAGATCGGTGGTGATGAAGGCCTGCGCCGTGAACTGTCCGGAGATGTGCTTGAGCAGTGCCGCGCCGATACCCAGGCGCTTGAGCCGCTCGACGTAGGGCGCGATGTCTTCGCCCACGGTGGCCATCAGGAGCGGATCGTTATGCAGCAGCTTCAGGTTATAGGCGATGTTGCCAGCGGTGCCGCCGTACTCGCGTCGCATCTCGGGCGTGAGGAAGCACACGTTCAGGATGTGCAGCTGGTCCGGCAGCAGGTGATTCCGGAAGCGGTCCGGGAACACCATGATCGTGTCGTACGCCATCGAGCCCGTGACCAGCGTTTTCAAGTGCTGCACTCCTTCGTCATGGAAAGAACAGGTACATCCGGTAGCCGACGGCGCGCAGGCTGCCGGTGTCGAAATACACGCGCAGCGGCGCGTCGGTGCCCGCGCCTATGCCGCGCGCGACCTGCTCCGCGGGAACGCCCGCGAGATAGTCGGCCGGCATGAGCACGCGCCGCGCTACCGCTTCGTCGCGCTCGTCCGTCAGCGCGAGTTCGAGGGCGGGAAACTCCTGCGCGAACTGGGCCTGGTTGCGCAGCACCGCGTTCAGCACGATCACGTTGTCGCGCCGCCCGTCGGCTTGCAGGTCCGAGGATTCGATCGCCATCAGCTTGGGCCAGCGCGGCAGCCTGAGTTCGCACTTGAGCGTCGCGCAGGCCATCGCAAGGTAGGGGCGGGTGCCGGGGATCAGCACGGCGATCTCGGTCCGGAAGTAGTGCACGAGCTGGACCGCGAGCACGATCAGCGCCAGCGCGGCGCCGACCGCCCACGCCAGCCGGCGCCTGGGTCGCGGCACCTCGTCGAGGAATTCCTCGACCGGCGCATCCTCGTTCGCCGCTTCCGCGGCGCCGCCGATCGGGTTCTTGCGCGACGCCTCGAACAGCGCTAGCTGCGGCGAGGGCTCGGTCTCGAGTTCGGCCTGCTGCTGGTTCTCCGCGATCAGTGCGGCGACGCCGTCGAACACGTGGGTGCATTTGCCGCAGCGCACTTTGCCGCCGCGCGCCGAAAGTTGTACGGGTTGCACGCGAAATGCCGTGCCGCAGTTCGGACAACGCGTCGTGAGGATCACCTTCGCTTACCTCCCACCAGCGCCCATCCCTCCTCGACTGCGAGTACGTCGGCGTCGAAGTGGCGCGCGTAGGCCTCTGCCACCTCGGCCGCCTGCGACTCAAGGATGCCCGAGAGCGCGATGCGTCCGCCAGCGCGCGTGCGTTCGGCGAGCAACGGCTCCAGCGTGATGAGCGGACCCGCGAGGATGTTGGCCAGGACCAAGTCAAATGCTCCGGGAGGAAGGGACTCCGCCGACGCGACGCTCAGGACTACGCCATTGTCGGCGGCGTTCGCGGCGGTCGTTTCAAGCGCCTGCGGATCGATATCGGTGGCGGCGATTTCGCCTGCGCCGAACTTGCCGGCGACGATGGCCAATATACCCGAGCCGCAACCGTAGTCCAGCACGCGTTCCCCGGTGCGCAGGTTCTGTTCAAGATAATTCAGGATCAGGCGGGTGCTGACGTGGCTGCCGGTGCCGAACGCCAGTCCCGGATCGAGCCGGACCGCGATCGCGGCCGGGTCTGGCGGCGTATGCCAGCTCGGCACGATCCACAGCCGGTTTGACACGCGAATCGGGCCGAACTGGGACTGGGAGCGCCGCACCCAGTCTTGATCCTCGACTGGCGCCACCGAAAACCGGGGCGGCGCAATGGCGGCGAGCGTGGCGGCAGCGGCAACCAGCGCGTCGGGATCGCCGTCGTTGGCGATAAGTGCGACCACGCGCATGCGCGCGCCCGGTTCAAGCGTGGCGGGGTCCGGCGACGCCGACTCGAGGGAGACTGATGCGGCGCCCGCCTCCAGCAGCGTGTCCGACAAGGTTTCGGCCTGTACCGGATCCAGTTCGAGCGTTATCGAGAGCCAGGCCACCGCGCTACTTTTTCTTCTTCGTCTCCTCGGCGAGCTTCTGCTCGAGGTAGTGGATGGAGGTGCCGCCGCGCATGAAGCGCAGGTCGTGGAGCAGTTCCAGGTGCAGTGGGATATTCGTCTGGATGCCCTCCACGGCCATTTCGGAGAGCGCGATGCGCATGCGCCGGATCGCCTGCTCGCGCGTGGCGCCGTAGGCGATCACCTTGCCGATCATCGAATCGTAATTGGGCGGCACCGTGTAGCCGGCGTAGACATGCGTATCCACCCGGATGCCGGGCCCGCCCGGCGGATGGTACGAGGTGATTTTCCCCGGCGACGGCGTGAAGCGGTAGGGATCCTCGGCGTTGATGCGGCACTCGATGGCGTGGCCGCGCAGCTCGATGTCCTTCTGCCGGAACGGCAGTTTTTCCCCGTTCGCGATGCGGATCTGCAGCTGTACCAGGTCCAGCCCCGTGATCATCTCGGTCACCGGGTGCTCCACCTGCAGGCGTGTGTTCATTTCGATGAAATAGAACTCGCCGTTTTCGTACAGGAACTCGAAGGTGCCGGCGCCGCGGTAGCCGATCTTGCGGCAGGCCTCGGCGCAGCGCTCGCCGATCCGGTCGCGTTGCTTCGCCGAGAGCTCGGGCGCGGGCGCCTCCTCGATGATCTTCTGGTGCCGGCGCTGCATCGAGCAGTCGCGCTCGCCGAGGAACACGGCGCTTTTGTGCTCGTCGGCCAGCACCTGGATCTCGATGTGGCGCGGATTCTCGAGGAATTTCTCGATGTACACGGTGCCATTGCCGAACGCCGCGAGCGCCTCGGCGCGCGTCATGTTGACGGCGTTCAACAGCGCCGCCTCGGTGTGCACCACGCGCATGCCGCGCCCGCCGCCGCCTGCGGTGGCCTTGATGATCACCGGATAGCCCACCTTGCGCGCGATCTTCACGATCTCGGCGCCCTGCTCCGGCAGCGCGCCATCCGATCCGGGCACCACGGGCACGCCCGCCTTGATCATCGCCTGCTTGGCGCTGACCTTGTCGCCCATCAGGCGGATGTTTTCGGGACGCGGGCCGATGAAGACGAACCCGCTCGCCTCGACCTTCTCCGCGAAATCGGCGTTCTCGGAGAGAAAACCGTAGCCCGGGTGGATCGCCTCGGCGTCGGTCACTTCGGCCGCGCTGATGATCGCGGGGATATTCAGGTAGCTCGCCGAGGCGGGGGCGGGACCGATGCAGACCGACTCGTCGGCCAGCTTCACGTATTTCGCTTCGGTGTCGGCCTCCGAATGGACCACCACGGTGTGGATGCCCAGCTCGCGGCAGGCGCGCTGGATGCGCAGCGCGATCTCGCCGCGGTTCGCGATGAGGATCTTTTCAAACACCGGTTAGCCGATGATGAAGAGCGCCTGCCCGTATTCCACGGGCTGGCCGTTTTCGACCAGGATCGCCTTGACCGTGCCGGCGGCGTCGGCTTCGATCTCGTTCATCAGCTTCATGGCTTCAATGACGCAGACCGTATCGCCCGCCTTGACCGTGGCGCCGACATCGACAAAGACTTTCGCATCCGGCGAGGGCGCGCGGTAGAAGGTGCCCACCATTGGCGATTTGACGACGTGTCCCTCCGGCGCAGTTTCGGTTGCAGCGACTGCGGGCGCGCCTGCCGCCGGTGCTGGCGCGGCGGGCGGGACGGCGACGACGGGCGACGCGGCGGCAGCAAGCGGGGTTACGCTGACCGCCCCGCCCCGCGCGATGCGTACCCTCTCCTCGCCCTCAGTAATCTCCAGTTCGGCGATGCCCGATTCCTGGACCAGGTCGATCAATTTCTTCAGCTTGCGCAGGTCCATGGTTTTTCTCCCCCGGCGGGTATCCCTCGCGGACCGGACTATCGAGACTTCAGCCGCGCGATGGCGTAGTCGAGCGCGAGGTCGTAGCCGCGGCTGCCCAGGCCGAGGATGCTGCCTACCGCGACCGCCGTGAAATGGGATTCTGCGCGCCAGGGCTCCCGGGCATGGATGTTCGACAGGTGGACCTCGATGAACGGAATCTGCACCGCGGTCAGGGCGTCGCGCAGGGCGATGCTGGAGTAGGTGAACGCGGCCGGATTCAGGACAATGAAACCGACGCCGTCCCTCTTGGCCTGCTGCACACGGTCCACCATCACGCCTTCGTGGTTGGTCTGGAAGCTCTCAAGGGCGATGCCGGCAGCCTTGGCCGTGGCAGCGTGCCGCTTATTGATGATGGCCAGCGTTTCCCGCCCGTAGATCTCCGGCTCACGAGTGCCTAGCAGGTTGAGGTTCGGCCCGTGTAATACCAGGACGGACTTGGCGGCCTTTGGAATTGGTTTTTTCATCGTTTTCGGCGCAGAAGGCGGCATTTTAGCCGAAATTCGCACCCTCCTCCCATTCAGGCCTTGCTCAGCGGATCCAGGATCCGGTCCAACTCGCCCTGCTTCAGAGCGCCCAGCTTGTGCTGGACCACGTTGCCCTGTCGATCCGTAACGACAGTATAAGGCAGCCCGCCAGCGCTATTCCCGAGCTTCCGCATCAGGTCGAGACCGTCAGCTTCAGCTAGAAGCACAGGATAGGAGATATTGAGAGAAGCGGAGTAATCGCGGACTTTTGCAGCGTTATCGACGGCGATACCGACAATTTCAACCCCAGCGGCCGCATATTTCAACCTCGCAGCCATCAATAGAGGGATCTCTTCCCGGCAGGGGGTGCACCAGGTTGCCCAGAAATTGCAAACCAGAACCCGGCCCTGCCATTCGCCCAGTTTGCGGGACCGTCCGGCGAGATCGGTCAGGGTAATAGAACGAAGTACGCGGCCTCCGGTACCTGCACCCTCGCCCGCTCCGGCGCCATCGGTCGATCGAAGCACGACCGGTCCAAGCAGAAAGCCGGCCGACCCTGCCGCCAAGCCTGCGGCGGCCAGGATCAGCGTTTCACGCCGGCCGGGCTTCATTCGCCGATTCGCCGGCCCCGGTGTCGACCAGGTCACGCACCTGCGCGATTCCGGCGCGCACTGTCACCCGCCCCGCAAGCGTGGTCTTAAGCGCCGAACGTTCGTCGCGCGGGTCGAACACGGACAGGCGCAATGGCACGCCCTGCCAGTCGAGCGAAATCACGGCTACCGCGCGCGCGCGGTCACCGGTATAGCGCCGCTCGTCGCTGGCCTCGTACGGTAATTTCCGGTCAATGAGGAACAGCTCGATCTCCTTGGTGCTTTCCGGAAACAGCTGCAGCTCAATTTCGGCGTACGGCCCCGCGGTGCCGGCGAGCACGGGCCCGGTCAGGTAGGGATTGAAGCGCTCGAGCAGCCGCATCGCATCGAGCGCGAGCCCGCGCAGCTCGGCGACGCGCTCCGGGTGCTCATCGGCCTGGTACAGCGCCTGGTAGGCGCGCAGTTCGGCTTCGATTTCATCATTGCCGGGAAGCGCTTCGGTGTTGGAGGCGCCCAGCCCGCGCGCCGCTTTCCTTTTGGCGAGCGCGAAGTTGCTGATGCCGTCCTCGGCCATGAGCCGGGCCGCCGCCGCCGCGATGCGGGCCCGCATGCCGTTCTGCCGCGCGCCGTTGCGACTCATGCGGGCGATGATAGCGCAGCGCTCGCGTACAATCGCCGCCTTCCCCCGTCCGGCAGCATTCGCTGTGCACCTTCACATTCTCGGCGTCTGCGGCACCTTCATGGGCGGCATCGCGGCCATCGCGCAACAAGCTGGACATCGCGTGACCGGTTGCGACGCCAACGTCTATCCGCCGATGAGTGATCAGCTGAGCGCGCTCGGCATCGAATTGATCGACGGCTATGGCGCGGAGCAGTTGCGCCTTGCACCCGACCTGTGGGTCGTGGGCAACGTTGTGACGCGCGGCAATCCGCTGATGGAGGCAATCCTCGACCGCGGCGATCGATACGTCTCTGGGCCCCAGTGGCTCGCCGAGCATATATTGGCAGGTAAGTGGGTACTGGCTGTTGCTGGAACCCATGGCAAGACGACAACTTCTTCGATGCTCGCCTGGATCCTGACTTTCGCCGGCCGTTCCCCGGGCTTCCTTGTTGGTGGCATCGCGCCAGACCTGCAAGTCTCGGCCCGGTCCAGTCCGTCCGAGTACTTCGTGATCGAGGCGGACGAGTACGACACCGCCTTCTTCGATAAGCGCTCCAAATTCATCCACTATCGGCCGAAAACCGCGATTTTGAACAATTTGGAGTTTGATCATGCCGACATCTTCGCCGATCTTGCAGCTATCGAGCAGCAATTTCATCATTTTGTGCGTACCTTACCTGGAACCGGCCGGATCGTCGTGAACGGCGCGGATGCCGTATTGAAGCGGGTTCTTGCGCTAGGTTGCTGGACCCCGCTGGAGCAGTTCGGGGTCGCCGCCGGATGGGGAGCGGGCGATCCAGATGGCGAGGGTGGATTCGAGATCGCGTGGCAGGGCAGGGCGGTCGGCAAACTGGAGTGGACGCTTACCGGCGCATACAACCGCTTGAACGCCATCGCCGCCGTCGCAGCGGCGCGCCATGCCGGCGTGCCGCCGGAGGTTTCGATCGCAGCGCTGTCCAGATTCAGCGGCGTGCAGCGCCGCATGGAACTGAAAGGGACGATCCGCGGCATCGCGATTTACGACGACTTTGCCCACCACCCCACAGCGATCCGGGCGACCATCGACGGGTTGCGCCAGCGAAACCGCGATTGCCGCATTCTCGCGGTGTTCGAGCCGCGTTCGAACACGCTGAAAAAAGGCGTCATGAAAGATGCTCTTCCCGGGAGCTTGGCGGGGGCCGACCAGGTCTATATCTACAGCGCCGGCCTGTCCTGGGATGCGGGGCCGGTTTTCGCGGCACTCGGTCCGCGCGCCCGTTGCGAGGCGGATCTCGATGCGCTGGTCGCAGCGATTGCCGCCGAGGCGCGTAGCGGCGACCAGGTCCTGGTAATGTCGAACGGCGGCTTTGGCGGCATCCACCAGAAACTTCTAAAGGCGCTTTGAACGCGATGCTTGTCTATCTGCATGGCTTCAACAGTTCGCCCGCCTCGCACAAGGCGCGGTTGATGAAGACCCATATGGAAGGCAGGGGGCAGGGGCATCTCTACGCCTGCCCCGCGCTGCCCGATACGCCGCGTGCAGCGATGCGCGCGATCGAGGCCGCGATCGCCGGCAAAGACCCGGCCACGGTCACATTTCTGGGCAGCTCGCTCGGCGGTTTTTACGCCACCTGGCTGGCGCAGAAGCTGGGCTGCCGTGCCGTGCTCATCAACCCGGCGATCACGCCGCACATCGGTCTCGAGGCCTACCTCGGCACGCAGAAGAACCTGCACACCGGCGAACCCTACGAACTGACGCGCGCGCACCTCGAGGGCTGGCGCGACCTGGAGGTCGAGCGCATCGATCCGGAAATCTACCTGCTGCTGCTGGAGACCGGCGACGAGGTGCTCGACTGGCGCGCCGCCGCCCGCAAGTACGAGGGCGCACGCACAGTGATTCGCGACGGCGGCGACCATTCGCTGCTGAGCTTTCCCGAGCATATCGGGCGCATCCTGGCGTTTGCCGGAATCGGCAAGTGAGCATGAACGTCCTGTACGAGGAGGAGGGCGAGTACAAGGCAGGCGCCGTGCTCTCGCAAAGCCCGGCCTCCTTCCAGGTCGAGAGCCCGCACGGACGGCGCAGCAAGATCAAGGCGGCTAACGTGGTCCTGAGCTTCGAGCGGCCCTCGGCCGGGGAGCTGCTGGCCGCGGCACGCAGCTTCGCCGACGGCCTGGACACGGATTTCCTCTGGCAATGCCGAAAGGGGGCCGAGTTCGGCTTCCAGGACCTGGCACGCGACTATATCGGACATGATCCGGCGCCCGTGGAAAGTGCCGGGGTGCTGCTCAAGCTGCATTCGGTGCCGATGTATTTCTATCGCCGCGGCAAGGGCCGATTCCAGGCGGCGCCGGAGGACACGCTGAAGCTTGCATTGGCCGGCGTGGAGAAGAAAAAGCAGCTGCAGGAGAAGATCGCGCAGTGGACGGCGCAGCTCGCACGCTTTGAATGTCCA
This sequence comes from Betaproteobacteria bacterium, assembly GCA_039931635.1. Taxonomy (GTDB): domain Bacteria; phylum Pseudomonadota; class Gammaproteobacteria; order Burkholderiales; family SG8-39; genus RBG-16-66-20. Next base: position 14,171 of record JBDTRO010000052.1, on the reverse strand, counting down.
CCCGAGATCGCCCGCCTGCGCGATGAACTGCTCTACGCGCCGGACCGCGCCAAGCCCGAGACCAAGGCGCTGGAGCAGGCCTGCATGCAGGTTGGCCTCAGCACGCCACGGTTGTTCGAGCGTTGCGGCCTGCTCGGCGACAGCCACGAGTACCACCTCGGGCGTTTCGTTCATGAGTTCTACCCCAAAGGCCTGGGTTTTCCCGGGCACGAGGCACCGGTGTTGCCCGACGACCTGCCGCTCGCCGAATGCGCGGCCTTCAGCCTGGACGATATCGGGACCACGGAGATCGATGACGCGTTCTCGGTCACGCGCGTTTCGGACGACGAACTGCGCATCGGTATCCATATCGCCGCGCCGGGCCTCGCCTTTGGACCCGACTCGGCGCTGGCCGCGATCGCCCGCGACCGGCTCTCGACCGCCTACATGCCGGGCCGGAAATTCACCATGCTGCCCGACGATGCGGTGGCCAGCCTGTCGCTGGACGAAGGCCATGAACGGCCAGCGGTATCCCTTTACCTGAACGTCGGGGCGAAGGATTTCGCCTTGCGGGGCCGGCATACGAAGCTGGAGCGCGTCCGCGTCGTCGCCAACCTGCGCCATGCCGGGCACGACGCGCTGAATGCGGCATTCGATACAGGCGAGGCGACCCCGGCCCGCCTCGGACTGCGTTTCGAGGAGGAACTGCATACGCTTTGGCTGCTTGCGCTGGCGCTCGAGAAACGCCGCGGCAAGCCGAGCGTCAATGCCGCAAACCTGGATTACGTTTTCCGCGTCGAAGACGGGCGCGTGGCGATTCAAGCGCGCAAGCGCGGCGCGCCGCTGGACAAGCTCGTATCCGAACTGATGATCCTCGCCAACACCAGCTGGGGCGAGCAGCTTGCCGAGAAGGACATCGCTGGCATCTACCGCGTGCAGTCCTCCGGCAAGGTCAGGTTGAGCGTGCACGCCGAAATGCACGAAGGCCTGGGCGTGTCGTCGTATTCCTGGATGAGTTCGCCGCTGCGCCGCTACGTGGACCTCGTCAACCAGTGGCAATTGGTGGCCGGCTTGCGTGGCCAGCGCCCTCCTTTTGCCCGCAACACCGAGGCGCTGCTCGCGGCTCTGCGCGCCTTCGAGGTGACGACCGCAGGTTACGACGAGCATCAGCGCGTGATGGAGCACTACTGGTGCCTGCGCTGGCTCGAGCAGGAGAACGTCACCGAGGCCGTCGCCATGGTATTGCGCGAGAACCTGGTGCGCTTCGAGGGCTTGCCGCTGGCGCTGCGCGTGCCCTCGATGCCCGAACTCGAACCCGGCGCCCGCGTGCGGCTCTCCCTGGCGGCGCCCGACCTGCTGGAGCGCACCGTGGCCTGCACCTGGCTGGCGACCCTCGGGCAGGAAACACTTTAAGAGCCTAAAATGGCGGCAGAACATCTGCCGTCCGAGGTGATTTTGCACGGCAACACTGCGAACCTACTGCTGGATCCGCGTGAATACTGGAGCGGCCTGGACCGCCAGTCCCGCATCCTGGCGACATCGGTCGCGGTTTCCATCCTGCTGCATGCGGTCCTGCTGACGATCCAGTTCCGGTTTCCGGATGCGCTGCGCTGGAAATCCGCCAGCCAGCCGCTGGAAGTAATCCTGGTGAATTCCAAGACGCGCGACAAACCGTCGCGCGCCAAGGCGCTCGCGCAAGCCAATCTCGATGGCGGCGGCAACACCGACGAGAAGCGGCGCGTGACCAGCGCTGCGCCGGTGACCAACCCGCGCGACCCGGGACGCGATCTGGCCGAAACGCAGCGCCGGCAGCGCGAACTCGAGGCGCAGCAGCAAAAGCTCCTCGCGCTCAATCGCGAGCAGGGCGCGAAGGTGCCGACGGATTCGCAGCGTCAGGCCTCCGAGGAAGCCACGCCGCAGGTTTCCGGGCGCGACATGGCGGAGCGCTCGCTCGCGATGTTGCAGTTGCAGGCCCAGATCGCGCGACAGACGCAGGCTTACCAGGAACGGCCGCGCAAGCGCTTCATCGGCGCCAACTCGCGGGAATACCGCTTCGCGCAATACGAAGAGGACTGGCGCGCCAAGATCGAGCGGGTCGGCACGCTCAACTACCCGCCCGAGGCGCGCGGCAAGATCTACGGCGTGCTGCGCCTCACGGTGACGATCCGTCCCGACGGCACGGTGGAATCGATCGAACTCAACAACTCGTCCGGCCAAAAGGTGCTCGATCAGGCCGCGTTCCGCATCGTGCAGATGGCGGCGCCGTTCGCCGTCTTTCCGTCGGACATCCGCAAGGATACCGACCTGCTCGTGATTACGCGCGCATGGTTTTTCGCGCAAGGCGACAAAGTCGGGACGGAGTAGGGCATGGCCGATCGCTACGCGGTGATCGGCAATCCGGTTTCACATTCGAAATCTCCCTGGATACACGCCGAATTCGCGCGCCAGACGCGGCAGGACATCGAATACTCGCGCATTGAAGCGCCGCTTGGCGGCTTCGCGCGCGTAGTCGAGGAATTCCGTGCCGCGGGCGCGCGTGGTGCAAACGTCACCGTGCCATTCAAGCAGCATGCCTTTGCCCTTTGCGGAGACGCGGTCAGCGCAAAAGCCCGCGTGGCAGGTGCGGTGAACACGCTGATATTCGACGGCACCAGCGTGCGGGGCGACAACACCGACGGCGTGGGCCTGCTGCGCGACATCACCGTCAACCTCGGGCGCGCGATCGCGGGCAAGCGCGTGCTGCTGATGGGCGCGGGCGGCGCGGCTTTGGGGGTTCTCGGTCCTTTGCTTGGCGCCGGTACGCGGCATCTGGTGATTGCCAATCGCACTGCCGCCAAGGCCCGCGCGCTGGCACGCAGCCATGGAGCCAGCGGCGGCGGCTACGAAGAACTCGGTGGAGCGCAGTTCGATCTGCTGATCAACGCCACTTCGGCGGGTCTCGTGGATGAAGCTCCGCCGCTGCCGCCTGGCGCATTTGCGCCGGGTGCGCTCGCCTACGACATGGTGTACGGGCGCGACACGCCATTTCTCGCCATGGCGCGCGCCGCCGGCGCCGAAGCGCGCGACGGTGCCGGCATGCTGGTCGAGCAGGCGGCGGAATCCTTCCTGCTGTGGCGCGGCCTGCGCCCGGACACCGCGCCGGTACTCGCAGCGTTCCGACAGTACTGATGCCCGCGGCAGCCGGCCGAATGTTTCAGCTCCTGCGCACCGCGTGGAAGGTCTTTTGCTACGGCCTGGGTGCGCTGGTGGTGGTCGTAATTGCGGTGCAGTGCTGGTACTACGCCCACGTTCTCTGGTGGCGGGTGTACCAGCCCGCCGAGACCGCGTTCATGGAAGCGCGCCTAGAGCGGCTGCGCGGCAAGGATCCCAAGGCAAAGCTGGCGCACCAATGGGCGGATTACGGCCGGATCTCGACGCAGCTCAAGCGTGCCGTGATCGCCGCGGAGGATGCGAAATTCGTCGGCCACGAGGGCTTCGACTGGGAGGCGATCTCCAAGGCGATCGAGAAGAACGAAAAGCACGGCAAGGTGGTGTCCGGCGCCTCGACCATCAGCCAGCAGCTGGCGAAGAACCTGTTTCTTTCGGGCGAGCGTTCCTGGATGCGCAAGGGCCAGGAGGCCGTGATCACGTGGATGCTGGAATCCGCGCTCAGCAAGCGCCGCATCCTGGAGCTCTATCTCAATTTCGCGGAGTGGGGCGAGGGCGTGTTCGGCGCCGAAGCTGCCGCCCGCTTCCACTTCGGCATCAACGCAGCAGCCCTGAATGATTCGCAAGCGGCGTTCCTCGCCGCGATTCTGCCCAGCCCGCGGCGCTATGCGCCGGGCCGCATCACGCCTTACGTCGCCGGCAGGATCGAGACGATCCTCGCGCGCATGCCCGCGGCGCAGATTCCCTAACCGTGCGATCCGCATGAGCGAATTCCCGACGCGCCTGGAAATCGAGGACTTGCGGCAGAACCTGCACACAGTGCAGGAATTCCTCACGCGCGAGGGCGAGCCGGCCGACCTGCGCGCCACGCTGGACAAGCTGCATCCCGCCGACCTCGCTTACATCCTCGAGGCGCTGCCGCTCGAGGAACGGCTGCTGGTCTGGGACCTGGTCAAGGCCGAGCGCGAGGGCGAAATCCTGCTCGAACTTTCGGATGCGGTGCGCGAGTCGCTCATCGCGACCATGGACTCGAAAGAACTGGTGGCGGCCACCGGGACGCTGGAAGCCGACGAGATCGCCGACCTCGCGCCGGACCTGCCCGACGGCGTGGTGCAGGACGTCATCCGGGCGCTGCCGCAGGAAGAACGGATTTTGCTGCGCGCGGCGCTTTCCTACGACGAGGGCACCGTCGGCGCCCTGATGGACTTCGACCAGATCGCGGTGCGCGAGGATGCGACGCTGGAAGCGGCCACGCGCACCCTGCGCAGCTTCGATGAATTGCCGGCGCATACCGACCAGCTGTTCGTGGTGGATCGCGTCGAGCGGCTGACCGGCACGCTGCCGCTCGCGCGGTTGATCGTGTCCGACCTTACCCGGCTGGTCGGCGAGGTCATGGTGCCCGAGAGCGTCAAGCTGCGCCCCGAGGACCGCGCCGAGGACGCGGCGCAGGCCTTCGAGCGCTACGACCTCGCCTCGGCGCCGGTCGTCGACCTGCTCTCCGGGCGCCTGGTGGGCCGCGTGACGGTCAACGCGGTCGTCGATCACATCCGCGAGAAGAGCGCCGAGTCGCAGCTCGCGGAAGCGGGCCTGTCCAAGGAGGAAGACGTCTTCGCGCCGGTCTGGAACAGTTTCAAGAACCGCTGGGCGTGGCTGGCGGTAAACCTGGTGACGGCGTTCATCGCCTCGCGCGTGATCGGCGCATTCGAGGGCTCGATCGAGAAACTGGTGGCGCTGGCGGCCCTGATGCCGATCGTCGCCGGCATCGGCGGCAATTCTGGCAACCAGACCATCACCATGATCGTGCGCGCACTCGCGCTGGGCCAGATCCAGTCCTCCTACTGGGCCAAGCTGATCCGCAAGGAATTGGGCGTGGCGACCTTGAACGGCGTGCTCTGGGGCGGGCTGCTCGGCTTCGCGACCTATCTGCTCTACGGCAGCGTTGCGCTGGGCGGCGTGATGGCGCTCGCGATGCTGCTAAACCTGCTGCTCGCCGCCGGCATGGGTGTCGCGATACCCTACCTGCGCGCCCGCTTCGGCCGCGATCCCGCAGTGGGCTCCTCGGTGCTGATCACCGCCTGCACCGATTCGGGCGGCTTTTTCATCTTCCTCGGGCTGGCGACGCTTTTCTTGCTTTAAGGCGCAAGTGAATTGCGCGTTGGCTCAGGCCTATACTTCCGCTCAAGCGCATGCGCAAGGAGCGCAGCCGCTACACTGGAGTCTGCGCATGCCGTACCCCGCTCAACTATCCCTTAAGTTCGTCGCCCGGCTAGCCCTAATAGCGGCGACTCTGATGCTTTCGGCGTGCGGCAACATGGCGACGGCGCCGATCGATGAGAAAGCCGCGACTGCCGCGGCGGGATATGGTCGGGCGTTTGGGCGGATTGCCTATAGGGAGAATGGCAAGGAAACGCCTTGGAGCTCATCGGCGCTTGGCTTCGATTTTCTGACTGTTTTTGTCCGGGCGGTGCGAAGCGGAGAGATGCAGTTCATGTCCATAGTGGACGACGGCAGGTTTTACTGGCCGCTCCGAGCCGATGAATATGTGATCGTCGGGTATCAAGTCACGCGTAACAGAATCACGACTTCGCGCAGCACGGGCCGTCTCTTCGCCTCGTTCTCGGTGCCTGAGAAAGGGCAGTCCGTGTATCTTGGTGAGCTGCGAATAGAAGTGGATTCGAGCCACTTCGGACTCGATGTCGTGGATCAATATGCCGGCGCGCTCAAGCTGGAGGAGGCGCGCTTGAGCGCCGGAAAGCTTGCTCCGGTGAAAGGACTGATGCGCCTTGAGGATCGGATCGGCAGGTTTCAGCGCGTGACGGACATTTGCGAAAAAGCCTGGGGTCTGAATTGCGACAGTAACTACAAGGGGGTGGAGCCGTTACGACCCGCTGGTACCCCGCAAGGTTTTCCAGTCACGGAAAATCTGACGCCGAACCTCGAATGGAAACCATCAACCAGGAGCGATGTCACCTACGATGTCGCAATCTTCGAGAGTTTGTCGTTTCTGTATGGCATGACAGGAGCGGTGCCAAGACTGCGTGGGGCTCTCGTTGCCTATGCACAAGGAATTCACGACCCGAGATTCATGCTCAAGGCGCCCCTGCAACCCGGCATGAAATACGAATGGACCGTGCGATTGCGAGACGGTGACACGGTGTCCAGTTGGTCGACAACGAGTTATTTTGTGTTTGCGCTTGTTGCCTGGGCAAGAGGATCGGGGAACGGATTCGGATTCGCGACACCGGGCAAGTAGTCGAGTAGTGAGGAAAGCGCATGATTGACCGTGAGGCATTGGAGAAGATCGCCGGGATTCACGCCCAGGCGATGACGTCGGATCCCGTGACACTGCAGATCCACCTGCAAAATGGCGAGGTCTACTGCGTCTACGGTATTGCGGAAGTCTTCGACAACTATTTCGTGGCGCTTGTTTATCCCAAAGCCGAATTTTCGCCGGAGAAGATGGAAGAGTTGGTGCCGCGAAACGACAAAGGCCAGTTTGCTTTCGATCGGGCGATGATTCCGTATGAATCGGTTTCCTACCTCCTTGTCACGGCCAGCGAAGGCGAAGGGCCCTGGAAGCCGGGCTTGCCGGGCATGCGCTAACCGACGCGCGGTCGATTTCCAGGAGATCCACAAATGAAGCCCGCAAGCATTGCAGCCCAGGCGCTAGGCTGGGTGGATGAAAAGACCCGCGCCATCGTGCCGCCGATCCACACCTCGACGACATTCATACGCGACGCGGACAACCAGTACCGCTCCGGCCGGGTCTACGCGCGCGACCAGAACCCGACCTTCGATCAGGCCGAAGCGGTACTGACGGCGCTTGAAGGCGGGCATGCCTCGTTGCTGTTCGCATCCGGCATGGCGGCAGCCACGGCGGTCTTCCAATCGCTGGCGCCGGGTGATCATGTACTTGCGCCGAAAGTGATGTACTGGTCGCTGCGCAACTGGCTGATGAATTTCGGCACGCACTGGGGCTTGCGCGTGGAGTTCATCGACATGACCAGCGCGGATGACCTGCGGCGCGCGCTGCAGCCCGGGAAGACAAGGCTGGTGTGGACCGAAACGCCTGCGAATCCGATATGGTCGATTACCGACATTTCCGCCTTTTGTGACATGGCGCACGCGGCGGGCGCGGCGGTGGCTGTCGATTCCACAGTCGCAACGCCGGTTCTGACGCGCCCGCTTGCGCTGGGCGCGGACATCGTGATGCACGCGGCGACCAAGTATCTGAACGGCCACTCGGACCTGATCGCTGGAACGCTGACGACCCGCGAGGACACGCCAATGTGGCAACGCATCCGATCCATCCGGGCGCAGATCGGCGGCGTGCTCGGGCCCTTCGAAGCCTGGCTGCTCACGCGCGGCATGCGCACCCTGTTCCCCCGCGTGCGCGCCGCATGCGCCAGTGCGCAGGCAATCGCTGAGCATTTCGCAAAGCATCCTCGAATCGAGGAAGTGCTGTATCCGGGCCTGCCGTCTTTCAAAGGACACGCAGTCGCCACGAAGCAGATGCAGGGCGGCTTCGGTGGCATGTTGTCCATTCGGGTCCGGGGGCCGGGCGGTGGTGAAGCCGCCGCAATTGCGGCAGCGGCCAAAGTTGAATTGTGGAAGCGGGCGACTTCTCTCGGCGGCGTGGAAAGCCTGATCGAGCACCGCGCCAGCATCGAAGGCGCTGGTACCCCCGCGCCGGCGAATTTGTTGCGCCTGTCAACGGGAATTGAAGACACGGACGACCTGATCGAGGATCTGGAACAGGCCCTTGGGCGCTAGAAGTTCAGCGCCTCAATTGCGCGGCTCCAGCGACTCGATCCACTCGCGCCCCAGCCTCGCCGGCTTTTCGCTCAGGCCTTGAACGCCTCGCGGGCTGCGCCAAGCGTGGCGTCGAGTTCCGTCGCACCGTGGGCAGAAGACACGAATCCAGCCTCATATGCCGACGGCGCGAGGTAAACGCCGCGCGCGAGCATGGCGTGGAAGAATTTGTTGAAGCGATCCTTGTCGCATTGCATGACCTCCGCGAACGATGTGGGCGGCGCGGCGCGGAAGTAGAGGCCGAACATGCTGCCGATGGATTGCGCGGAGAAAACGACGTTTGCTTTTTGAGCTTCGTTTTTCAGACCTTTAACCAATGCTTCCGTAGTACTGGAAATTCGTTCCTGAAAACCCGGCGTATCCACGAGTTTCAATGTCGCCAGGCCCGCGGCGACGGCGACACGATTGCCGGACAGCGTGCCAGCCTGGTACACGGGGCCGAGCGGAGCGATCTTTTCCATGATGTCGCGCCTGCCGCCGAAGGCGCCCACCGGCAGCCCGCCGCCGATCACTTTGCCCAGCGTCGTCAGGTCCGGCCGGAAGCCGTAGCGAGCCTGCGCGCCGCCGAGTGCGACGCGAAATCCGGTCATCACTTCGTCGAAGATCAGAACGGCGCCGTGCCGGGTGCAGTTCTCGCGCAGCGATTCCAGGAAGCCGGGTTTGGGCAGGACGAGATTCATGTTGCCGGCGACCGGCTCCACGATCACGCACGCGATCTGCGGCCCCATGTCCTTGAAAAGCTTCTCTATCTGGGCGATGTCATTGAAATCGAGCACCAGCGTATGGGCGGCGGTTTCCGGCGGCACGCCAGCGGAGCTGGGGTTGCCGAAGGTGAGGGCGCCGGAGCCGGCTTTTACCAGCAGGCCATCGGCGTGGCCGTGATAACAACCTTCGAATTTGACGATCAGGCTGCGCCCGGTGTGGCCGCGCGCAAGCCGGATCGCGGACATGGTTGCCTCGGTGCCGGAAGAGACCAGGCGCACCATCTCCACTGACGGCACCAACCGGCAAATCAGTTCCGCCAGCTCGATCTCGGCCTCGGTAGGTGCACCGAAGGACAGGGCCCTGGATGCTGCCGCCTGCACGGCCTCTACCACGACCGGATGGGTGTGGCCGAGCACCATCGGTCCCCAGGAGCCAAGGTAGTCGATATAGCGCTTGCCATCCGCGTCCCAGAGATACGCGCCCGAGGCGCGCTCGAAGAACGGCGGCGTGCCGCCAACGGCACGAAACGCGCGCACGGGCGAATTCACGCCGGCAGGGATACGCTGCCGCGCGCGCTCGAACAGGGATTCATTGCGTGCGCTCATGATTTGAAGAGCATAGCGTAGGCGCGCGCCCTTTCGACGATGTCCGGTGCCTCGAACAGGTCCGAGATCACCGCCAGGCAATCGGCGCCCGCGGCCAGCAGTTGCGGCGCGTTATGCAGCGTGATGCCGCCGATCGCGACCAGCGGTACGCCTAGCGAACGCGCTTCGCCAAACAGCGCGAGCGGCGCGCGCACGGCCGCGGGTTTGGTAGGGGAGGGGAAGACGCTGCCGAAGGCGACATAATCGGCGCCCGCCGCGACAGCCGCGCGCGCGGCGGCAATCGAGTCGTAACAGGAAGCGCCGAGCAACTTTCCTCGAAGCTTGGAGCGAGCCGCAGCAAGATCTCCGTCATTTCGGCCAAGATGCACGCCGTCAGCTCCGGCGGCAATTGCAAATTCAAGATCGTCATTGACGATTAACGGTATTCCCCTTCCTCGGCACAGCAGAGCGAATGCTTTTGCCTCACCAAGCCTTACCCAAGGGTCCAAGCTCTTGCAACGATATTGCAATGCCGCGATGCCGCCCTCGAGTGCCTCATAGACGAGATCTATAAGCTTGCTCCGGTCAGGAATGTCCGGCGTGATCGCATACAGGCCGCGCAGCTTCATCGGCTGCCGAAAAAGCGGTCGGGAATGGACTGGCCGCGGCCCGGTGAGAATCCAGCGGCAAGTGATTTCCAGGTGAATTCCTGCGCTTGCTGGATCGCGCGTTCGACGCTCAGACCCCTGGCGAGCAACGCGGCGAGGGCCGCAGCAAGGGTGCAACCCGAGCCATGGAAACTCCCGGGCAAGCGCTGCCAGCGGTCTTCGCGCACTTTGCCGCGTGCGTCGTAGAGCGTGTTGACCACTTCGGCGCCTGATTCGTGGGTGCCGGTCACAAGCACGTACTTGCAGCCGAGTTTCGCCAATTTGCCTGCGCATCCCGGCAAGTCCGCGTCGGGCGCAGCTTCAGCCAGCCGACGTGCCTCTGGACTGTTCGGCGTGAGTACGGTCGTGAGCGGCAGGAGCGCACTGCGCATTACTTTCATGGTCTCGTTGTCCGCGAGCGCGTCGCCGCGGCCGGAGGCGAGCACAGGGTCGAGCACTACCGGAATGTCTGGATGTGCAGCGAGAATCGCGGCGACGACTTCGGCGTTGCGAGCCGAGCCAAGCACGCCGAGCTTGAATGCAGCCACGGTAATGTCTTCAAGGACGCGGCGCGCCTGCTGTTCGACCCATTCCGGCTCGATCGCGAACAGGCTTTCCACGCCGCGCGTGTCCTGCACAGTGAGGCCGGTGAGCACAGAAAGAGGATGGCAGCCGAGGGCCGCGATGCTCAGCAGGTCCGCCTGCAGGCCGGCGCCGCCGGTCGGATCGGAAGAGGCAAAAGCAAGAACGATCGGTGGCGTGGACGACATGCGTTGATCCCGGGAACAGGCTTCAGGCAGCCTGTTATTATCCCGGGCAATTTTACTGTCCCGACGCCAATGACCGAACAGCAAGTTCAATTCAAGACATGGATGTGCCTCATCTGCGGATGGGTCTACGACGAGGCGGCGGGAATCCCGGGCGAAGGCATTGCGCCAGGCACGCGCTGGGAAGATGTGCCGATGAACTGGACCTGCCCTGAGTGCGGCGCGCGCAAGGACGACTTCGAAATGATGGAGATCTGAGCCGTCAGCTCTTGAGTGCGGCGGCGAAGCGGCCGCCCAGCGACTTCAGGCGCCCCAGGATGGACTGTTCGGCGGCATCGTCGCGCTTGCGCGCCTTGGCCGATTCAGAGCGCAGCAGTGCCGGCTATTTCGCCAGCCGCGCATAGCGCTGCAGCGCCGCTGCAAGCGCCCCCTGCAGGAGCGAGAAATTCACCGGCTTCTTCAGGAAGCGGTAGATGCGTGCTTCGTTGATCAGGCTGATGATCAGCTCGGAATCCGAGGCCGCCGACAGCGTGATCAGCTGAGTCTGCGGCGACTGCTTTTTCAGGATCCGCAGCAACGCGGCCGGATCGTTGGCGCGCAGGTCCAGGTCGCATACCAGGGTGGCGATTTCTTCCGCGGCGAGAATTTCCAGAGCCGCATCCACGTTCGCTGCGTCGTGCACCTTGTAGGCGTCCTTGGCCAGTTCGCGCACCGCGCGCCCTACGGCCGCTTCGCCCAGTACCAGTACAGCCGCGTCAGGCGGCAGCGTCGGGGCGGGGCCCGCGGCCGCGGCCTCCAGCGCGATCGCCACGTCTGCCGCCTCTGCGATGGTCGCGCGCAGATCTTCCTCCTGCCAGGGCTTGGAGACGAAGCGGAATACCTCGCTCTCGTTCACCGAGCCGACGATTGCCGCAAGGTCCGAGTAGCCGGTGAGCAGCAACCGAACCGTGCCGGGGGCGATGGCCTTGGCCTGGCGCAACAGTTCGACGCCCGGCATCTCGGGCATGCGCTGGTCGCTTACCAGCACATGAAAGCGCCGCGCCCTAAGCCGCTCGAGCGCCGCCGCGCCGCCGTTGGCGACTTCGACCTCATAGTTGTCCCGGAACAGATAGCTCAGCGCATTCAGGACGCGCTCTTCGTCATCAACGAAAAGCACGGCGGGCTGGCGTACCTTTGGTTTTGCAGGCGCGGCAACGGGAGCCGCCATCGGCTGGGTTTTATCAACAGATTTCTCTGCTGGCGGCGTCATCGGCGTACCAAGCGCGCGGCGCAGCGCACCAACGTTGCCCGCGATTCCGGAAAGCGGCGGCAGCATTGTGGTGCTGGCCACGGACGGTGCGCTGCCGGGAAACGCGTGGCGCAGCGCATCGAGAAATTCGCGCGCGTTTCGATAGCGGTTCTGCGGCTTCTTGGCCATCGCCTTGGCGAGCACCATGTCGATGGTCACGGGCAGGCGCGCCTCGTAGGTGGAGGCGGGCGGCGGCGGTTCCTGGAGAATCTGGCGCATCAGGTTGCCGCCCTGGCCGTCGTAGGGCCGGCGCCCGCACAGCACTTCGTAGACGATCACGCCGGCGGAGTAGATGTCGGTGCGCTCGTCGATCGCCTGTCCCTCGTACTGCTCCGGCGCCATGTAGAAGGGTGTGCCCAGCATTTCGCCCGCCTGCGTCAGGTGAGAGCGCTCGATCCGCGCGATGCCGAAATCGCTCATTTTCGCCACGCCCATGTTGCTCACCAGCACGTTGCCCGGCTTCACGTCGCGATGCACGACGCCGCGGCCGTGCGAATAGTCGAGTGCTTCCAGCAGTTGCTCCAGCAGGACCGGCAGCTTCGAGAGGTCGGGGCGCCAGCCGGCCATCAGGTGGTCCCGCAGCGATTGTCCTTCGACCAATTCCATCGCAATCCACTCGAAGGTTTCGTCCTCGCCGTACTCGTAGATCGCAACGATATTGGGATGATGCAAGCTGCCGGCGGCCTGCGCTTCGCGCTTGAAGCGCTCGAGGATCGCCGGCGCGTCGGCCGGAACGAGGTCGGCCTTGCGCAATACCTTGAGCGCGGTGGCGCGCTTGATGACCGGATCGATGCCGCGATAGACGACCGCCATCCCGCCGCGGCCCAGCTCGCCCGAAATTTCGTACCTGCCGACGCGCTCCGGCGCCACCGGCGCTAGGCGGCGAGCGCCGCGGGTGGGTTGATCGGCAACACGAGAGTGAAGCGGGTGCCCGTGCCGGGCGCGGACCGGACTTCGAGCTTGCCACCGTGGTTCTCGACGATCTTGTAGCAGATCGACAGGCCGAGGCCGGTGCCCTTTCCGACTGCCTTGGTGGTGAAGAACGGATCGAAAATTTTCGGCAGCACATCGGCCGGGATGCCCGAGCCATTGTCCGCCACCTCGACCGTGACGTGCTCCGCGCCGCGCATGCCGGTGCGCACGGTAATCGTGCCATCGCCGTCCCGGGTCGCCTGCGCGGCGTTTGAGAGCAGGTTCAGGATCACCTGATTGATCTGCGAAGGCGAGCAGGAGACCTGCGCGATCTTGTCGAACTCCTTGCGCACGACCCGTTTCTGCAGCTGCGCGTAGGCGATGCGGATCGAGCTCTCGATTCCCTCGTGCAGGTCGTACTTGGCTACCTTGCTGCGGTCCAGGCGGCTGAAGTTCTTCAGGTTGGAAATCACTTCGGAGATCTGGCCGATGCCGAACAGGCCGTCCTTCACCAGCCGCACCAGTTCCTCCAGTCCGCCGCGCGCCCGCATTTCCTCCACCAGCGTACGTACCTGCGCAAACTGGGCGGCAAGCGCCGCTTCATCGGCGTTCGCCGCCGAGAGCAGGGCCAGCAGCCGCTCCGTGTCCGCGGCGAGGCGCGCCGATCCGGGCACGCTCTTGCCCACCGCTTCCAGGCTCGATTTCACGTAGGCGAGCGGCGTATTCACTTCGTGCGCGATGCCGGCGACCATCTGGCCCAGCGAGGACATCTTCTCGCTCTGGATCAGCATCGCCTCGGATTCCTTCAGCCGGTCGAGCGCGCCGGAAAGTTCTCTGGTGCGTTCGGCGACACGCGCTTCGAGCCTCGCGTTGGCCTCGTTGAGCTGGCGGCTGCGCTGGTCGAGGTTCCAGAGCAGGAACACGAGTACCGCGAGCAGGAAGCCCGAGTAATAGAGCAGGCCTATCCGGTAGAGCTCCGCCTGCGTGAGCGCCTCGTCGAACGCCCGGTCAATGGCGCGCCCCAGCGTGTCAAGCCGCGGCCCGGTCGCGGCGAACCAGGCTTGGTCGAACAGCGCGTCGGCGTTCGCCTGAAGCTCCGCCCGCTTTGCATCGTCCACCGGTTCGGCGCGCTGCGCTTCCGCAAGCGCCTTCTGGGATTCGGCGAAACGCGCAACCAGGCCGGCTTTTTCCTCGAACGCGCGCTTGAGTTGCGCGAGTTCGCTGCCGACCTGGGCATTGCCCAGGCGCAGCGCCCGTACTTCCAGCGTGGAGTAGGGGAGGCGGTGCCGGGGTGAAATTCTATGCAAACGATCACATCGGACTGAGATTC
>JBDTRO010000051.1:0-5262 GCA_039931635.1 Betaproteobacteria bacterium | reverse complement strand
GAGTAGTGCCGGACGCCCGGCCGCCGCCCGATCACCTGGTCGATGTACTGCAGGTGCAGCGAATGCGTGCCGAAGGTACCGCAAAGCATGGCATCGGCCTCGCCCTTGATCATCATCATCGAGCCGATCAGGGTGTTGCGGCGGCGCATTTCGACGCGCGCGTACTCGGGCGACACGCCCTTGCGCTCGGTCAGCCGGTGGTAGGCCTTCCAGTAGTCCTTGTAGCGCGAATCGCTCGCCGGATTGACCAGCGTGAATTCGCGGCCCGGCCGGATGCGCAGGCCGAGGCGCTCGATGCGCTGCTCGATCACTTCCGGCCGGCCGATCAGCGTCGGCTTCGCGAGGCCCTCGTCGGCGACAATCTGCGTGGCGCGCAGCACGCGCTCGTCTTCGCCCTCGGCGTAGACCATGCGCCGCGGCGACGCCTTGGCCGCCGAGAACAGCGGCTTCATGATCAGGCCCGAGTGGTAGACGAACTGCGTGAGCGAGGCCCGGTAGGCTTCCAGGTCGGCGAGCGGGCGCGTCGCCACGCCCGAATCCATCGCCGCCTTCGCCACCGCGGGCGCCACCTTGGCGATCAGGCGCGGATCGAAGGGCCGCGGAATCAGGTATTCCGGGCCGAATTTGAGGTCCTGGCCACCGTAGGCCATCGCCACGATGTCGGAGGCCTCGGCCTGCGCCAGTTCCGCGATCGCGCGTACCGCAGCGAGTTCCATCTCGGTGGTGATGGTGGTGGCGCCGACATCCAGTGCACCGCGGAAGATGAACGGAAAGCACAGAACGTTGTTGACCTGGTTCGGATAGTCGCCGCGCCCGGTGGCGATGATGCAGTCCGGGCGTGCTTCGCGCGCGAGTTCGGGGCGGATTTCCGGCTCCGGGTTGGCGAGCGCGAGGATCAGGGGGCGGTCTGCCATTTTTTTCAGCATCGCGGGCTTGAGCACGCCGCCCGCCGACAGGCCGAGGAACACGTCGGCGCCGTCAATGACCTCATCCAGCGTGCGCGCATTGGTCTCGACCGCGAAACGCTCCTTGTCCGGGTCCATTTCCTCCTTGCGGCCCTTCCACACCACGCCCTTGATGTCAGTGACGACGATGTGGCCGCGCGGCAGGCCCATCCTCACCAGCAGTTCCAGACAGGCGAGCGCCGCCGCGCCGGCGCCCGAAACGACCAGCTTTATCTCCTCTATTTTTTTTCCGATGACCTTCAAACCATTCAGAAACGCGGCCCCCACGATGATCGCGGTGCCGTGCTGGTCGTCATGGAACACCGGGATCTTCATGCGCGCGCGCAGTTTTCGTTCGACGATGAAGCATTCCGGCGCCTTGATGTCCTCCAGGTTGATGCCGCCGAAAGTCGGCTCCAGGCTGGCGATGATGTCCACCAGCTTGTCCGGGTCGCGCTCGTCGATCTCGATGTCGAAGCAGTCGATGCCGGCGAATTTCTTGAACAGCACCGCCTTGCCTTCCATCACCGGCTTGGCGGCCAGCGGACCGATCGCGCCCAGGCCCAGCACCGCGGTGCCGTTAGTGATCACGGCGATCAGGTTGGCGCGCGAGGTTAGATGGACGGCCTGCGCGGGATCGCGCTTGATTTCCTCGCAGGCGACCGCCACGCCGGGCGAGTAGGCGAGCGCGAGGTCGCGCTGGTTGGTGAGCTGCTTGGTGGCGAGGATCGCGATCTTGCCGGGGCGCGGCAGGCGGTGGTACTCGAGGGCACTTTTCCGCAATTCCTCGTCCACAATTCGCTCCTGAATTCGGGACAAAATTATATCCGTATAATCCCCCTCCCTTGAAGACCTTGGCACGCCTGCGCGCGGCCCGTCGCGCCGCGCAAATCCAGCCCTTCGTGGTGATGGACGTGCTGTCCCGCGCCCACCAGCTCGAGGCGGCGGGCCGGCGTGTGGTCCACATGGAAATCGGCGAACCCGACTTCACCGCCGCGCCGCAGGTGGTCGAAGCGGCGGTGCGCGCGCTGCGCGACGGCCGCAGCGCGTACACCGCCACCCTCGGCCTGCCGGCGCTGCGCGAGGCCATCGCGGGCCACTATTTATCGCGTTTTTCGACGCAAGTAAGTCCCGCGAACGTTGCGGTGACCGCCGGCGCCTCGGGCGGCCTGCTGCTGACGCTGGCGCTTTACGTGAACCCGAACGACGAAATCCTGGTGCCCGATCCAGGCTACCCCGCTTATCGCCACATGGTGCGCGCCTTCGAAGGCGTGGCGCGCGCGCTGAACGTCTCGCCCGCGTCGAATTTCCAGCCGACCCTGGAAATGGTGCGCGCGGCCTGGGGGCGCCGCACCAAGGGGCTGCTGCTCGGTTCGCCCGCGAACCCGACCGGGACCGTCATCGCTGGAACGGAACTGGAGAAAATCGCGCGCTTCGTCGCCTCGCGCGGCGGCGTGCTGATCGTGGACGAAATCTACCAGGGGCTTTCGTACGGAGCAATGCCCTCGACCGCGCTCGGATTGCCGGGCGAAGTCGTCGTCGTGAACAGTTTCTCGAAGTATTTCTGCATGACCGGCTGGCGGCTCGGATGGGTGGTGCTGCCCCACGTGAAGGGAAATGCGCGCATGCGCGAATTCGAGAAGCTTGCCCAGCACCTGTTCATCTGCGCGCCGGCGATCGCCCAATACGCGGCACTGAACTGCTTTTCAAGGGAATCCATCGGGATTTTCGAGAAAAGGCGCGCCGAATTCCAGCGCCGCCGGGATTTCCTCGTTCCAGCGCTGGAGCGCGCGGACCTGAAAGTGCCGGCGCTGCCGGAGGGTGCGTTCTACGTTTACGCCCGCTGTCGTTCAGACGCGAGGCGGTTCGCGTTCGATCTTCTCGAGCGCGAAGGCGCCGCGGCGACGCCGGGAATCGATTTCGGTGCGAACGAAACGAAACGCTACGTGCGCTTCGCCTATACCCGCAGCATGGCGGATCTCGAGGAAGCCGCCGAACGCCTGCAAAGGTATTGCGAGGGAAAGATCAGGCGGCCGTACGCCGGAGCTGCTTCAGCATCTGCTCGAGGCGCGAGCGTTCGGCGAGCACCTTGAAGGCGTAGGTCGAGCTCGGCTCGTCGAAGGCGCCGGCGTACATCTGCAACGCGGTCTCGGTCTCGCCGAACCGGCGCAGGTACTCGCGCAGGATCTGTGCGCCGACCTGGATGTTGACCTGCGGGTCGAGCAGCGCGGACTCGCCGCCATGCTCGATCAGCTTTTCGCCGTGGAATTTTGGAATAACCTGCATCAGGCCCTTGGCGCCCATGTTGCTCTCGGCGACCGGGTTGTAGCGCGACTCGACCGCCATCACCGCGAGGATCAGCAGCGGGTCGACCTTCGATTCGCCGCCGGCACGGTAGGCGGTGGCGACAAAACCCGAGATCGCGTCCTGCGCCACGCGGTAGCGTTTCGAAATGAATTCGGTGACCGCGCGCTGCTCGCGCAGCGAGGCGCTCTCGGCGCCGGGCTGGATCACGCCGGCGGTCATGCCGGTAACACTGCTGGCCTGGGCATCCCATGCATCGGTCCAGAAGGCCAGCTGGCGCATCAGGAAATCGCGTGGTGCGGGCAAGCCCAACGCCAGCACCACCGCGAGGCCCACCAGGGCAAGCGCGGTGCGCGCCGCTGAAAACAGGCGCCAGGCCCCGGCCAGCACGGGCAGTCTTTCTGCGACGTTCGTCGTATCCATCGTCAACCTCCATACCTTCTGCGCCGGCGCCCCACCATCCCCGACCAGCCGCAAGCGCCTCGGCGAGGGCTTGGACAACGGGGACGGGAGTTGATTTCGCGGGCGGCCCGATGAAACCTGGGCGCTCCGCTTGCGCTCGGCACGGGAGGATTCGTTAGTCCCAGGTCGGCGCGCCTGAACGCGGGGGTTCAGGGGTGGTTGCTGCGGCGCAACAGATCGAATCATAGCGGGAAAGTCTCTTTATTGTCAATCACTTCAACCCTTTCAGGCACCCGCAGATAGGCGTGCGAAACCCTTGTTTCGGCAAGGAATTTGTGTGCCGTCGGCGGATTGCAAGGATGGGTAAGAATGTGCATAAGGAAGTCTCGCGGACCTGCCCTGGCCTGCCAGGCTAGCTGGACGACCAGGGCGGTCCGGAGATCTTCAAAAAGGCTGGCGCGGGGCTTTCGCCCCCGCCACATTCCCGATCGGTTCCCGGTTACGGCCGGGATCCGGTCGGAAACGGCCACGCGGCCGCTGGATTTAGCGCTGTTCTCGCGCCTTGCGTCGCAACGGCGGACGGCAGTCTTACGGACGCCGTCATCGCGGTGCTGGCCTTGGGTCTTGCGGGTTTGCCTGCCGCCTTCTTTTTCTTTTTAGCCTTCTTTTTCGCGGCCTTCTTTTTTTTGCCCGCTACCCTTCTTGATGCTTTCTTCTTGGACGATTTCTTCTTACCTGATGCTTTCTTCTTCTTCTTTTTCTTGCCGCCTTTTTTAGCTTTTTTCTTCGCCATATCAATCTCCTTAGAGGTTGCGAAAGAAAGCCCGGCCCAAGGGGCGCGAACTATTCAAACGCCGGGCGGATGCCAGGCGCATTGAATTCGTGGAACGATTCACCGGCTGCCTCGCGCAGCAAGGTCCTGATACAGAATCTCCGGGTCGAGGCGGATGCCGCCCTCCCAGGTCACGGTGGCGGACTCGGGATCCACGCTCACCTTCTCGAATTCCCGCACGTCGCGCCAGAGCTTGAAGGCGCCGATTTCGAGCAGGTTGCCGAGGAACACGCTGCCTTCCAGGCCGTCTTCGAACCGGATCCAGAGCTTGTAGTCGTCCTCGGCCTTGCATGCGGTCACGCGGTGCATGTCTGATTCCTCATTCCCAGTTAAGGGCGCCGCCGGTCTGGTACTCGATGACGCGCGTCTCGAAGAAGTTGCGTTCCTTCTTCAGGTCGATCATTTCGCTCATCCACGGGAACGGGTTGCTCGCGCCCGGGTACATCACATCGAGGCCGATCTGCTGGCAGCGGCGGTTGCAGATGAAGCGCAGGTATTCCTTGAACATCGGCGCGTTCAATCCAAGCACGCCGCGCGGCATGGTGTCTTCGGCGTAGGCGTATTCGAGCTCGACCGCCTTGCGGAAGATGCCGGTCAGTTCCTCGCGGAATTCCGCGGTCCACAGGTGCGGGTTTTCCAGCTTGATCTGATTGACCAGGTCGATGCCGAAATTGCAGTGCATCGACTCGTCGCGCAGGATGTACATGTACTGCTCGGCCGAGCCGGTCATCTTGTTCTGCCGGCCGAGCGCCAGGATCTGAGTGAAGCCGACGTAGAAGA
>JBDTRO010000050.1:0-23888 GCA_039931635.1 Betaproteobacteria bacterium | reverse complement strand
ATATTGCGCGCCAAGGCGGCCGAGGATCCAGCCGAGCTCCGCGCTGTCGCCCGAGTGGTAGGCGCGCGGCAGGCGGTTCAGTTCTCCCGAGCAGCCGCGGAAATGCGGCACCACGCAGCGCCAGCCCATGGCGATGGCCCGGGATGCAATGGCGCGCGCATAGGGACTGGAAGAACTGCCTTCCAGGCCATGGAAGAGCGCAAGCAGGGGTCCTGCGGCACCAGGTCCTTCGGTGCCCGCCCAGTCGAGGTCGATGAAATCGCCGTCCGGTGTTTCCCATCGTTCGCGCCGCCAGGCGATGTGCGGCGCCGGCAGGAGCGCCGCCACAATGGTCTGCAGGTGGCCGCCCGGCAGCCACCAGGGCGCCTGGTAGGGACTCAATGCAGGATCTTGGGAGTAGCGGGCGGCGGCGCCGCGGCAGCTGCGCCCGGCGCGGGCGCGGGCGCGGGCGAGGCGTGGTGCGCGACCATGCGCCAGCCGGCCGCGGTGCGCAGGTAGACGTTGGTCGCGACCATCGGCGGCCGCGGCCGCTGCTCGCCGGCGATGGAGATGTTCTCGTGCACGCTGTGCACTTCGAGCATCACGCCCGCGACGACGACCTGTTCGGTGATGCGTACGCGCATGCTGGGCGAATTGGCGAACATCTGGCGCCACACTTCGCGCACAGCGGCCTGGCCGGCGAGCCGCTGACCCGCCGGATGCACGCAGACAATGTCCTCGTCTTCGGACCAGACCGTCATCATCGCCTCGAGATCGTTGCGCTCGAGCGCCTCGTAGAACGCGTTCTGCGCGTCCTGGGCGGTGGGGAATATCTTCGTGCTCATGTGCGCGATGAGGGCAGGGCTTGCAGTTCCTCGAGCACCCGTTCCACGGCGATGCCGTTCATGCACTTGAAGTGGCCGAGCGGGCAGACGCGCTGGAAGCAGGGACTGCACTCAACCTGCAGCCATACGATCCGGGCCGCGGCGGACTGCGGCGGCGTGGATTCGGGGCTGGACGAGCCGAACAGCGCCACCTGCGGCGTGCCGCAAGCCGCGGCGACGTGCATCAGCCCGGAATCGTTCGTCACCACTGCCGCGGCGCCCGCGATCAGGTCGATCGCCTCGTCGAGCGTCGTCTTGCCGATGAGGTTGGTGCCGGCAATATCCTTGCTGTCCTTCAGGTCGCCCGGGGACCCCAGCAGCACGATTTGCGTACCCAGCTGCGCCGCAAGTTGGCCGAAAAAGGGCCAGCGCTTGGCGGGGCCGTATTCGGCGCCCGGGCAGAACACCGTGTAGGGGCCGGAGATGCCGAAGCGCGCCGCCGTTGCCTTCGCGCTCTCTTCGCTGAAAGACAGGGAAGGAACTGGCAGCGGAAGTTCCGGTTCGTCTCCCGGTCGTTCGGCGAGGCGCGCGTAATGCACCGCCATCGGTTCGCCGGACGGTCGCGCCTTGTGGATCCTGTTCAGCAGCCCGACGCGCGACTCGCCGAGATAGCCGGCGCGCAGCGTAATGCCGGCGAAAGAAGGCGCCAGCGCCGATTTCATCGTGTTGGGAAGGACGTAGGCCTGGCTGTAGCCGCGTTCCTTCAGCTGGCGTCCGAGCCGCCAGCGGTCGCCGAGTTGCAATTCGCCGTGGCGCAGGTCCGCTTCCAGGACTTCATCCACCTCCGGCATGCGGCGTGCCACCGGCGCCACCCAGGGCGGGGCCAGCACATCGACGCGCGCGCCCGGATTCCGGGTGCGCAGCCGCATGAGCAGCGGCTGCGCCATCAGCGCGTCGCCGATCCAGTTTGGCGCGACGACGAGAATCCGGGCCAGATCAATGCCCTTTTGGGGCGCTACCCTTGTACGAGTATCGGGTGCCGCAGTACGGGCACAGCGCCTCGCCGTTCTTCGTCACATCGAGGAATACGCGCGGGTGCCGCGACCAGAGCGGCGCGTCCGGCATCGGGCAATGCAGCGGCAGGTCCTTTTCGGATAGTTCAATCTGCCGCGACGTGCCGCCGCTGTCACTCATCGCTTCGCTTTCTTCATCGGCACCGGCGTCAGCCAGTGCTTGTGCTTGCGGTCCCTGCCGTTGACCACGTCGAAGAACGCCTTCTGCAGCACCTTGGTGATCGGGCCCGCCTTGCCGGCGCCGATCTGGCGCTGGTCCAGCTCGCGGATCGGCGTCACCTCGGCGGCGGTGCCGGTGAAGAAGCACTCGTCGGCGATGTAGATGTCGTCGCGCGTCAGGCGCTTGGCCTTCACCGTGTAGCCCAGGCCCTCGGCCAGTTCGATGACGGAGGTGCGGGTGATGCCGGTGAGCGCGGAGGTGAGCTCGGGTTCGTAGATGACGCCGTCCTTGATGACGAAAATGTTCTCGCCCGCGCCCTCGGCGACGAAGCCGTCGACGTCCAGAAGCAGGCCCTCGTCGTAGCCGTGCTGCGTCGCCTCGAGCGTCGCCAGCACCGAGTTCGGGTAGGTGCCCGACATCTTGGCGCGCGCCATGGTCACGTTGACGTGGTGGCGTGCCACCGACGCCGTCTTCACGCGGATGCCCTTGTTCAGCGCTTCCGGGCCGAGGTAGGCGCCCCAGGGCCAGGCCGCGATCGCGACGTGCACCTTCGCGCCCACCGGCGAGACGCCCATCTTTTCCGAGCCGTAGAACGCGATCGGGCGGATGTAGCAGGCCTCATGGCCGTTCGCCGCCACCACGTCCAGGTGCGCCTGCATCAGGCGCTCGATCGTGTACGGGATCTTCATCATGTAGATGTGGCCCGAGTTGATCAGCCGCTGCGTGTGCTCGCGCAGGCGGAAGATCTGCGTGCCGCTGACCGTCTTGTAGGCGCGCACGCCCTCGAACACGGCGAGGCCGTAGTGCAGGGAATGGGTCAGCACGTGCGTGGTCGCCGAGCGCCACGGCACCAGCTTGCCGTCATGCCAGATCCAGCCGTCACGGTCCGCCATCGACAGCGACGGGGTGGGTGCCTTCTTAGCCTTCGCCATGCACGCTCCTTGGATGTGAGCGGCTATTCTAAACACAAAAGCATAAAAACAGGCCAGACTATTAGCAATTGTGTTAATAGTATGGACCCATGGACCTGGATGACATTTTCGGCGCGCTGTCCTCCGTGCCGCGGCGGCAGATCATCGCGTTCCTGTCGCAGACGGCGCTCTCCACCACCGACCTCGCCGGGCGTTTCCTGCTCAGTCCGCCGGCCATCTCGCGCCACCTCGCGGTGCTGCAGCGGGCCGGCCTCGTGGTGAGCGAGCGCCAGGGCCAGCGCGTTCTCTACCGCCTGAACCGCGACCTGCTGCTTGGCGCGCTGGCGCGCTTTGCCTCCGCAGTGGACGGTCCGTTGCGGCGCGATGCGCAGGCCGCGAGAACGCCGCGCGAGGCGATCTAGTGCTAGGCTTCATCGCAAGGGGAGCGCGCATCAGATTCTTCTTCATCCTGTTGATGCTCGGCGGCTGCGCAGCCGATTCCATCGTCCTTGCACCGGCGCCGCACGCGGCGGATTCGGGCGTGCTGGCTTTCCCGACGGCGGGCGGGCTGCGGCGCTCCGGCGATGGACGCGGCTTCGTGCACGGCGAGCCGGTTTCGATCTCGGGCGAGCTGTTTTTTCCGCAAGGCGCCGGGCCCTTCCCGGCAATCGTCCTCGCGCACGGCTGCAATGGCGACGGCAATACCGAACGCGCCTGGGGGCCGACGCTGCGCGCCTGGGGCTACGCCACCTTTGTCATCGACAGCTTCCGCCCGCGCGGGATCAATGAAGTCTGCACCAACGGCCCGGCGCTGATTCCATTGCAGCGGGTGCCCGACGCCTACGGCGCGCTGCGTCTGCTCGCGGCGCATCCGCGCATCGATTCGAAGCGCATCGCCCTGATGGGGTTCTCGCACGGCGGCGCGCTCACCATGCTCGCTTCCACGGCGTGGGCGAAGGAAACGTTCGCGCCCGCCGGCCAGCCTGCGTTCCGCGCCTTCTTCCCGTTCTATCCGAACTGCAACGCCGAATTTCCGGAACGCAGGCAGGTTTCCGCGCCGGTGCGCATCCACACCGGCGAGGCGGACGACTGGACGCCGGCCAAGCCCTGCGCCGAGCTCGCCGCCGCGCTCAAGGCCGGCGGCCAGGACGTCGCGATCAACGTCTACGCCGGCGCCCACCACGCCTTCGACCAGGCCCGGCGCAAGGTTTTCCTGCCCAACGTCAACAATGGCGCGAACTGCTACCCGCAGGCGGCCAGCATCCTCGGCCCCGTTCGCGCCGGCAGCGTCGCGGGCTGCGTGAAGAAAGGCGCCACCATCGCCGGCGATCCCGCCGGCGCGGAGCAGGCGCGCCGTAATCTGCACGTGCAACTCGATGAGCTGATGAAATAACATTGGGCATGCACATCCGCCGCTATCAATCCGAAGACGAGCAGGCCGTTGTTTCCCTCTGGGAGCGGTGCGCCCTGACGCGCTCCTGGAACGATCCGCGCAGGGACATCGCGCGCAAGCTGACGGTGCAATCGGAATTGTTCCTGGTGGGGGTGCTCGACGGGACGCTGGTCGCCTCGGTGATGGCGGGCTATGAGGGTCACCGCGGGTGGATCAACTACCTGGCGGTTTCGCCGTCGTGCAGGGGGCGCGGATTCGGGCGCGCGCTGATGGACCGGGCCGAGGAAGGCCTGCTGGCGATGGGTTGCCCGAAGATCAATCTCCAGGTCCGCACGACCAATACCGAGGCGCTCGCGTTCTACAAGAGCATCGGCTTCGTGGTGGACGAGACGGTCAGCATGGGAAAACGCCTGATTCCCGACGATTAGACGATGTCTGCATTCTTTGCTTTTCTCCACCATATCGCTGCCTTCGCATTTGTCGCAGCGCTGGTGGTGGAGTTCGTCCTGATCCGGGGCGAGCTGACCATCGCGAACGCCCGCAGGATCCAGGTGGCCGACATCGTGGCCGGCGCCGCGGCCGGGGTCGTCCTTCTTGTGGGCGTGTTCAGGGTTCTGCTGTTCGAAAAGGGCGTCTCCTACTACCTGCACAGCACGCCGTTCCTGGCGAAGATGGCGCTCTTCGTGACGATCGCGCTGCTGTCGATCTATCCGACCGTCCAGTTCCTGACCTGGCTCAAGCCCCTGAAGGAAGGCCGTGTTCCGGACCTGAGCGACCGCCAGCGCCGCCTGATACGCCGGATCATTCACCTGGAGCTGGCAGGCGTCGTCTTGCTCATTCTCTGCGCCGCGCTGATGGCGCGGGGCATCGGCTATGCTGCCTGACCCGACCGCGAGGACGCCATGATCAACGAAAAGATCAAGCTCAAGATGGAAAACGGCCAGACCATCGAGGTCGTGGTCTTCAGCAAGCGCGCCGACGCGATCGAGGTGGTGGTCGGCGAGGGCATTCACAACATGAAATTCACGCTGACGCCGACCCGCAACGGCATGGCTTATGTCGGCAGCATCAAGGGCCGCGAGCTGGTTTACGAGCGAAGCCGGGAAAAGGTCCAGGCCGATATCGAGATGCTGAACCCGAACGTGCGCGGGCCTAGAGCCCGCTGATGGGATTGCGTTCCTGAGCGATTCCATGCGGCGGTGCTGGGGTGCGATGGCGTCACTGTCGGGTGTGGCGCTGTTCGTCGTGACGGTAGTGGCGCTGCACCTGCTCCAGCCGGACTACCAACCGACGCAGCAGCTGATGAGCGAACTGGCCCTGGGCCCCCACGGCGGAACGATGATCGTGGCGTTCCTCGGCCTCGCGCTGGCCGTGTTCGGAATCCAGGCCGAAGTGGCTGCTGCGGGCGCTCCCTGGGGCTTCAGGATCCTGCTCTGCCTTGCGTCGTTTCTCTTTCTGGCGTCCGGCGTGTTTCCGTTGGGAGATACCTCCGAGATTCACATCGGCGCCATCTCCGGCGCATTCGTACTTTCGGTGCTCGCGATGTACCTGTTTCCATCGAGCGCCGGCCGCGCGTCGGTCGCGGCACCCCGCGCGCTCTCGTGGTCGCTTGCGATCGGCGTCGCTGCCAGCGTCGCGCTTGGGCATTCCATCCTGCCCATGGGCATCGGCCAGCGGCTTGCGGCCGCCTGCCTGGTGGCATGGCTGGCAGTTGTCGGATGGAGACTGCTTCGGGCGGCGCCAGCCACGGAATCCGGGCTCTGACCCCGATTTATTTGTAGGGAGAGAAGACGGACTTCCAGAGAGTCCGCACGGCGTCGGATTTTGCCGCGACCTGCGCCGGCGGCACGCGGGCGTAACGCGCGCCGTTCAGGCGCATCGAGTGCTGCAGGCGCCTGAACTTGCGGTAGGCGTTGCGGCAGCTTTCGGCGAGCGCATCCGGAATCAGGCCCAGGGAAGATGCCGTACCGAGCAGGGCGATATTGCCCAGGTTGCGGGTGAGCTCCCGGTGCTTGTGCGCGTTCGCGAGGACGAGGAATTGCACCGCGAATTCGATGTCGATCATGCCGCCGTTGTCGTGCTTGAGGTCGAACAGCCCTGACTTGTTGGGATGCGCGGCGTGGATCTTCTCGCGCATCGATAGAACTTCGCGCGCGAGGGCATCGGGGTCTCTTTTCCGTTCAAGAATTCTTTTTCTGATCAGTTCAAAAGAATCGCCAACACTACGGTCGCCGGCGCAAAAGCGCGCGCGCGTCAGCGCCTGGTGCTCCCAGATCCACGCCGAGTGCTCCTGGTATTCGTCGAATCCCGACAGCGATGAAACCAGCAGGCCCTTCGAGCCCGAAGGACGCAGCGCGAGGTCGGTCTCGAACAGCGGCCCGGAAGAGGTGTTGGCCGACAGCCAGTTGTTGTAGCGCTGCGCGAGCCGGAGGTAGTTGTGCTCGGCGCGCTCCTCCGTATCGTCGAACAGGAACACCATGTCCAGGTCGGAGGCGTAGCCCAGTTCCTTGCCGCCGAGCTTGCCGTAGGCGATCACCGCGAAGCGCGGCTGTTCGCGGTGCCGCGTGGGCAGCAGGGCCCAGCAGGCTTCCAGCGAGACCTGCAGCACGAGGTCGGCGAGCTGCGACAGGTGGTCGGCGAGCACCTCCACCGTGAGCAGGCCGGCAAGATCCTGCGCCAGCAGCCTGAACAGCTGCGACTGGTGCTGCTCGCGCACGGTGTTCATCTGGCGCTCGACATCGTCGCCCGCCGCGGCCAGCGTGGCGCGCAGGCCGGATTCGAACTCGCGCCAGTCGGGCGGCGAATAGAGCAACCGGTCGTCGAGCAGCTCGTCCAGCAGCAGCGGATGGCGCGTGATGTAGTCGGCGGCCCAGCTCGAGGCGCCGATGATGCGCGCGACACGCTCCAGCGCCTCGGGCCGTTCGGCCAGCAGTGCGAGATACGCGGCGCGGCCGGCGATCGCCTCCATCAGGTCGACGGCGCGCGCCAGCGTTGCTTCCGGGTCGGCGGCCGCGGCCGCGGCCTGCGCGAGGGCCGGGATCAGGGCGTCGAAGCGCCGCCTGGAGTCGTCCGGCAGCTGCAGGTAACGCTGGCTGCCGCGCAACGCGGCGAGGCGGGGATGGTCCGGCCAGGGCTTGACATCGCTTTCGGTGCCGGGTTCGGCGAACACCGCCTGGAAATGGCGCGTCACCGCGTCCCGGTGCACGTTCAGCGCGGCGTAGAACGCTTCCCACGAGCCGAAATCGGCCATCCGCGCGAGGCGCGCTCGATCTTCCTCGTCCTCCGGCAATTCGTGGGTCTGCGCGTCATCCAGGTACTGCAGGCGATGTTCGGCGCGGCGCAGAAAAACGTAGGCGGCTGCAAGCTCCCGCTCGGCCTCTGCGGGCAGATGCCGTTTCCTGGCCAGCAGCGCGAGCACTTCGAGCGTCGGCTGCGCGGTGAGCGCCGGATCGCGCCCGCCGCGCACCAGCTGCAGCGCCTGGGCGATGAACTCGATCTCGCGGATGCCGCCCGGACCGAGCTTGACGTGCTCGGCGAGTTCCCGGCGCGCGACATCGCGCCGCACTTCGGCGTGCAGGCGGCGCATGGCCTCAAGCGTGCCGAAATCGAGATACTTCCGGTAGACGAATGGGCGCACGATGGCAGCAAGCGCATCGAGCTGCGTGCCTGATATCGGCCGCGCCTTGATCCACGCATAGCGCTCCCATTCCCGGCCCTGGGAGACGAAATACGCCTCCAGGGCATCGAAGCTGCTCACCAGCGCGCCGGAGGCGCCGTAGGGCCGCAGCCGCATGTCGACGCGGAACGCGAAGCCATCCTCCGTAACGTCGTTCAGCAGCGCGATCAGCTTGCGGCCGGTGCGTTCCAGTTTTATCGGATCCGCCGGATTTTCCCTGCGGTCGGGATGCACGAAGACGAGGTCGATGTCGGAGGACACGTTCAGCTCGCGCCCGCCCAGCTTGCCCATGGCGACGACGATGAGT
This sequence comes from Betaproteobacteria bacterium, assembly GCA_039931635.1. GTDB lineage: Bacteria > Pseudomonadota > Gammaproteobacteria > Burkholderiales > SG8-39 > RBG-16-66-20. Next base: position 15,565 of record JBDTRO010000050.1, on the reverse strand, counting down.
TCGTCTTCGCGCAGCCAGCGAAGCGCCGCGCGCAGCGAAAGGTCGGCGAGGTCGCTCATCGCGGTGCAGACTTCCTCGAGATCCGCCCGGTTCTCCAGGTCCCGCGCCATCGTGCGCAGCAGCACGCGCTGGCGCAGGCGGCGCAGGCGGCGCTTGAACGCCGCTTCGCTGTCGCTGTCTGATCCTGCCAGCGCGCCGGCCATTTCCGCGGCACTGAAGCGCGCACGCGCCGGATCGGTCTCACCGGCGAGTTCCGGGTGCGCGGCGAGGGCCTGCGCGGCATAGCGTGAAAGGGTGGTTTTCAGAATCAGATCCGGTATTTACGGATAAAATGGCTGCTGCTGTCGTCAACCAGACAACCAAGGATATAGGAGTCGCGGCAGGCGCGATGCGAACCTCGTTCAGAGCCCCGCTGCGCAATCTCCTGCGCGCGATCGAAGTGCTTGCCTGGGCGGGGTTCTTCGCCTTCGCGGTGATCTTCCTCGCGCTGCGCTACTGGGTGCTGCCCAACGTGGAGCAGTACCGCGGCGACATCGTCGCCGCGATTTCGAATTCCATCGGCCTGCCGGTGAAAATCGGCACGCTCGCCACCGACTGGCAGGGATTGCGGCCGCGGCTGTCGATCTCGGACGTGCGCGTCTACGACCGCGACGGCCGTGAAGCGCTGGTGCTGCCCTCGGTGGAGAACGTGGTCGCCTGGCGCTCGCTGCTGGCCTGGGACCTGCGGCTGCATTCGTTCCTCATCGACGGGCCGAAACTCGCGGTGCGGCGCGACGCGAAGGGCGAAATCTTCGTCGCCGGTATTCGCATCTCCGGCGACAAGAGCGACGGCAGGCTGAGCGACTGGATCCTCAGCCAGGGCCGCATCATCATCCGCGGCGCCGAAATCGAATGGCTGGACGAGTCGCGCAAGGCGCCCGCGCTGAAGCTCTCGGCGCTCAACCTGCGCCTGGAGAACGACGGCGACGAGCACCTGGTCGGGATTTCGGCGCGCCCGCCGCGCGAGCTGGGGCCCGGCATGGAGGTGCGCGCGTCGCTCGAAGGCGGCAGCGTCAAGCGCCCGTCGCAGTGGAACGGGCGCGTGTATGCCGAGTTCGGCTACATCGATCTGGCCGGCTGGCGCGCCTGGGTAGACTATCCGCTGGACGTGCGCCGCGGCGAAGGCGCGCTGCGCCTGTGGGCCACGCTCTCCGGCGGCCGGATCACGCAGGGCACGGCGGATGTCGCGCTGTCGAACGTGTCGGCGCGCCTCGCGCAGGATCTGCCGGTGCTCGACGTGTCCACCGTGGCGGGTCGCGTCTATGCGCGGGAGACGCCGCGCGGCTACGATTTCGGCGTGCGCAACCTCGCGCTCGCCAGTCCCGGCGCGCCGGCGATGAGTGCGACCAGCTTTCGCGCCACCTGGGAGCCGGCATCCGTAGGAGCCGCGAAGGGCGCCGCGCTGCAGCAGCGCGGCTCGGTGAGCGCCAACCTGATCGAACTCGCGCCGCTGGCCCACGTGGCGGAGTTCATGCCGTTCCCCGCCGACCTGAGAAAGCTGCTCGCCGAACTCGCGCCGCAGGGCAACCTGCTGGACGTGAAATTCGAATGGACCGGCGAATTGCCCGACCAGGCGGTCTTCACCACCAAGACCCGCTTCGCCGGCCTGACCCTGAACGCCTGGCGCAGCATCCCGGGATTCGCGGGCCTGTCGGGCAGTGTCGAGGCGACCGAGAAGAAAGGCACCGTCGTGCTCGCCTCGCGCAAAAGCGAGCTCGAGCTGCCCAAGGTGTTCCCCGCGCCGCGCATCGCGCTCGATTCGCTGAATGGCGAACTCGGCTGGGAGCGTACCGAGAACGGCGTCGCGGTGCGCCTGGCCAACCTGAGTTACGCCAACGACGATCTCGCCGGCACCGCATACGGCAGTTACACCTGGAACGGCGAAGGGCCCGGGGTGGTGGATCTCACGGCGCAACTGTCGCGCGCCGACGGCAAGAGCACCGCGAAATACCTGCCGCTTTCCACGCTGATGGGCGCGCGCACGCGCGATTGGGTCGCCGCCGCCGTGCTCGCCGGCCAGGCGAGCGACGCGCGCCTGCGCCTGCAGGGCGACCTGCGCGATTTTCCGTTCACCGATCCGGCCAAGGGCCAGTTCCGGGTCACGGCCAAGGTGTCGGCCGTGGATCTCGATTACGTGAGCGGCTGGCCGCGCATCGACGACATCGAGGGCGACCTGCTGTTCGAGCGCGACAGGATCGACATCGTCGGCCGCAGTGCCAGCATCATGGGCGTCAGGCTCTCGAATGTGCGCGTGAGCCTGCCCAGCATGCTCGATCCGGACCCGAAGCTGCATATCGACGGCGGCGCCGAGGGCGCGACGGGGGTGTTCCTGGATTACATCCGGCAAAGCCCGGTGAAGCGCATGGTCGGAGGCTTTACCGACGGCATGACTTCGCTCGGTCGCGGCAAGCTGCGCCTGCGCCTGGAGCTGGCGCTGCACGAAATGGCCAGGAGCAAGGTCGCGGGCGACTACCAGTTCGCGGCCAACACCGTCACCGTCGACGCGCGCGTGCCGCCCATCGAGCGGGCCAGCGGGCGCGTGAAATTCACCGAATCCTCGATCGCGATCGAGGATGTGCGCGGCCAGCTGTTCGGCGACCAGCTGCGGATCTCCGGCGGCTCCACGCCCGACGCCGGCGTGGTCGTGAACGGGGAGGGCCGCGCGACGGTGGAGGGCCTGCGCCCGCTGTTCGATCATCCCTGGCGGCGCCGCATGGCCGGCGGCGCGCGCTACACCGCGACGGTCTCGGTCAAGGACGGGCGGACCCAGCTCAGCATCGAATCGCCGCTCGAGGGGGTGTCGAGTTCCCTGCCGGCGCCGCTTGCCAAGAGCGCCGGCGAAAACCTGCCGTTGCGCGTCGACGTGTTCCCGGGCGAGGGGCGCGACCGCATCGCGCTCGCGCTCGGGCCCCCGTCGGGACGGATCGTGTCGGCCGAATTCCTGCGCGCGCCGCAGAGCCCGCCGCCACCCGGCGTGCAGGGTCCGGCGCCGCTGCAGGTTCAGCGCTCGCTGGTCACCTTTTATCCGGTGGCGGGCGAGACGCCGCGCATTCCGGAGCGCCGCGGCATGACGCTGCGCGGCATGCTGCCCGCGCTGGATCTCGACCGCTGGCTGCCGTTGTTCGCCGAAGGCGGCGGTGGCGGGGAGGGCGTGAGCTACGAACTCAAGGTCGGCGTCCTGGATGCGCTGGGCAAGCGCATGCGCTCGGTATCCATGCAGGGCGCCACCGATGCCGCGGGCTGGTCTGCCAACATGGCGACCGCCGAGTTCGCCGGCGATCTCGTTTACCGCACTGAAGACAGCGGCCGGCTGGTGGCGCGCATGGCGCGCTTCTCCGTGCCCGAGGATGCGCCCGTCGCGCGGACGGGAAACGAGCCGGCCATCGCGGGCTCGCCGCTGAAAGACCTGCCGGCCGTGGACATCGTCGCCGAAAGTTTCACCCATCGCGGCCGCAAGCTGGGCCGGGTCGAGGTCCAGGCGCGGCACGAGGGCCGGGACTGGCGCATCGACAAGCTGGCGATGACCAACCCGGACTCCTCGCTCTCGGGCACCGGCCTGTGGAAGCCGGGCGAGGGTTCGCGCACCTCGCTCGATTTCAAGCTCGAGGTAAGCGACGTCGGCGTATTCCTCGAGCGCTTCGGCTTCGCCGAGGCCCTCAAGGGCGGGCGCGGCAAGCTGGAGGGCCCGATTTCCTGGCGCGGCGACCCGCTGACCCTCGACTACGCGACGCTCAGTGGCAAGCTGCAGATGCAGGCCGAGGACGGCCAGTTCCTGCAGATCGAGCCCGGCATCGGCAAGCTCGTGTCGCTGATGAGCCTGCAGATGCTGCCGCGGCGCATCGCGCTCGATTTCCGCGACGTGTTCTCCAAGGGTTTCCAGTTCGACCGCATCGCGAGCTCCATGGCCATCGAGCGCGGCGTCATGGCGGTGAACGAATTCCACATGCGCGGGCCGGCGGCCGACGTCAACATGACCGGCCAGATCGACCTGTCCTTCGAAACGCAGTCCCTGAACGTCAAGGTGATTCCGCAGCTGGGCGACACCGCTTCGACGGTGATGGGCCTGGTGAACCCGGTGGTGGGCGTCGCGACGCTGATCGCCGGGCGCATCTTCAAGAATCCGCTCGGCAAGCTGTTCGCCTACGACTACCTCATCACCGGCACCTGGACGGACCCGAAAATCGAGAAGCTGCAGCCGATCGCGCCACCGCCCACGACGGATGAATTCGGCACGCGATGAACCCGCACCGGCAATTGAGAGGAAAATAGCAGGATGGATACCGACGTACTGCTCGCCACCGCCGATGCCTGCCTGCTGGCGCCCTTCGACCTGGAGAGCCGCAAGCTCCAGGAGGTGTTCGGCTCGCTCTCGGCGCGCAAGCTGGATTACGCCGACCTCTACTTCCAGCACACGCGCTCCGAGAGCTGGAGCCTGGAAGAAGGCATCGTCAAGTCGGGCAGCTTCTCGATCGAGCAGGGCGTGGGGGTGCGCGCCATCTCCGGGGAGAAGACCGCGTTCGCCTATTCCGACGAAATCAGCTTCGGCGCGCTGCAGGACGCGGCGAAAGCGACGCGCGCGATCGGCAACGCCGGCGGCTCGAGGGCGGGCAAGGTCGCCGCGCGGAACAGGGCGCCGCAGCGCTACGAACCGCTCGATCCGCTGGCCTCCCTGAATCCGGACCAGAAAATAAACCTTCTCGAGACGCTGGAGAAAAAGTGCCGCGCGCTCGATCCGCGCGTATCGCAGGTGATGGCGAGCCTGGGCGGCGAATACGAGGTGATCCTCGTTACGCGCTCCGACGGCGTGCTGGCGGCGGACGTGCGCCCGCTGGTGCGCTTGTCGGTGCAGGTGATCGCCGAAGGCGGCGGCCGGCGCGAGATGGGCTACGCCGGCGGCGGCGGACGCACCGATTATTCCCACTTCACCGATGCCGTGCTGAAGGAGTACGCGCAGCAGGCAGTGTCGCAGGCGCTGGTCAACCTGGATTCGAAGCCGGCGCCCGCGGGCACCATGACCGTGGTGCTCGGGCCGGGCTGGCCGGGCATCCTGCTGCACGAGGCGATCGGCCACGGACTGGAGGGCGACTTCAACCGCAAGGGCAGTTCGGCGTTCTCCGGCCGGTTGGGCGAAAGGGTCGCGTCGCGTGGCGTCACGGTGGTTGACGACGGCACGCTGCCCGACCGGCGCGGCTCGCTCACCGTCGACGACGAGGGCAACCCGACGCGGCGTACGGTGCTGATCGAGGATGGCATCCTGCGCGGCTACATGCAGGACAGCCTGAACGCGCGCCTGATGAAAATGCCGGTCACCGGTAACGCGCGGCGCGAATCGTTCGCGCACATGACCATGCCGCGCATGACCAATACCTACATGCTCGCCGGTACGCGCGACCACGACGAAATCATCCGCAGCGTGAAGAAGGGCCTGTACGCGGCCAACTTCGCCGGCGGCCAGGTCGACATCACCAACGGCAAGTTCGTGTTCTCGGCGTCGGAAGCCTACCTGATCGAAGACGGCAAGGTCACGCACCCGGTCAAGGGCGCGACCCTGATCGGCAACGGCCCGGATGCGCTGACGCGCGTCAGCATGATCGGCAACGACATGCGCATGGACGGCGGCCAGGGCACCTGCGGCAAGGAAGGCCAGAGCGTGCCCGTGGGCGTAGGCCAGCCGACGCTGAAGATCGACGGCCTGACGGTAGGCGGCACTGCTTGAGTGGTTTGATTTTTTTCCGGAACGCCGAAGAAATAGCGGCACGGATTCCCGACGGCGCCTCACTCGGCCTGCCGCCCGATTACTCGATGCCGTCGATGGCGGTGGTGCACGCGCTGATCCGCCGCAAGGCGCGCGATCTGCGTTTGCTTGGCGTGCCGGTGCTGGGGCTGTCCGCCGACCTTTTGATCGGCGCGGGTTGCGTGGCCGAGGTCGAATCGAGCGCCGTGTCGCTGGGCGAAGCCGGACTCGCGCCGCGGTTCACCGAAGCTGTGGAAAAAAATATTCTCAAGGTAAAAGACGCAACCTGTCCGGCGATACACACCGGACTCCAGGCGACCGAGAAGGGCGTGCCGTTCATGCCCTTGAGAGGCGTGATCGGGTCCGACCTGATAGCAATGCGTCCGGATTGGAAGGTAATCGACAATCCGCTGAAGAAGAACGACCCGATTCTCATCGTTCCCGCCATCCAACCCGACGTCGCGCTGTTCCATGCGCGCTGGGCGGACGAGGCGGGCAACGTGTGGCTGGGGCGCAGGAAGGAGCTCGCGACCATCGCGCATGCCTCGCGCGCCTGCTACGCCACCTATGAAGAACTGCGCCCCGGCGACATGCTGGAAGACGAGCTGCTCGCGCCCGGCGTGCTGTCGTCCGTCTATGTGAGCGGCGTTGCGCAGGCGGTGCGCGGCGCCTGGCCGCTGTCGGTGACGGGGCTCTACGGCATCGACGACGCGCATCTGGGTCTTTACGCCAGGGCGGCGAAGACGAAAGAGGGGTTCCAGCGCTACCTGGAAGAATTCGTATGGAACCGCACGCCAGCGAAGAACTCCTCGCCTGTTGCATCGCGCGCCTGATCGGCGGCGCGGGGCATGTGGCAGTCGGAGCGGCTTCGCCAATTCCGGCGACCGGCGCTTTCCTGTGCAAATTCCTGAATAAGAACGCGTCGAGAATTTCCCTGCTGCAAAAGCGCAGCGGCAATCCGTTCACCGAAGGCTCGCGCGAGCTGTTCGACCTCGCCGGGCAGGGCCGCATCGACGTGTTCTTCCTCGGCGGCGCGCAGATCGACGGCGCGGCGAACATCAACCTGGTGCGGTCCGAGGGCCGGCGCTTTCCCGGTTCCTTCGGCTCGGCCTTCATGTACTTCGCCGCCGGGCGCACGATCCTGTTTCGCGAGGAACATTCGCGGCGCGTGCTGGTGCCGAAAGTGGATTTCATTTCGGCGCCGGGCTGGAGCCCGCCCGGCGTCGAGCGCGGCGGCGGGCCGCAGGCGCTGCTGACCGGCAAGGCGCTGTTTGACTGGCAGCCGGACCGGCGGCGCTTCCGGCTGCACAGCGTGCATCCGGGCCATACGGCGGCGGAAATCCGCGACGACACGGGCTTCGATTACGACGCGGGCCCCGCGGTGCAGCAGACGCCGGTTCCTTCCCGGCAGGAACTCGCCCTGCTCAGGGGGCCGGTGCGAATCGCCATCACGGAAAATTACCCGGAGTTCGGCAAGCGCCTGTGGCCGCCGGCTAGCCCAGCATAGAATCCGGCATGCGACGGTCCGGGCTCGCCAGCATTTACAGTCATGCCTCGGCGGCCTGGCTGGTGCTCGCGATCGGCATCGCGTTGTCGGTGGCCCTCGCGCTGCTGACGGCGGGCCAGCTCGAGCGCGAAGCGCGGCTGAAATTCGAGGGCGCGGTAAGCGATGCGCGCGCCGCCGTCGAAACGCGCGTCGGCGACTACGCCGACGTGCTGCGCGGGGTCAGGGGACTGTTTGCCGCGATGGACACGGTCACCCGCGCCGAGTTCGCGCGCTACCTGCAGAACCTGAGCCTGGGCAGCCGCTATCCCGGCATCCAGGTGATCCACTACAGCCGGCGCATCACGCACGAGCAGCGCCCGGCCTTCGAAGCCATGGTGCGCAACGATCGCAGCGTCGAGCCGCGCGGCTATCCGGATTTTGCGATCCGGCCTGCGGGCATCCGGCCGGAGTACCTGGTCGCGATGTATGTCGAGCCGATGGCGGGCAACGAGCGCGCGCTTGGCCTGGACCTCGGCGGCGACGCGGTGCGCCTGGCGGCGCTGGAACGCACGCGCGATTCGGGCCGGATCACCGCCTCGGGAACCATCGCGCTGGCGCTGGATCCGAAAAAACATCCGGGCTTCGCGATGCGGCTCGCCCTCTACCGCAAGGACGCGCCCGCCGCCACCGTCGCCGAGCGCAGGGCGGCCTTCAGCGGCATGGTGAGTGCATCCTTCGTCGCGATCGACCTGATGCGCGGCGTGCTGAGCGAGCCGTTCGTCCAGAAGGTGCACGTGCGCATCCACGACGCCGGCGTGCCGGGCAGCCCGGGCGGCCTCGCGCCGCCCAGCATGGAAAACCTGATGTTCGACAGCGACCGGCTGCGCGGCAGGGAGCCGGCGCCGCAAGGCCCCTGGGCCTCCAGCACGCCCGCGCTGCGCAGCGTCTCCGAACTTGAAGTGGGCGGGCGGCGCTGGAATCTCTATTTCAGCGCGCGCGAAGGCTTTGGCGACCCGCTCGACCGCTGGATACCGTGGCTGGCGCTGCTGGGCGGCGTCAGCGTCAGCCTGCTGCTCTTCGGCCTGGTGCGCTCCCTCGCGACCATGGGCACCCGCGCAGGCGAGCTGGCGGAGCGCATGACCGAGAGCCTGCGCCACAGCGAGGAAACGCTGCGCACCACCAACCAGCAGTTGCAGATGCTGGTGCAGTCCTCGCCGCTCGCCATCTACACGCGCGACCGCGGCGGCCTGCTCACCAGCTGGAATGCGGCGGCCGAGCGCCTGTACGGCTGGACTGCCGCGCAGGTGCTGGGCAAGCCGCTGCCCTCGGTGCCGGGCGAGCGGCGCGAGGAATCCGACGCCTTGCGCATGCGCCTGCTCGGCGGCGAGACGTTCATCAAGTTCCAGGGGCGGCGCCTGCGGCGCGACGGCACGCCGATCGAGATCGACGCCTCGCTCGGGCCGCTGCGCGATGTCGAGGGCAACGTCACCGGCATCATCGCGGTGGTAACCGACATCACCCAACGCAAGCAGCTCGAGCAGCGGCAGGCGATGGAGCACAAGGTGACGCGCCTGCTGGCCGAATCCGAGTCGGTGGAGGAGGTCATGCCCCAGCTCATCCAGACCATCTGCGAGGCGCTGGGCTGCGCCTGCGGCGCGCGTCGGGTCTGGAACGAACGGGAACAGAAGATCGTCTGCGCGGAGACCTGGAGCGAGCCGTCCGCGGAAATCGAGCAGTTCCTCGAGGTGAGCCGCGAACCGCGCGTCCTGCCGCAGGCGTCGGGCGGCCTGCTGCGGCGCGTGCTGGCGAGCGGCGAGCCCATCTGGATCACCAACGTCACGGAAGACGCGAGCTTTCGGCGCGGGCCCGAGGCGCTCAAGGCCGGGCTGCGCAGCGCTTTCGCTTTCCCGATCCGTTTCGGCAACGACGTGCTCGGCGTGATGGAATTCTTCAGCCGCGCCAGCGGCCAGCCCGACGAGGTGCTGGTGCACAGCACGCGCTCGATCGGCAGCCAGATCGGCCAGTTCATGGGGCGCCGCCAGGCCGAGGAGCGCGTCCAGCACCTCGCGCATTTCGACGAACTCACCGGGCTGCCCAACCGCAGCATGTTCAACCAGCGCCTCGGGCACGCGCTCGCGCGGGCGCGCCGGGCCGACGAACCGCTCGCGATCCTGTTCATCGACCTGGACCGCTTCAAGAACATCAACGACACGCTCGGCCACGAGGCGGGCGACCGTGTCCTGAAGGAAATATCGCAGCGCCTGCGCGGCTGCCTGCGCGAGGTGGATACCGTCAGCCGCCTGGGCGGCGACGAATTCGTGGTGCTGATCGAAGGCGCGTCGCGGCCCGCCGACGTGGCCGAAGTGGCGCAGAAAATCCTCGTCGCGGTGGCCCGGCCGGTGCAGATCGAAGCGCAGGAATTCCACGTCACCGCCAGCATCGGCATCAGCACCAGTCCCGGCGACAGCAGCGACCTGCAGGGCCTGATGAAGAACGCGGACATCGCGATGTACCGCGCCAAGGAGCAGGGCAAGAACAACTTCCAGTTCTACTCGGCGCAGATCAACGTCCATACCCTGGAGCGCGTGGCGCTCGAATCGGACCTGCGCCACGCCCTGGAGCGCAACGAGTTCCTGCTCCATTACCAGCCCAAGGTCGACATTGGCAGCAACCGCATCGTCGGCATGGAGGCGCTGGTGCGCTGGCAGCAGCCGGGCAAGGCGCTGATCGCGCCGGCGGATTTCATCCCGCTCGCCGAAGAGACCGGGCTGATCGTGCCGATCGGCGGCTGGGTGATGCGCGCGGCCTGCCTGCAGAACAAGGCCTGGCAGGACGCAGGACTGCAGAAGATGCGCATCGCCGTCAACCTGTCGCCGCGCCAGTTCGCGCATGCGGACCTGCTGCAGGACGTGGCGCGCGTGCTGAGCGACACGGGGCTGGACGCGGCCTGGCTGGAGTTCGAGATCACCGAGAGCATGGTAATGCGCGACCCGGAGCACGCGGTCACGCTGCTGCGCGGGCTGAAGGACATGGGCATCCACCTTTCCATCGACGACTTCGGCACCGGTTATTCGTCGCTCAGCTATCTGAAGCGATTTCCGCTGGACAGCCTGAAGATCGACCGCTCGTTCATCCAGGACCTGCCCGGCGACGGCGACGACGCCGGCATCACGCAGGCGATCATCGCGATGGCGCACAGCCTGGGCCTGGCGGTGATCGCCGAGGGCGTGGAGACCGGCGAGCAGCTGCAATTCCTGCGCGTCAACGGCTGCAACGAAATGCAGGGTTACCTCTACAGCAAGCCGCTGTCGGCGGACCAGTTCCTGCGCCTGGTCAAGCGGGCCGCCCTCGCGTGAGAGGGGTTGCCTCCGGTTGCGCGTGGTGGATCCGGGCAGCCTCAACCCGGCCACGATCATGCCGGCCTATTGCTCAGGCCTTGATCGGACGCTTGCGCCGCTTCGGCGGTGGTTCCGATTTCGCCCGGTGCCGGATGAGCAGCGCCTCAATCTCGGCAGCGGGCTGCGGACGGCAGAACAGGTAGCCCTGGAAGGAATCGCAGCCGCGGGCGCGCAGGAAGGAGAGCTGCGCTTCGGTCTCCACCCCTTCGGCCAGCGCCTTCAGACCCATCTGGCGCGCCAGGGTGAGCACCGTGCTCACGATGGCGGCGTCGTCGCGGTCGCTCTTGATGTCGCGCACGAACGACTGGTCCACCTTGAGCGTCTGCACCGGGAAACGGTGCAGGTAGGCGAGCGAAGAATAGCCGGTGCCGAAATCGTCCAGCGAGATCTGCACGCCCAGGGCGTGCAGCGCTTGCAGTCCCACCGCCGCTTCCTCGGCGCGGTACATCATGGTGCTCTCCGTGATCTCCAGTTCCAGTCCGGCCGAAGGCAGGCCGGTCTCCGCCAGCACCGCGGCGACCATCTGCACCAGGTTCTTCTGCCGGAACTGGCGTGGCGACAGGTTGACCGCCATGGTGAACGGCCCCAGCCCCGCGTCCAGCCAGCGCCTGGCCTGCCCGCAGGCTTCGCGCAGCACCCATTCGCCAATGTCGATGATCAGCCCGGTCTCTTCGGCAAGCGGGATGAACTGCATCGGCGGCACGAGGCCCAGTTCGGCGTCGTGCCAGCGCAGCAGCGCCTCGAAGCCGATGATGTCGCCGCTCCTCACGTCCACCTGCGGCTGGTAGTGCACCCGGAATTCGCTGCGCGCCAGCGCGCCGCGCAGGCGTGTGAGCAGGCCGACGCGCTTCTCGGTGCGCTCGCTCATGTCGTGAGCGAAGAACTGCACGTTGTTGCGGCCCTCCTGCTTGGCGTGGTACATCGCCAGGTCCGCGTTGCGCAGCAGCGTGTCGGCATCCTCGTCGTCCATCGGATAGACGGTGACACCGATGCTGGTCGACAGGTGCAGCTCGTGGCCGGCCACCTCGGCGCGCGCCGAGATCGAGGCGAGCAGCTTGCCCGCAATGCGCGCAATCTCGTCCACGGAGCGCACGTCTTCCAGCAGGACGGTGAACTCGTCGCCGCCCAGCCTTGCGACGGTATCGGTGAGCCGCAGGCAGCTCTCCAGCCTGAGCGCCGCTTCCTTGAGCACCGCGTCGCCGGTGGCATGGCCCAGGCTGTCGTTGATTTCCTTGAACTGGTCGAGATCCAGGAACATGACCGCGAGCATGGTCTGGCCGCGGTCGGCGCGCGCCATGGCGCGCTTCAGGCGGCTCTGCAGCAGCACCCGGTTCGGCAGTCCGGTAAGCGCGTCGAAATGCGCCATGCGCGCGAGATCGTCCTGCGCCTGCACGCGCGCGGTGATGTCGCGCGCCACGCCGCGGTAGCCGCGGAAATTTCCGCGGTCGTCGAAGATCGGTTTGCCGGTGTGGCTGACATGGGTGACCTTGCCGTCCGGGTTGCCGCGCGTCAGCACGAAATCCTTGAACGGCAGGTGGCCTTCGAGCATGGCGCGGTGGCGCGCCATCTCCTCGTCGCCGCCGATGACGTCCTTCGCTTCCCAGCGCCGCTTGCCGATCAGCGTCTCGGGCGCCACGCCGCGCACCTTGCGTATGCCCTCGGAAACGTAGGTGAAGCGCAGGTCGGCGTCCATTTCCCAGTACCAGTCCGACGACAGCTCGGTCAGGCTGCGGAAGCGCTCGACGATCTCGCGCAGGCTGCGCTTGGTGCGCTTTCTCTGCGTGATGTTGCGGCCGACGCCGCGGTAGCCGGTGAAGGCGCCGCGCGCATCGAACACCGGCTTGCCGCTGACTGAGATGATGGCCACGTCGCCGCTTGCGTCGCGCCGGCGCAGCTGCAGGTCGAGGAACGGCTCGTGGCGCTCCAGCGTGGCGCGGTGCGCGGCCCATTCCTTTTCCGCCATATTGGTCCAGGGAAAGTCCCAGCGGCGCTTGCCGATGAATTCCTGCGGCGCGATGCCCATCGAATGCGCGCCGGCCGACATGTCCAGGAAGCGGAATTCCGCGTCCTGCTCCCAGTACCAGTCGGCCGACAGCTCGGTCAGGTCGCGGAAACGGTGCTCGCTGGTTTCGAGCGCGTGCCTGGCGGTGACGGTGGCAGTGACATCCACGAAGGAGGCGACCACGCCGTAGCCGGGGTGCGGCGCGGGCAGTTCGACGCGCGTGGTGCTGATCGACAGCCAGGCGCGGCTGCCGTCGGGGCGCCGCACGCCCTTGACGACGTCGCGTCGCGGCCGGCCGTCGGCGAGCGTGTCGAGCGACGGGTGCGCTCCCGCGGGCCAGGGGCTGCCGTCCTCGCGGACCGATCCCCATTGCGCGTCCGCCGGCCCGGTGCCGACGATGCTCGCCAGCGGCACGCCGAGGATCGCCTCGGCGGCCGGATTGGCCGCGATCACTTTTGCCTCGCGATTCAGGATCACGACGCCTTCGGCGAGGTTGTCGATAATCGCGCGCAGCAATTCGGAACTGTGCGTCGTCAGGGAGGTGCTGGTGTTCATCGGCTGGTGGCGACGGGCAGTGTATAGACCGTGCCGCAGCTTGGCGATTTCCGCATCCGCGGCGGTTTATCGCCGCGTCCGGTCCGGACGTCAGGAATTGTCAGAAGTCCAATGCAGCGACCGGCTGACGGCCTCGCGCCAGCGCGCGAGCAGCGCCGCGGCCTCGGCGCGGTCCATGCCGGGTGTGAAGCGCCGGTCCATCTGCCATTGCGCGGCGATTTCCTCGCGCGACTTCCAGACGTCCGTGTACAGGCCGGCGAGATACGCTGCGCCCAGGGCGGTGGTCTCCAGCACCTTCGGCCGCACCACCGGCACGCCGAGGATGTCGGCCTGGAATTGCATCAGGAGGTCGTTGGCCGCCGCGCCGCCGTCCACGCGCAGCTCGGAGAGGGTGTCGCCCGAGTCTTTTTGCATCGCCGCCAGCAGGTCGGCGCTCTGGTAGGCGATCGATTCGAGCGCCGCGCGCGCGATGTGCGCGCGCGACGAGCCGCGCGTCAGGCCGACGATGGCGCCACGCGCATGCGGATCCCAGTGCGGCGCGCCCAGGCCGGCGAACGCGGGCACGATGTAGACGCCGCCGTTGTCGAGAACCGTTGCGGCCAGGCCTTCTACTTGTTCTGTTTTTTCAAAAAAACCGAGTTCGTCACGAAGCCACTGCACCACGGCTCCCCCGATGAACACGCTGCCCTCGAGCGCGTATTCCTTTTCGACGTCGCGCGCGTCCACCGCGCGGCCGGTCTGCGCCGCCGCGGTGCTGAGCAGTCCGTTGGCGGAGCTCACCACGCGGCCGCCGGTGTGCATCAGCATGAAGCAGCCGGTGCCGTAGGTGTTCTTCGCCATGCCGGCCTTGTGGCAGCCCTGGCCGAAGAGGGCCGCCTGCTGGTCGCCCGCGACGCCGGTGATCGGCACCGGAGCGCCAAGCACCGCGGGCGCGATCATGCAGTAGGCGTGCGACGAGGGGTAGACATCGGGCAGCATCGCGCGCGGAACGCCGATCAGCTGCAGCAGCTCCGGGTCCCAGTCGCCCATGTGGATGTTGAAGAGCATCGTGCGCGAGGCGTTGCTGCAGTCGGTGAGGTGCGTCTTGGTGTGCGACAGGTTCCAGATCAGCCAGGAGTCGACGGTGCCGAAGGCGAGCTCGCCCAGTTCCGCGCGCCTGCGCGCGCCCGGGACGTGATCGAGGATCCAGGCCACCTTGGTGCCCGAGAAATACGGATCGACGACAAGGCCGGTGCGCTCCCGGATCAGGCTTTCGGCGCCGACTTCCTTCAGTTCGGTGCAGCGCGCGGCGGTGCGCCGATCCTGCCAGACGATCGCCGGGTAGATCGGCTTGCCGTTCTGGCGGTCCCAGACGATGGTGGTTTCGCGCTGGTTGGCAATGCCGCAGGCGACCAGCTGGTCGGCCTTCAGGCCCGAGTTCCTGAGCGCCTCGCGCGCCACGTCGCGCTGCGAGCGCCACAGGTCGTCCGGATCGTGCTCGACCCAGCCCGGCTGCGGGTAGTGCTGCTTGAATTCCTGCTGGGCCGATGCGACCGGCTTGCCGGTCTCATCGAAGATGATCGCGCGCGAACTGGTGGTGCCCTGGTCGAGTGCAAGCACATACCCAACGTTTCGCACGTTTCGCATGCGGAAATTCTAGCAAGGACCCAATGCTAGAATTCCCTCCCTATGAAAATTCACGAATATCAGGGTAAAGAGCTGTTCCGCAAATTCGGCCTGGTCACGCCGCGCGGTTTCCCGTGCTTCAGCGTCGACGAGGCGGTGGAGGCGGCGAAAAAGCTCGGCGGCGGCGTCTGGGTCGTGAAGGCGCAGATCCATGCCGGCGGCCGCGGCAAGGGCGGCGGGGTAAAGGTTGCGAAGTCCTTACCTGAAGTAAAACAACACGCCGAGAAAATCCTGGGAATGCAACTGGTCACCCACCAGACCGGCCCTGGGGGGCAGAAAGTGCGTCGGCTGCTGGTCGAGGAGGGCGCCAACATCAGGAAGGAGCTCTACGTCGGCATGGTGGTGGACAGAGTCACTCAACGCGCCTGCCTGATGGCCTCTTCGGAAGGCGGCATGGACATCGAGGAAGTCGCCGCGCACACGCCGGAGAAGATCCACAAGGTATTCATCGACCCGGCGACCGGGCTGAAGGATGCCGAGGCCGCGGAAGTGGCGAAGAAGATCGGCATCCCCGACCAGGCGGTGGGCGAGGCGGCGAAGATGCTGCAGAACCTCTACAAATGCTTCGATGAAACCGACGCCTCGCTGGCGGAGATCAACCCGCTGATCCTGACCGGCGACGACAAGGTGATCGCGCTCGATTCGAAGCTCAATTTCGACGACAACGCGCTGTTCCGCCATCCCGA
>JBDTRO010000049.1:0-3573 GCA_039931635.1 Betaproteobacteria bacterium | reverse complement strand
GCGAGGTCCACGCCCGACGCGTCCTGCATCGCCTGCACGAAGTCGTCGCAGGTCACGGCCTGGCCATCGTGGCGCTTGAAATACAGCTTCATGCCGGCCTGGAACTTCTCTTCGCCCAGCAGCGTGTGCTGCATGCGCACCACTTCGGCGCCTTTTTCGTACACCGTCATGGTGTAGAAGTTGCGGATCTCCTGGTAGGACTGCGGCCGCACCGGATGCGCCATCGGGCCCGCGTCCTCCGCGAACTGCCCGGCGCGCAGGCCGCGCACTTCCTGGATGCGGGTCACCGCGCGCGAGTAGGTATCGGCGCCGTATTCCTGGTCGCGGAACACGGTCAGCCCTTCCTTGAGCGAGAGCTGGAACCAGTCCCGGCAGGTGACCCGGTCGCCGGTCCAGTTATGGAAATATTCGTGCGCCACCACGCGGTCGATGTTCAGGTAGTCGGTGTCCGTCGCAGTGTCCGGGCGCGCCAGCACGTACTTGGTGTTGAAGATGTTCAGGCCCTTGTTCTCCATCGCGCCCGAGTTGAAGTCGCCGACCGCGACGATCTTGTACTCGTCCAGGTCCAGCTCGAGGCCGAAGCGCTGCTCGTCCCACAGGATGGCGCGCTTCAGGCAGTCCATCGACCAGGCGGCCTGATCCAATTTTCCTTTCTCTACGTATATAAAGAGGCTCTTTGTTTTTCCGGAACAGGAAACAAAAGATTCCCGAATGGAATCGAGATCCGCTGCTACCAGGGCGAACAGGTACGAAGGTTTGGGGAAGGGATCCTCGAATTTCGCCCAGTTCTCTCCAGAAGCGATGAGATTGCCGTTGGACAGGAGCACCGGATATTTTTTCGTGTCCGCGCGCACGGTGACGGTGTAGACCGCAAGGTTGTCGGGCCGGTCGAGAAACCATGTGATGCGGCGGAAGCCTTGCGCTTCGCATTGGGTGACGAAGCCGCTTTGCGTGGCGTACAGGCCTTCCAGCTTGGTGTTCTTCTGCGGCACGATGCGCGTCACCGTTTCGAGGGTGAACGCACCAGGAACATTTTCCAGGCTCAGGATTTCGTTCGTGACCTTGTACGGAAAATCCTTGCCATCCAGGGAAAGCGACACGAGTTCCAGTTCGTCGCCATTCAATTCCAGGGCGGTGCCGCTGCCCTTCGGATTGCGGCGCACGGCGAGGGTGGCCTTCACGATGGCGTCATCGGCCCGGATGTCGACATCCAGCGCAACGCGCTCGATGAGGAATGCCGGCGGGGTATAGTCCTTGAGGAGGATGGCTTTGGCTTGGGCTTCGCGCATTCCGCTAGACTAGCTGTTGCCATGACCGTTCGCAATGCGCTGCAGGAGCTCCTCGCGCTCGGAAATCTGAAGGGCGAAGTCGTGTTCAACGGCGGCGATCCGGTTTTGCCCACGCCGTATCGTGTCGCAACCGCGAGTGCCGCGGTGCTGGGCGCACTGGGCGTGGCAGCGTCAGATCTCTGGATCCTTAAAACAGGCAGAGTTCAACGCGTAAAAATCGACGTGCGTGCGGCGGCCGCCGCGCTGCGCAGCGCGCGCTACCTGAAGATCAACGGCAAGGCGCCGACGGAATTGTGGGATCCGCTGAGCGGCTTTTATCCGGTCAGGGACGGCCGCTGGGTCAGCATCCACTGCAATTTCGCCAATCACCGCGATGCGGCGATGCGGCTGCTCGGCAATCCCCCGGACCGCGCGGCGGCGGAAGAGGCGAGCCGCGGCTGGGACGGCTTGGCGCTGGAGGATGCGATTCACGCCGCGAACGGTTGCGCCGGGCTGGCGCGCCATGCAGCCGAATGGGCGCAGCATCCGCACTCGGCGGCGGTCGCGGCCCAGCCTCTCCTGATGATCGAAAAGATCGGCGCATCGAAGCCGGAGCCGTTGCCGGATGGGAATCGCCCTCTCTCCGGCGTGCGCGTGCTTGACCTGACGCGAGTGCTGGCGGGTCCGACCTGCGCGCGCACGCTCGCCGAGCATGGCGCGGACGTGCTCAAGATCACGGGCGCGCACTTGCCGGATTCCGGGCCTACCGAATTGGATACCGGGCTGGGCAAGCTGGCAGCGCATCTCGACCTGCGCACGGAAGCCGGCGTCGGGACGTTGCGCGGCCTGCTGCGCGAGGCGGATGTTTTTTCCCAGTCCTACCGCCCCGGCTCGCTGGCCGCGCGCGGCTTCTCGCCGGCGCAGGCGGCGCAGATCCGGCCCGGCATCGTCTACCTCACGCTCAACGCCTGGGGAACGGAGGGGCCGTGGCGCGACCGGCGCGGTTTCGACAGCATCGTGCAGACGGTGAGCGGGATGGCGTACGCGCAGGGCGGCGACAAGCCGAAACTCATGCCGGTCTCGGCGAACGACTATGTGGGCGGCTACCTGATGGCGTACGGTGCGATGGTGGCGCTGGCGCGCCGCGCGCGGGAAGGCGGGAGCTGGCTGGTGCGCGTCTCGCTGGCGAGAACCGGGAAGTGGATCGTGGATCGCGGGACCATCGAAGACTTTGCTTCAGTCCCGAAAGATCTTGAACCGGAGGAACTGAAGAATCTCCTGACCGAGACCAGATCGCCGCTGGGAATGATTCAACATCTCAAGCCCGTCTTGCAGCTATCTGAAACCCAGCCCTACTGGGAAAGGCCGCCGGTACCCCTCGGGACGCACTTACCCGAATGGCCTAAGCGATAGCAAGGAACGCGGTTACGCGTTTTTTTCCTGCAGGCGCTTGATCAGTCCCGCGACTCCGGAAGTGCGCGTGATGCTCTCGAACTCGGCGCGGTAGGTCAGCACCAGGCTCACGCCTTCTACGGCGATGTCATAGATTTTCCAGCCCTCGGCTGTCTTTTTCATCGAGTAGGCGACCGGCACAGGTGGGCGGCCCGCGCTCAGGTACTGGTTGCGCACGGTGACCTCGGTGTCGCCCGGCGCCATGCGCAGCGGCAGCACTTTCAGCGTCTGGCCGCGGTAGACATCGATCGCGTTCGAGTAGATGCGCACCAGCATCGAGCGGAACTCGTCCACGACCTGGGTCTGCTGCGCCGGGGTCGCGGTGTGCCAGGACTTGCCCATTGCGAGCAGGGCCGCCTCGCGGAAGTCTACGTGGGGCAGGATTTTCTGCTCGGCCAGCAAGAGCGCCTTCTTGCGGTCGCCGGCCTGCAGCTGCTTGTCGGACTTGACGCTGTCGAGAACGTCCGTCGTGACTTTTCGCACGAGATCCTCTGGTCCGAGCTCCTGCGCGGCCGCGGCGGTGGCGAAGAAAAACGACAATGCAATCGTGAGCAGTTTCATGACTGCTGAGACTGCCACGCGGCGCTTAAGTTCCTCGCTCGGCGAGAAATGAGGCCAGCGCACGGCAGGTGTGGCTGTCCCCCTTCGGCGACAGTTCGGGCGGGCCCTGGAACACGATCCGCCCGCCGTTGCCGCCGCCTTCGGGGCCCAGGTCCACGATCCAGTCGGCTTCCGCGATCACGTCCAGATTGTGCTCGACGACCACCACGGAGTTGCCGGCGTCCACCAGGCGGTGCAGCACGCGGATCAGCTTCTCGACGTCGGCCATGTGCAGGCCGACCGTGGGCTCGTC
>JBDTRO010000048.1:0-1952 GCA_039931635.1 Betaproteobacteria bacterium | reverse complement strand
GCGTTGTCCGCGAGGCGCACCGCCATGTCCGGATCGGCGCGGTCGTCGACATACAGGTGGCACACGCCGTCCAGGTGCTTGATCATCGGGATCTTCGATTCGCGCGACAGGCGCGCGATGAGTTCCTTGCCGCCGCGCGGCACGATGATGTCCACGTACTGCGTCATCGTGACGAGTTCGCCGACCGCGGCGCGATCGGCGGTCGCGACCACCTGCACCGAGGCTGCGGGCAGTCCGGCGGCCATGAGGCCCGCGCGCACGCAAGCAGCGATCGCCTGGTTGGAGCGCAAGGCCTCGGAACCGCCGCGCAGGATCGAGGCGTTGCCGGCTTTCAGGCACAGCCCGGCGGCGTCCGCGGTCACGTTGGGCCGCGATTCGTAAATGATGCCGATGACGCCGAGCGGCACGCGCATCCGGCCGACTTCGATGCCGCTCGGGCGCCGCTGGAGGCCGGTGATTCTGCCGATCGGATCTTCCAGCGCCGCGACGTCTTCCAGGCCCTTGGCCATCTGCTCGATGCGCGCCGCCGTGAGCGTGAGCCGGTCCACGAAGGCGCTGTCGCGGCCCGCCTTGCGCGCCTGTTCGACGTCGGCGCGGTTCGCTGCCAGCAGCGCGGCCGCGCCGGCGCGGATTTCCGCCGCTGTTGCGCGCAGCGCGTGGTTCTTGGTGTCGGTGCCGGCGCGCGCGAGCTCTCGGGCGGCGTCGCGCGCTGCCCGGCCGAGGCCGTGCATGTACGCGGTGACGTCCGCCGTGATGTCGCCAGCGTCGCTAGGAAGCCGCGCGTGAGCCTTCGCTTTCATTCAGCAATTTTAACCCCAGGCTGACGAACTCATCCCAGGGCTCGCCGGGGCCGGCGCCCTTGCTGGCGCGGTCGATTCGCGCCGCGTGCACGACGGCGGCGAGGACGGCGGCTGGCGCGAAACGGCGCTGCGCGGCCCGGATCGCCGGCTGGCGCCGCTTCCAGACCTTGGCTGCGTCGATCGCCTGGTCGACCGAGCGGCCTTCGGCGACCAGTCCCTGAACGCGGGCCAGGGTCTGCAGGTCGCCGCCCAGGATCGCCAGCACATAGACCGGCGATTCGCCCTCGCCGCGCAAGCCGTCCATCGCCCGCACGTAGCGCTTCATGTCTCCGGCCAGCAATGCATCGCTGGCGACGAAGGGATCGAACCTCGCCACGGTGGCCACCGCGCCGCGCACCGTGTCCAGGTCGAGTTCGCCGCGCGGCGCGAGCAGCGCCAGTTTCTGGATTTCCTGGTGCGCGGCAAGCAGGTTTCCCTCCACGCGGTCGACGAGATATTCCATCGCTTCCGCGTCGACGCTCTGGCCGTTGCGGGCCAGCCTGGAGCGCAGCCAGTCTGGCAGGCGCGCCAGCTCGACGCTCTGCACTTCTACCACCGCGCCGGACGCCGAGAGCGCCGTGAACCACGGCGCTTTCCAGTACGGGCCCTCCGGGCGTGGCATGGTGACCATGAGGAGGTTGTCCGGATTCGGCCGGGCGCAATACTTGACGATGGCATTGCCGCCTTCGACGCCGGGCTTGCCGCCGGGGATGCGCAGTTCCAGGATCTTCCTGCCGCCAAAAAGCGAGCGGTTGGCGCCCGCGTGCAGCAGCTCGCCCCAGTCGAACCCGCGGCCCGCCGCCAGGACTTCCCGTTCGTCGTAGCCGCGATTGCGTGCCGCCGCGCGCACCGCGTCGGCGGCTTCCAGCGCGAGCAGCGGCTCGTCGCCGTGTATCAGGTAGGTGGCAGCGAGATTCCTGGCGAGCTGCGATTCCAGCTGCTCGGAGCGAAACTGCATTTACTGCGTGGCGGGCTTGGGCGCCTGCGCGACGGCGAGGCGGCGCATGATCTGCTGCACCATGTCCGACTGCATGTCGCGGTACAGCAGCTGCTCCTCGGTTTCCTTCGCCAGCACGTCGGAGTCGTTGAAGGTGATGTCGCGCGTGAGCTGCA
>JBDTRO010000047.1:0-2435 GCA_039931635.1 Betaproteobacteria bacterium | reverse complement strand
TACCGCGACATGAAGCAGGCCGGCGTGCTGCAGAACATGGTGATGGTATTCGGCCAGATGGACGAACCGCCGGGCAGCCGCTTCCGCGTCGGCCACGCCGCGCTCACCATGGCGGAGTATTTCCGCGACGACGAGCAGCGCGACGTGTTGCTGCTCGTCGACAACATCTTCCGCTTCATCCAGGCCGGCATGGAAGTCTCGGGGCTGATGGGGCAGATGCCCTCGCGCCTGGGCTACCAGCCCACCATGGGCACGGAGCTCTCCGGGCTGGAGGAGCGCATCGCCAACACGGCCACCGGCGCCATCACCTCGATCCAGGCGGTGTACGTGCCCGCCGACGACCTGACCGACCCCGCCGCCGCGCACGTGTTTTCGCACCTTTCGGCTTCGATCGTGCTCTCGCGCAAGCGGGCGAGCGAAGGGCTGTTCCCCGCCATCGACCTGCTGCAGTCGAGTTCCAAGATGGCGACGCCGGGCATCGTCGGCAACCGTCATTACGGGCTGGCACGGGAGATTCGACGCACGCTTGCCCAGTATGCCGAACTGAAGGACATCATCGCCATGCTGGGCCTGGAGCAGCTTTCGCCCGGCGATCGCAACGTGGTCGCCCGCGCGCGCCGCCTGGAGCGGTTTCTCACGCAGCCGTTCTTCACCACGGAGCAGTTCACAGGGCTCAAGGGCAAGCTGGTCAGCCTCGAGGACGCCCTGGACGGATGCGAACGGATCCTGCGCGACGAATTCAAGGACGTGCCGGAGAAAGCGCTTTACATGATCGGCGCCATCGGCGAGGCGAAGAAGGCGCCATGAACCTCAAGGTGCTGCTGCCCTTTCGCGTGTTCGCCGAGAAGGCCGGCGTGTCCAGGATCGTTGCCGAAACCCGCGAGGGTTCGTTCGGCCTGCTGCCGCAGCGGCTCGATTGCGCCGCGGCGCTCGTCCCCGGCATCCTTACCTTTGAAACACCGTCGGAGGGTGAAGTGTTTCTTGCCGTAGACGGCGGCGTTCTGGTGAAGGCCGGCGCCGACGTGTTCGTGTCTGTGCGCCGCGCCCTGGCCGGCAGCGACCTCGGCCGCCTGCGCGAAACCGTGCGACAGGAGTTTCTCGCACTCGACGAGGATGAACGGGAGGCGCGCGCGGTCCTGGCGCGGCTCGAATCCGGCCTGCTGCGCCGCCTTTCGACGTTCAAGCATGACTGACGCGCGCGACAAGCTCGGAGACGCCGAAGATTCCTTTGCGGGACAGGTGGGCGGGAAGGCGGCGCGCAAGCTGCGCGCGCGCCGCAATGCTGCTCCCGGCGTGTGGTTCGGCCTGGGCATGATGGGACTCATCGGCTGGTCGGTGGTGGTGCCGACCCTGCTCGGCGCCGCGCTCGGCCTGTGGCTGGACAAGCATCACGCAGGCGCGCATTCGTGGACGCTTGCGCTGCTGGTGGCGGGCCTCGTCATCGGCTGCTTCAACGCCTGGCACTGGGTGGACAAGGAGGATCGTGCCATGCGCGACGAGCAGGAGGACCGCCATGGATGACCCGGCAATACTGGTCGCGGCCTGCGCAGCCGGGCTGGTGCTCGGGGGATTCTTCTACGGCGGCCTCTGGTGGACGGTACGCAGGGGCATCGCCAGCCCGCAACCCGGCCTGCTGTTCCTCGGCAGCCTGCTGCTGCGCACGGCGATCGCGCTTGCCGGCTTTTACTTCGTGTCGGGCCTGCGGTGGGAGCGGCTGGTCGCCTGCCTGCTTGGATTCGTCATTGCGCGTGCGGCAATCACGTGGCTGGCGGGAAACCCGGCGCGGTTTGAGCAAAAGACCGGCCATGCGCCTTAGCCCCGACGAAATCATTTTCTGGCAGCACGGGTTCCTCAAGCTGAACGCCACCATCGCGTTCACCTGGGGACTGATGGTCGTGCTCGCGGCCGGCTCGTGGCTGGTCACGCGCAGGCTGGCGACTGGGCTGGCGCGCTCGCGCTGGCAGAACCTGCTCGAGATCGTCGTCACCGGCATCGAACACCAGATCGGGGACGTCGGGCTGCGCGAACCGCGCAAATACGTGAGCTTTCTGGGCACGCTGTTCCTCTTCGTCGCCGCCGCCAGCCTGTTCACCATCGTTCCGGGCTACGAGACGCCGACCGGATCGCTGTCGACCACTGCAGCGCTTGCGCTGTGCGTATTCGTCGCGGTGCCGCTGTTCGGCATTGCGGACCGCGGCCTGGGCGGCTACCTCAAGTCCTACCTGGAGCCGACGGTGCTCATGCTGCCGTTCAATCTGATCAGCGAAATCTCGCGCACGCTGGCCCTCGCCGTGCGCCTGTTCGGCAACATGATGAGCGGCGCCATGATCGTCGCGATCCTGGTCAGCATCACGCCATTCCTCTTTCCGGTCGTGATGACCGCGCTCGGCCTGCTCACCGGCATGGTGCAGGCCTACATCTTCAGCATCCTCGCC
>JBDTRO010000046.1:0-16425 GCA_039931635.1 Betaproteobacteria bacterium | reverse complement strand
ACGCGCATGTCGATGGTGTTCCAGGAGCCGATGACGGCGCTCAACCCGGTGATGACCTGCGGCGACCAGATCGACGAGGTATTGCGCTTTCACACTGGAATTTCCTCCTTTGAAAGAAAGAAGAAAATTCTGGAAATTATTCGTGAAGTCTCGCTGCCCGATGCCGGGCGCATCGTCGCCTCCTACCCGCACCAGCTCTCGGGCGGGCAGCGCCAGCGCATCATGATCGCCATGGCGCTGGTGCTCGAACCCGCGCTGCTCATCGCCGACGAGCCCACCACGGCGCTGGATGTCACGACGCAGGCGCAGATCCTGAAGCTGATCCTCGAATTGCAGAGCCGGCACGGCACCGGCGTGCTGTTCATCACCCACGACTTCGGCGTGGTGGCGGACATCGCGCATCGCGTCGCGGTGCTGCGCCTGGGTGAATTGGTGGAGATCGGCACGCGCGACGAGGTGCTCAGGCAGCCGCGGCACGAGTACACGAAAATGCTCATCCAGGCGGTGCCGGCGCTGAAACCGCATGGCCGCCCGTCCGACCGGGACGCGCCCGTGGTGCTGGCCACAGACAAGCTGTCCAAAACCTACACCGAGCGCGGCTGGTTCGGTGCGGGCCGCGAAGTACGCGCAGCCGAGGACGTGACCCTTGAAATACGCCGCGGACAGACGCTGGGCATCGTCGGCGAATCGGGCTCGGGAAAATCCACCGTCGCGCGCTGCATCGTGCGCCTGGTGGACCCGACTTCGGGCGCGATCCGCATCGGCGGCACGGAGATCGCGACCATGGGCGCGGCCGCGCTGCGGCCGCTGCGGCGCAAGGTGCAGATCGTGTTCCAGGATCCCTACCGCTCGCTCAACCCGCGGCGCACCGTGGGCGCGGCGATCATCGAGGGGCCGCTCAACTACGGCGTGGCGCGGCCCGAGGCGCTGGAGCGCGCGCAAAAGCTGCTCGAACTGGTGCGCATGGACGCCTCCGCCCTGTCGCGCTACCCGCACCAGTTTTCCGGCGGCCAGCGCCAGCGCATCTGCATTGCGCGCGCGCTGGCGATGGAACCGGAATTGCTGGTCGCCGACGAGGCGGTGTCGGCGCTGGACGTCTCGGTGCAGGCGCAGGTGCTCGAACTGCTGGAGGAGATCCGCACCCGGCTGAACCTGGCGATGCTGTTCATCACGCACGACCTGCGTGTCGCGGCCCAGATCTGCGACCACGTGGCGGTGATGTCGCAGGGCCGCGTGGTCGAGTACGGCGCGGCCGAGGAAGTGTTCCTGCGGCCGCAGCACGCCTACACGCGGGCGCTGTTCGACGCCGCGCCGGGCCGGGCGTTCGCCTTTGGCAGCACGTAGAATCGCCGCCTTGGACCGGCTCATGAAAGCGAGAATTCTCGTCCCCGGACTCGAGGTCCGGATCGCGCAGCGCTGCACCTCGACCAACGCAGTCCTGCTGGCAGGCGGCGACCGGCATCCAGTCCTGCTGGCGGCCGAGGCGCAGACCGCGGGCCGCGGACGGCGTGGCCGCAAGTGGCGCTCGGAGCCGGGCGCCGGCGCGACCTTCTCCATCCTGCGGCGCATGCAATGCGCGCCGCAGACGCTGCCGGGGCTGTCGCTCGCGGTGGGTGTGGCCGCGGCACGCGCCTTGCGTTCCTTGGGTGCGCATGGCGTAACGCTCAAGTGGCCGAACGACCTGCTCGCCGGCAGCAGTCATGCGGGCAGCAGTCATGCAGGCGCGAAACTCGGCGGCGTGCTGATCGAAACGCGGATCCAGGGCGGGCAGATCCTGGCGGCCGTCGGCATCGGCATCAACTGCCGCGCGGTGGGCGCGCTGGCGGCGCAACTGCGGCGCAAGCTCACCGCACTCGACGACCTGGTGCAGCCCGCGCCTTCGCGCAACCGCGTCATCGCGACGGTCGCCCGCGAGGTGCTGGCGGCGCTCGCGGCCTTCGAACGCTCGGGGTTGGCCGCGTTTGCGGAAGACTGGCGCGCCATGCACGAATACGAAGGCCGGCGGCTGCGCGTGCGCCTGGCCGATGGCCGCACCGTCAATGGCGTCGCGGCGGGCCTCGCCCCGGGCGGCGCGCTGCGGCTGCGCACGCGCGCCGGCACGCGCGATGTCGCCGACGGCCGCATCGTCGCCGCGGCGGCAGCGTGATCCTCGCGATCGACGCCGGCAACTCCCGCGTCAAATGGGGCTGGTACGACACGAAACTGCGCGGCAGCGGCGGCTGGTCGAGCATCGCCAACGTCTCGCTGATCGAATTCGCGGCCTCCAGCGACCACATCAACCCGTTCTCCGCGACGCATGCCGATCCGTCGCGCATCATCATCTCGAATGTCGCCGGCGACGGCGCGCAGCAGCTGATCGTGAACTGGACCAGCGTCTTCGAGGCCGAGCCCGAATGGGTGCGCGGCGAGCGCGAACTGTGCGGCGTGAAGAATCTCTACGAGCGGCCCGATACGCTGGGACCCGACCGCTGGGCGGCGCTGATCGCGGCGCGCGCCCTCGAGCCGGACAAGGCCTGCCTGGTGGTCAACGCCGGCACTTGCACGACCGTAGACACACTCTCGGCGCGCGGGGAGTTCACCGGCGGCCTGATCTTGCCCGGCATCGACCTGATGCGCTTCGTGCTGCACGAGCACACCGGCCGCCTGCCGCTGCAGGAAGGCCGCTTCGTCGAGACGCCGCGCAGCACCGTCGATGCGATCGAGACCGGCTGCCGCCACGCGCAAGCCGGCGCGGTGGAACGCATGTACCGCATCCTTGGCGGCGGCAGTTGCCTGGTCTCGGGCGGTGGCGGCAAGGCGCTGATCGAGCGGCTCGAGCTGCCCTGCCGCTACGTGGAAAATCTGGTGCTCGAAGGTCTGGCGAGGATCGGCGCGGCATGAGGGCACTGTTTCTGCTGCTACTCGCCGCGAACCTCGCGCTGTTCGCCTGGACGCGCTACTACGCCACTGCGGACGGCTCAACCGATCCCGAGCCGCAGCGCCGGCAGATCAAGGCCGAGAGCATCCGCCTGCTCAGCGGGCCAGAACTCGCGGGCCTGCCGATGCTCAAACCCAAACCCGTGACGGATGCAGCGCCCGCAGCTTGCCTTGAATGGGGCGGTTTCGCCGTTGCTGAAGCACCGCGGGCGGAGCAGGCGCTCGCGCCGCTCGCGCTGGGCGCGCGCCTGGCGCAGCGGCGCAGCGAAGAGACGGCCGGCTGGTGGGTGTTCATCCCGCCGCAGGCTAACCGCGCGGCGGCGCAGAAGAAGACCGCCGAGCTGAAGGCGCTCGGCATCGAGGACTACTTCATCCTGCAGGACGAGGGCAAGATGCGCTGGGCGGTGTCGCTGGGCGTGTTCAGCAGCGAGGACGCGGCGAAGAGCCGGCTCGAAGCGCTGCGTGCCAAGGGCGTGCGCAGCGCCCAGACCGGCGAGCGCGAATCGCAGGTGGCCAAGATCTGGTTCCAGGTGCGCGGCGCGGATGCCGCGCTGCGCGACAAACTGAAGGAACTCGCGCTGGGATTGCCCGGAACCGAGATCCGGGACTGCCAATAAAAATCGTGAACCGGGGACAGACCACGTTTTCCGCCGGAAAGCGTGGTCTGTCCCCGATTTTCAGCCGATCGGGATCGCGCCGCCCGGCACGTGCCTGGCGACCATCTCGAGCAGCCGGTCGGCACGCACCGGCTTGGTTAGATAGCCGACCGCGCCCAGTTCCTTGCCGCGGCTGTCCCCGTCCTCCATCGAGGTCAGGAATATCACCGGGATGTCGGGCAGCGTCGCGTCCGATTTCAGCGCGGCGACAAATTCGAAGCCGTCCATGTGCGGCATGTTGACGTCCGACAGGATCAGGTCCGGGGGGTGCTTCAGCACCTGGTAGCCGGCACTGATGCCGTCGGCGGCGGTGCTGACCTCATAACCGGCCGAGGCCAGGTGCATGCGCAGCAACTCGCGCAGGCTGTCGTCGTCGTCCACTACCAGGATCCTTGCCGCCATTTGCAGGATTCTACGGCGGTTTTAACGAAGCATGCCCGGGCGGCGCATAATCGCGCTTTGCGGATTTCATCTTCGGAGGCGGGCCATGAAATCGCGACGGGAATTCCTGGCAACGCTGGGCGCCGGAGCGTATGCGCTGACCTTCAGTTCCTACGCGCAGCAGGGGCGGCGGCGCATTGGTTTTCTCGGCCCGCTGTCCTCGCCCGCGAATGCGATCCGCATCAGCGCCCTGCGCGCCGGCATGCTCGGCCTGGGCTATGCCGAGGGGCAGACCTTCTCGATCGAGTTTCGCGGCCAGGACCGCGGCATCGAGACGCTGCGCGACCTGGCGGCGGCACTGGTGCGCTCCGGCGTCGACGTGATTGTGTGCCATGGCACGGCCGAAACCCTGGCCGCCAAGCAGGCGACCGCGACGATTCCGATCGTGATGGCGGCCGCCAACGACGCCGTGGCGATGCGCCTGGTCGCAAGCACGCAGCGCCCGGGAGGTAATGTAACGGGCGCGACCTACTCCAGCCCGCAGATGATGCAACGGCGACTCGAGCTGCTGAAAGAGGCGTACGTTCCGGTGCGCCGCGTCGGCGTGCTCGTCAATCCGGCCAATCCCCTGAACGAGCCGATCCTCTCATCGCTGCGCGCGACCGCCCAATTCCTCAAGGTCGAGGTCGTGCCGCTGGAAGTAAAAGCGCCGGACAATATCAACAATGCCTTCGGCACGATGGTGCGCGAAAAGGTGCACGCCTTCGTGATTACCGATGATCCCCTGTTCACGCAGAACGCCGGGCGGCTCGCGGAGCTGGCGCGTTCCAGGCGCCTGCCGGGGGTCGGGCCGCTCGAGTACGTCGAGGCCGGCGGGCTGCTGTCCTACCAGCCGAACCTGACCGCAGCCTGGGGCCGCGCCGCCACCTTCGTGTCGCGGATTTTCAGAGGCTCGCGCGTGGGCGACCTGGCCGTCGAGCCGGCGACCCGCTTCGAGACCGTGTTCAACAAACTGGGCGCCAAGGCGGTCGGCATCGTATTCCCGCAGGCGATGCTGGCGCGCGCCGACCGGGTGGTCGAGACCGGCCTGGAAGACGCCTGCAAGAACTGCTGAGCGGGAGGGTGGTGCTGATGCGCCGGTTCGAACGGCGGACCTACTGATTACGAATCAGTTGCTCTACCAGCTGAGCTACATCAGCGCTTGCACGTCGGCACGTTGCGGGAGGCGGATTATACCCCCCGCCCCATCCCCCTCCGGAGGTGTGAATTAGTACCGCTATACTCGCCGCTGCCGCGCCGTCTGGTCCGGGTTTCCGGCCGTTGGTCGCCGGACTTTGGCGCACGGCACGATCCTCTCTAGTATCCAATCATCAGGGAAAGGGAACGACGCATGCGCCAAGCCAGCCAAGCCGGTTTCACTCTGTTGGAACTCATGATCACCGCGGCGGTGGTCGCGGTCCTTGCCGCGGTCGCGGTGCCCCAGTTCGGCGACTACACCAAGCGCGGAAAAATCCCCGAAGCAGTCGCGACGCTGTCGGACCTGCGCATGCGCCTCGAGCGCTATTACGCCGATAACCGCACCTACGTCGGCTTTCCCGTGACAGCGCCCGGCGCGCGCTATTTCACGTATACCTGCCCCACCTTGACGGCATCGACGTACACCTGCCAGGCCGCGGGACCGGGCGGCGCCCCCGCGAACGACGCCAGCATGGCCGGCTTCACCTACACGATCAACCAGAGCAACACGAAGACTTCCGCCATCACCGTTTCCGGCTGGGGCAATTCGGCTTCCTGCTGGATCAGCAAGAAGGGCGAAGTGTGCTGAGCAGGCAGCGCGGTTACTCCCTCATCGAGCTTGCCATCGGGATCGGGATCGTCGGCATCCTGATGGCCGCCGCGATCCCCCAGTTCACGCAGGCGCTTCAAAACGGCCAGATGAAGACCGCGACGGAAAATATGGTCACCGGCATCAACCTGGCGCGCGCCGAAGCCCTGCGGCGCAACATGCCGGTCAGTTTCTACCTGGTCAGCGACCTGACCAATGCCTGCGCTCTGAGCTCGACCGGGAACAACTGGGTGGTGGCCCTGGCCAATCCGGCGGGCCTGTGCGCCGTCGCGCCCGTGGACTCGACCGATGCCACCGCGCCGACCGCGGCCGACCCCAAGATCGTGCAGAAATTTTCCGGCCTGCAGAGCGGCGCCAATGCCAGGGTCTTCGCCTTCCTCGCCGATGGCGCCACGACGAGCAATTCGGCGACCTTCAACGGCCTGGGCCGCATCACGGGCGCGACCAGCATCGCGTGGCTCGACTTCAAGAACTCGACCGGCGCCTGCGAGAGCGATGTGCCGGCCGGCCCCATGCGCTGCATGCGCATCCTGATCTCGACCGGCGGCCAGGCACGGGTGTGCGACCCCAAGGTGAGCGCCGTAACCGATCCGCGCAAGTGCCCCTGAGCCGAGGACTCTCATGACTTACCGCCAACAGAAACGCGAGCAGGGCGTGATGATGATCGAGGTGCTGATCGGCATCCTGATCTTCTCGATCGGCATCCTCGCGATGCTCGGCATGCAGACCCTGGCGATGCGCGCCACCATCGACGCCAAGTACCGCGCCGAGGCCGGCTTCCTCGCCAACGAGATCCTCGGCGTGATGTGGGGCGACCCCGCCAACCTGGCGAGCTACGCGGACGCCTCGTGCGCCGCAACCACCCGCTGCGCCGCCTGGCGCACCCGGGTCGCGGCCACGCTGCCCGGTGGCCTGACCCCCAACGTCACCGTCAACAACCGCGCCGTGACGGTCGTCGTGAGCTGGCAGGGAGCCGGCCAGACCTCGCCGAGCAACCACACGATGGATGCGCAAATCTACCGGTCGACGGATTGAGATGCCGATGAAATCACGCCAAAACGGTCTGTCCCTGGTCGAAATCATGGTCGCCGTGGTGATCGGGATGATCGGCATCCTGATCATCACGCAGGCCTACATCGCGAGCGACAACTTCAATCGCGCCACCATCGGCGAGGGCGGCGCGCAGACCAATGGCCTGATCGCGCTCTACAGCATCGAGCGCGATGTGCGCATTTCGGGCTACGGCATCGCGGACTCCACCGCGCTCGGCTGCGGCGAGGTCTACTGGTTTTACAGCCCGAACTACTCGAAGAACATCAATGCCGGTTCGCCGCTGCCGCGCATCCAGCTCGCGCCCATCTACATCACCACCAACGGCACGGCGCCCGACGACCTGACGGTGATGGCGGGCGGCGACAGCGAGCGCATGGTGCCGACCTCCGTGAAAACCTTCGTCAAGGGCTCGTCGGCGCTGACGCCCGACAGCAAGATCGGCTTTTCGATCGGCGACCGCATCCTGCTGGTCAAGAACGGCGCCGGCTGCACGCTCGCGCAAGTCACCGCCGTCACCAGCGTCATCACCGACCCGAACAACAAGCTCGTGCAGCTCAACCCCGGCACGCCGCTCAACCCGACGGCCTGGGGCTCGTTCCCGACCGATTACGTGCTGGGCGACCTGGTATTCAACCTCGGTGCGACGCCGACCATCCGCACCTACTCGATCTCGAGCGGCAAGCTGGTCTCGAACGACATCCTGCTGAACGCCGCCGGCGCCGCGCCGGTCGAACTGATGGACGGGATCGTCGATCTGCGCGCGCAGTACGGCAAGGACAACGGCGTCAACAACGGCACCGTGAGTTCCACCGCCTACGCGCCCAACGACGGCCAGGTGGACCAGTTCAGCAACGTCGCCCCGGTCAACAGCGCCGAATGGCAGCAGGTGATCTCGATGCGTCTCGCCGTTCTCTCGCGCATCGGCACCTTCGAGAAGCCGGACGCCGCCGGCGTGTGCCAGACCACGACCGCGCAACCCACCTGGTCCGGCGGCACCTTCACCGCGGTAAGCATCACCTCGACCAGCGAAGACCGCTGCTACCGGTACCGGGTGTTCGAATCCATCATCCCGCTTCGCAACATGATCTGGAGGGGCTCATGAACCGCGCTCCGGTACGCCGGCAGCAGGGCGTCGTCCTCTTCATCTCGCTCATCATCCTCGTGGCGATGACCCTGGCCGGCATCGCGCTCATGCGCAGCGTCGATACCGGCACCATCATCGCGGGCAACCTTGCCTTCCGGCAGAACACCACCTACGTCGGCGACATCGGCGTCGAAGCGGCGCGCGCCTGGCTGGTCTTGCCTGCCACCACCGCCACCATGCTTCAATCCGACCAGACAGGCAGCGGGTACTACGCCACTTGGGGCGCCACCGACGACCTGCTCGGCAACGACGCGGACCCGTTGACGACGCCCTACAACTGGGCTGCGGGGGGTACGTCCATCAACGTTACCGCCGCGCCTTATACCCCGCCCACCGGCTACACGGTGCGCTACGTGATTCACCGCCTTTGCGCCACCGCCGGCGATCCTGCGCTCGGCAGCGCGACCTGCGTCAAGGCGGCCGCGGCCTCCGCCAGCACGTCCACCGGCACCCAGGGTGCCGCCACCTACGGCAGCTACGCGCTCGGCTCCCCGGTATCGGCGGTCTACCGCGTCACGGTTCAGGTCACCGGCCCGCGCAATTCGCGCAGCTACATCCAGTCCGTCGTCTTCTGACGCCGATGCATTCCCGGAGAAACACCATGCAACCCGCCAAACCTCTCGCCCAGCGCCTGCTCGCCTATGCACTGTGCGCCCTGATCGCCTGCCCGCTGCCGGTACAGGCCTTCAACGAAAACGTCACCGACATCGCCAACAGCCCGGTGACGCAGCCCGCGAGCAGCAGCCTGCAGCCGAACATCCTGCTGATCCTGGACGATTCGGGCTCGATGGCGCGCCAGTTCACGCCGGACTACGCCTCGCTGAACAATCACTGCTTCGACTCGGGCGACGGCGACAATTCCATCAACAATACGCCCAGCACCTGCTGGGCGGGCGATCCGCCGGCGATGTCGCCGGAATTCAACACGCAGTACTACAACCCTGAAATCCGCTACAGGCCGGCAGTGGATTACACCGGCATCGAGCGCGCCAGCATGACCTGCCTGAACACCGGCGGCAAGGCGATCACCGCGATCGTAACGGGCAATCCGACCATCCTCACGACGGCGAATACCGTGACGGTCGGGTCGATCCAGTCGTTCGTCGATTTCACCGGCGCCGATGCCGCGATCCTCAATAACAACTCGTTCACCGTTACTGCGCGCACCGCGGCGACGATGACGATCAATGCCAATACCACGGGCAAGGCCATAACCACGACGGGCACGCCCTGCACGAACGGCTGGACGGCCACGAAGACCGACAACGTGAGTGCCGGCACCCAGAACGACGCGCGTATCAACGTCCACGACAGCTGGGGCGGCGGCGGGACGAACTTCACGACGCTCGACATCGCCAACCAGTGGCCCGACCGCGTCTGGTGCAAGAGCCAGGCCGACGTCGCCACCGACACCACGCTGTGCAAGACGAACAGCGCCTATACCTACCCGAACGCGGTGTACGGCTATGGCGAAGACACGGGCGGCAACCGGAAATACGTATTCGGCCAGCCGTATTACTACCGCATCGCCCCTACCGAATACTGCACCGATGTCCGGATGAACGATTGCCTGCCGATCTGTGTCGGCGCGGCAACACCGCCGGCTTGCATCCTGTCGGCCGTTGCGCCCGACAACGTCGTCGCCGGCAAGAGCTACTCGGTGGCTGCGCCGGTGCGCTTTTGCACCGATTCAGGGCTCGGCACCTGCGCCGCCAAGCGTTCGGTCAGTGCGCCCACGCGCACCTATCCGAAGTTCATCGGCAACGTGGCCTCCGCCGTCTCGCTGCTGCCGGTGGCCGCGACCGCGACCATCCGCGTGGGTGTCGAAAATCCTCCCGGAACGTTCCTCGCGCAGCCCGACACCCTGGTGGGCAACATCACCTCGATCGTGGTGACCAAGCATTTCCCGGACGCCTCCACGCTCAACATCACCATCGCCAATGCGACCACGCTGGTCGCGGGCGAGAGCAACTGCCAGTGGGCGGAACGCATCGAGAACGCCATCGACGCCAAGGACCCCTGGGGACTTGGGAACAACACCGCGGCCCATTCGAACTGCGGCAGCAGCAATACCGTCACCATCACCGCGCCCGCCAACCTTTCCACCGCGCCGCTGCTCGGCGGCAAGGACGATTCCGCAGAAAGCTACAACGGCGCAACGATCACCATCAACACCAACGTCACCGGGCACACCGAGGCGTCCTTTACCTGGACGTTCAGCAGCACCGCGCAGAACAATACCTGCACCGGCACGTCGCCGAACCTCACCTGCGGCACCGTCAGCAGCCTGCAGGTCAACAGCGTCGAGATGGTCAATACCCCGCCGATCAGGTGCAACGCCGCCAACTGCAACAGCGGCACCAGCGCCACCCGCAACACGGCGATGCGCGACGCGGTGTCCGCCGGCATCACGCTGCCACCGGGCTGGACCAAGTCCAACCCCAGCAGCACACAGCTGAGAGTCACCGCGCCGACCCTGGCCTCGGGCGTCGCCCCCTTTGGCAGCGCGATGAACGGCAAGGCGGCATCTTCGGTGTTCAACAACAAGACCAGCCTGACCGCCAATGGCACGACCTCGGGCGGCACGACCACGGGCGACGTATTCGCCAGCACCTTCAGCTTCAGCGGCGGCAACAACGAGCCCGCGCCGGGCGACCAGGTGCGCAGCAACCTCGGCACCTTCTCCCGCGTTACCATCAAGCCGGGCCAGACCTTCCCGACCTACGCCGAGCGCACCGACTGCATCTCGGTGACCGGCGCCTGCAACTACAACGAGGAGATGACCAATTTCGCCAACTGGTTCTCCTACTACCGCACGCGCATCCAGATGTCGAAGTCGGCGATCGGCCGCGCCTTCGCGCTGGCCGGCATTGGCGACAACTTCCGCGTCGGCTTCGATACTATCAACTTCAGCACCAGCAAATACCTGGCGGTGGCGCCGTTCGTTACCGGCGCGGGCGCCCAGAAGGACCTCTGGTTCCAGAAGCTGTATGCCTCGCCCGCGAGCAACACCACGCCGCTGCGCGTCGCGCTGACGCGCGCCGGGCGCTATTTCGGCGACCGCTTCAAGGGCGTCGCCAACTCGATGGGCGCGAGCCCGATCAACTCGGCCTGCCAGCCGAACTTCGCCCTCCTCACCTCGGACGGCTACTGGAACGACGCGGGAGGCTCGGCACTCAAGCTCGACGGCACCGCGCTTGGCGATGCCGATGGCGACGGCACCAGCGGCACGCTCGCCGACATCGCCGCCTACTACTACAACACCGACCTGCGGCCGATTCCTTTCGTGGCGCCCAGCACCGTGGGCTTCAAGGACCAGGTGCCGCCCTCGGGCGACGACACCGCGCCGCACCAGCACATGACCACGTTCACGATCGGCATGGGCGTGTCGGGTTCGCTGCTGTTCCACCCCAACTACCAGACGCCGGGCAACAGCATCGACTACGACACCATCGTCGGCGTGCCGGGCGGCCCCGCCGGGACCAACGCCTGGCCGGCGCCGACCAGCGGGACCGAAACCACCGTGGACGACATGTGGCACGCCGCGGTCAACGGCAAGGGGCGCTTTTTCAGCGCCCAGAACCCGGTCGCGCTCGCGGCCGGCATCAACGAAGTGCTGACCGCGGTGCAAAAGCGCGTCGGCGCGGGCGCGGCGGCGGCGACGTCCAACCTGCAGCCGGTGGCGGGCGACAACTTCGCCTTCACCGCGCAGTACCAGACCGTGGACTGGTCGGGCGACCTGAAGGCGCGCACCATCAGCCTCTCGGACGGCGTGGTCGGCGAGCGCGAACTCTGGTCGGCGCAGTCGCAACTCGACCTGCGCACCATGGCCGATCGGGTCATCTACACCTTCGATGCGGGTGACACCAACCCGGCGGCAAGCGTGGTGGTCGACAGCATTGCGCGCACGCAGAACGGCAACAAGCTGCGCAGCTTCTGCCGGCCCGATGCGCCGCTGGGAATCTACCCGACTTGCACCGACGGCGGGCTGATCACGATCCAGGAAAAGGACGATTGGTTCGATCCCCTGGCCGGGGTCAACGGCGCGCTCAGCCAGGCCGGCGGATGGCCAGGAGGCGATGCGCGGCGCACCGCCGCCAACGCGAGCAACAATACGTATATTTTCCGCTACCTGCGCGGCGAAAGGGCGCGGGAGATCACCCTCGGCGGCGTCTCGTCCACGGACCTGTTCCGCGCGCGCACCAGCATCCTGGGCGACATCGTCAACGCGCAACCGGCCTACGTGAAGTCCTCGCCCTTCGCCTACAGCGCGGCGACCGATCCCTACTACGCGACCTTCCAGGCCACGACCAACGGCGCGTCGGGCACGCGCAAGGGAACCGTCTACGTGGCGGCCAACGACGGCATGCTGCACGCCTTCGAAACCGATCCGGACAATATTCCCTACTACCAGAACGCGGGCGTCAGCACGCTCGGCAACCTGGGAGACGATACGTTCACCGGCACGCTGGACACCAACCCGATCACCGGCGAAGGCGCCGAGCGCTGGGCGTACGTGCCGAATCTCATCTTCCCCACGATGAAGCGGCTGGCGGAGGCGAACTACGCCACCAATCACAAGTACTTTACCGACGGTTCGCCGGCGATCGGCGACATCTGCCTCGGCCATACGCTTGCCACGCCGTGCAGCTCGGCAGGCAACTGGCGGACCATCCTGGTGGCGGGCCTCAATGCCGGCGGGCGCGGTTTCTACGCCCTCGACATCTCAGACCCGGACAATCCCAAGGGTTTGTGGGAAGTCGCGGGGGGCAGCCAGGCGCTGGTGGGCGCCAGCGTGAAGTGCCTCACCAATGCGGAGGCGAACTCCGGCCTGTACGGCGTCGACTGCAACATCGGCTACAGCTTCGGCAACCCGATCATCGCCAAGCGCGCCGAAGACGGCAAGTGGGTGGTGTTCTTGACGTCCGGCTACAACAACGTCAATCCGGGTTCGGGCGTGGGCTACCTGTACATGGTCGACGCCCAGACCGGCAAGATCCTGCGCCGCATGTCGACCAGCGTCGGCTGCGCGGTGAACAACGATCCGGACGGCGCCTGCGTCGCGAACATCGACAGCCCGAGCGGTCTCGCGCGCATCAACGCCTGGGTGGACAGCGCGACCACCGACAACACGGCGAAAGCCATCTACGGTGGCGACCTGCTGGGCAACCTGTGGCGCTTCCAGCTCGATAACATCGCGGCGATACCGCGCTACAACGTTACGCGCCTCGCGTCGGTCGTGGCCGATGGCAACGTCGCGCAGCCGATCACGGTCAGGCCGGACCTGGCGACGGTGAGCAGCCAGCGCGTGGTCTTCTTCGGCACCGGCAAGTTCCTCGGCGACACCGACAAGGCGAGCCTGACGCGGCAGAGCATCTACGCGATCAAGGACACGATGACGGGTATTGCCTCGCCGGAGGTGGACATGTCGCGCCCGGGCGCCGGCTCGATCACCGGCTTCAAGAGACAGGACCTGACGGAAGACACGACGTCCACGCGCACCGTGGCGATGCCGCAGGCGGTCAACTTCGGTACCGACAAGGGCTGGTTCATCGACCTGCCCGACGGCGGCACCGGCGAGGAAGCGGCTGAGAGGGTCAGCGTCGACCCGATCATCCAGTTGGGCACGCTGGTGGTGGCCTCGAACGTGCCCAGTACGGAAACCTGCCTCGCGGGCGGCTCGGGCTGGGTCAACTTCCTCGACATCAGGACGGGGGCCAACATCACGGGCACCACCGCCAACCCTGCGAGCGTGAAGGTCTCGGGCTCCCTGATTGTCGGAATCAACATCGTCAAGATCGGCGACCAGATCAAGACCATCGTCACCACTGCGGACAACCAGCAGCTCACCAAGGACACGCCGGTGCAGGCGACCGGCGTCACCGGGCGCAGGGTGGTCTGGCGTGAACTCATCGTGGAGTGACGGGTTCGCCCGGCTTGCCGGACCGCTCGCGGTCTCGCTTGGCCTGCACCTGAGCGTCGGGGCCGCCCTGGACGAGTTGCCCTCGCGCACTTCGAGCACCCTGCCAGACGGGATCAGGCAGGGTGGGCAGCGCCTCCAGGTCGCGTTGCGCGGCGTCCCTCCGCCGCCCGAGGCGTCTGTGCCGCAAGCCCTGCCGCCCCCGCCCCCTGCCGAGGCACTGCGCAGCGCCGGCGGCGAGCCCCCGGTCGCCTCGCCACCTGCGCACTACTTTCTCGCGCGCGAGCTGGATGCGCGGCCGGTGGCATTGGCGCCGATCGATCCTGCGTATCCCAACGATGCCTACCTGCACAACATCCCCGGATCGGTGCTGGTGCGGCTGCACCTGAGCGAAACTGGCGCGGTGGAAAAGGCGGACATTCTGCGCGCCGATCCGCCGGGCTACTTCGAGGACGCGGTGCAACGCGCTTTCCTGACGGCGCGCTTCAGCCCGGGCATGCGCGCAGGCAAGCCGGTTAGGGTGCAGATGACGATCGAGGTCCGCTACGACCCCCCGCAGCCCGAGGCCGCGCCCGAAAAATGACCCTGCGCTACTGCCTGGCGGGCTCCGGCCCCAGGGGCACTTCCCGTATCTCCGGCAGCACCGCTTCTCCGGGTTTTTGCTTCGCCGCGCCATCGCGAATCTGCCGCACCGTCTCAATCGCTTCCGGGTGTCCGCTCTTGGCTGCCTTGACGAACCAGCCCAGCGCCTGAGAGAGATCCTTGGGAACCCCGCGCCCGGTGCGGAAAGCGACCCCCAACTCGTATTCGGCGGCCGGGAGTCCCTGCAAGGCCGCGCGTCGCAACCATTCAGCGGCCATCTCCTGGTTGCGCGGAAAACCGTAGAGGCCGCGCGTGAACGCAACGGCCATCAGGTACTGCGCCTCGACATGGCGCTGTTCGGCGGCCTTGCGCAGCCATTCGACCGCCTTGCGGTCGTCCTTCTCCACGCCGGTGCCGGTGCCGTGGAGCAGTGCGAGGCGGTATTGCGCGTCGGGCAGGCGTTTTTCCGCCGCCAGTTGCACCAGCGCCGCGCCGCGCGCCGGGTCCTTGTCGACGCCGCGGCCATCGAGATAAAGCATGCCCAGGCGGTATTGCCCCAGTGCATCGTTCTGCGCCGCCGCTTTCTCGAGCCAGGAGCGCGCTTCACCGATGTCGGTGGCCGTGCCGATGCCCTCGGCCAGCATGCGGCCGAGGTTGGCCTGCGACGGCGCATAGCCGCGCTCGGCCGCGGAGCGGTACAAGCGCAGCGAGGCAGTGAGGTCGCGTTGCGTCGGGTCCATCCCTTCGCCGCGGATCACCGCAAGATTGTGGACCGAAGGCAGATGCCCCTTGTCCGCGGCGCGTGCGAACCATTCGGCGGCGCGCTGCTCGCTTTGCGGCAACCCCCTGCCGTACAAGGAAAGCATGCCGAGATAGTGTTCGGGGAGCATCTCGCCGCTCTCAGCGAGCCGCTCCAGTTCCGCGCGCGCCGGGCCCTGGCCTTGCGCGGCCCGTTTCGCCAGCTCGAGCACCGCTGCATCGTCGGCCGCGGCGAACGCCGTGCCGCCCTGCAGCAGCGCCGCCCATACGGCCAGCCGGATACTCGCCCGCATCGTCTCAGGCCGACCGCGACCGCGCATCCACCAGCTCGCGCGGCAGGGAAAAGACCACGTTCTCCACGGCGCCTTCGAGGGGGTGCACGCTCCTCGCGCCCAATTCCTTCAGCCGCTCGATCAGGCTGCTGACCAGCACTTCCGGCGCCGAGGCGCCCGCGGTAATGCCGACCCGCGCCTTGCCTGCAATCCATTCGGGCTTGAGGTCGGCGGCGTTGTCGACCATGTAGGCTTCGATCCCCATGTTCTGCGCCACTTCGCGCAACCGGCTCGAGTTCGAGCTGTTGGGCGAACCCACCACGATCACGACGTCGCAGCGCGGCGCCAGCAATTTCACCGCGTCCTGCCGGTTCTGCGTGGCGTAGCAGATGTCGTCGCGCTTGGGCCCGCGGATCGATGGGAAGCGCAGCCGCAACGCCGCCACGATCTTCGCGGCATCGTCCACCGACAGCGTGGTCTGGGTGACATAGGAGAGCTTGCCGGGATCGCGCACTTCGAGCCGCGCCACTTCGGCCACGGTTTCCACCAGGTGCATGCCGGTCTCCGACTGCCCCATGGTGCCTTCGGACTCCGGGTGGCCGCGGTGCCCGATCATCACGATCTCGTCGCCCTCGC
Source organism: Betaproteobacteria bacterium (assembly GCA_039931635.1). Taxonomy (GTDB): domain Bacteria; phylum Pseudomonadota; class Gammaproteobacteria; order Burkholderiales; family SG8-39; genus RBG-16-66-20. The sequence continues at coordinate 260 of JBDTRO010000046.1, read as the reverse complement.
GCAGCATCTTCGATACTTCGACGTGCACCTTGCTGACCAGCGGGCAGGTGGCATCCAGCACCTTCAGGCCGCGCGCCTCGGCGTCGCGGCGGATCGACTTCGCCACGCCGTGCGCCGAGAAGATCACGGTGCCGCCGCGCGGCACCTCGTCCAGTTCGGCCACGAACACCGCGCCCTTGCTGCGCAGGTCCTCGACCACGAAGCGGTTGTGCACGATCTCGTGGCGCACGTAGATCGGCGCGCCGATCTGCTCGAGCGCG
>JBDTRO010000045.1:0-10976 GCA_039931635.1 Betaproteobacteria bacterium | reverse complement strand
CCCGAAGGCAGCCGCGCCACCGCCGGCATCGGCTGCCACTTCATGGCCGTGTGGATGGACCGCAACACCGCGACCTTCACGCACATGGGCGGCGAGGGCATGACCTGGGTCGGCCAGGCGCCATTCACCAGCGAGAAGCATATTTTCGCCAACCTCGGCGACGGCACCTATTATCACTCGGGCCTGATGGCGATCCGCGCCGCGGTCGCGAGCAAGGTCACGATGACCTACAAGATTCTCTACAACGATGCGGTGGCGATGACCGGCGGGCAGCACCACGACGGCCCGCTCGATCCCGCGATCATCTCGCGCCAGATCGCGGCCGAAGGCGTGAACCCGGTCGTGATCGTCACCGACGAGCCGGAGAAATATCCGGCCGGCACCAACTGGGCGCCCGGCATCACCATCCGCCACCGCGACGAACTCGATGCCGTGCAGCGCGAGATGCGCGAGCTGCCGGGCGTGTCGGCGATCATCTACGACCAGACCTGCGCCTCCGAAAAGCGCCGCCGCCGGAAGAGGGGCGAGTACCCCGATCCCGCCAAGCGCGCAGTGATCAACGAAATGGTCTGCGAAGGTTGCGGCGACTGCAGCGCCAAATCCAATTGCCTGTCGGTGGAACCGCTGGAGACCGAGTACGGCCGCAAGCGCACCATCAACCAGTCCACCTGCAACAAGGATTTTTCGTGCGTGAAGGGTTTCTGCCCGAGCTTCGTCACCGTCGAGGGCGGGCAGCTGAAGAAAGGCAGGAAAGCCGCGAAGGACGCGGACGATTTCCCGGCGCTGCCCGATCCCGCGCCGCCGACGCTGGCGGCGCCCTTCGGCGTGGTGGTTACGGGCATCGGCGGGACCGGCGTCATCACCATCGGCCAGATCCTCGCCATGGCCGCGCACCTCGAAGGCAAGGGCGTGTCGGTGCTCGACATGTCGGGCCTGGCGCAGAAATACGGCGCCGTTATGTCGCACGTGAAAATCGCCGCCAATCCCGGGGACCTGCACGCAGCGCGCATCGGCATGGGCGACGCGGGCCTGGTGATCGGTTGCGACCTGGTCGTCACCGCGAGCGTGGAAGCGCTCTCGCGCATGGGACCGGGCCGGGCGGGACTTGCGGGCACGCGCGCTGTGGTGAACGCCACGACCTCTCCGACCGCGGAGTTCGTCAAGAACCCGGACTGGCAGCTGCCAGGCAGCGACCTGACCCACGACATCCACGAGGCCTGCGGCGGCAAGAACGCGGACTTCGTGCCCGCCGCCGAACTCGCCACCGCGCTGATGGGCGATTCGATCGCCACCAACATGTTCATGCTCGGCTACGCCTGGCAGAAGGGCTGGGTGCCGCTGTCCGCGCTGTCGATCGAGCGCTCGATCGACCTGAACGGCGTCGCGGTGGAATTCAACCGCAAGAGCTTCGTGTGGGGCCGGCGCGCCGTGGTCGATCCCGAGCGCGTTCGCCGCGCGGCCACGCCCGCCGACGTGATCCAGCTGACGCCGCACTTATCGCGCAACCTCGATGAGTTGGTGGACCGCCGCGCGCAATTCCTGACGGGATACCAGGATGCCGCGTATGCGGAGAAATACCGGAACCTTGTCGGCAAGGTAAGCGCCCTGGAAAAGGAAAAGGCGGGAACCACAAAGCTCGCCGAAGCAGTGGCCCGTTACTACGCCAAGCTGCTTGCGTACAAGGACGAATACGAAGTGGCGCGGCTCTACACCGACGGCGCATTCCGCAGAAAGATCGAGGCGATGTTCGAAGGCCGCATTGGTACTGATTACAAGCTGGTGTACCACCTCGCGCCGCCGCTGCTCGCGCGGCCCGATGCGCGCACCGGCGAACCCGGCAAGATGCAGTTCGGCGGCTGGATGCTGGGCATGTTCGGGATCCTTGCCCGCCTGAAATTTCTCCGCGGGACGGCGCTCGACATTTTCGGCCGCACCGGGGAGCGCCGCATGGAGCGCGCGCTGATCGCGGAATACGAGCAGACGGTAGCGACCCTGCTCGGCGGCTTGACGCGCGACAACCTGGCGCTCGCAGTCGAGATCGCGTCGCTGCCGGAATCCATCCGCGGCTACGGCCACATCAAGGCGAAGAGCGCCGCGGCCGCGCGCGCGCAGCGCGACGAACTGCTCGCGCGCTACCGCTTCATTCCGATCCGCGCCGCCGCCTGAAAATGCGCGCGACTTTTGTCGCGGCGCTCGCCGCCGGGATATTCTTTGCCGCGGCGGCGCACGCCCAGAAGGAGGAAAGCCGCACGCTCGCACTCGAAGGCGGCGGGCGCGTCAGCTACACGCTGCGCACGCATCCGGCGGACGCGCACCTGGCGCGGCCGGCCGGGGAGCTGGCGCCGACCAGCGCGCTGAACGCCGCCAAGCTGCTCAACCTGCACCTGTCGTCGGGGGATATTGAAGAGGCGGCACTGATGTCGAATGCGCCGCGGCGCCGCTTCGAAGTGCTGAAGGAATACCTCGAAGCGGTGGGCGCCGAAGAATTCAAGCGGGTCTTCGCGCAGTACTTCTTTCCGGAGAATCGCCTGCTCGCCGAGATCGCGATCGGCAACCATCGCCTGCTGATCTGGAACCTGAAGGACGGCGCGTCCCGGATTGCGGGGCAGTACTTCGTCGAAATCGAAGGCCGCTACCTGGTGGACGACGTGCCCAACGACGAGCGCACCAGCCTGCGCTGGGTGCTTGAAGCCTATCGCAGCGGAAAACTACCCGGCTAGACCTTCACGCTGAACGGCGTGAAGTTCGTATTCCGGTCGTAGTAGTCCTCGCTCTCGGCGCGCTTCAGGAAAGCGACGACGCGGTAGGTGACGGGGGTCATCACCACCTCCCATCCGGTCTTGAGCACGTACTGCACCATCGCCACCTTGATGACATCGGACGTTTCCCAGATGCCGTAGAAGGCGATGAAGTAGAACAGCGATGAGTCCACCAGCTCGCCGACCAGCGTCGACCCGATAGTGCGTGTCCACAGCCGCTTTCCCGCGGACCAGATCTTCATTTTCGCCATCACGTAGCTGTTGACGAAGCTGCCGCACCAGAACGCGATCATCGACCCGAGCGCGATGCGCCAAGCGTTGCCGAATACCGTCTCCAGCGCGGGTTGATAGCTCTTCATGTAGCCCGACGGGCCCGGCGGCAGGCTGACGACCACCCAGGCCATGAACGAGGCGAAGGCGAGCGCGCCGAATCCGGCCCAGACCACGCGCCGGTCGCGCCCATAGCCGTAGACCTCGGTGAGGATGTCGCCGAAGATGTACGAGATCGGAAAGAACAGCACCCCCGCGCCGAACGGCGTCGGGCCGAGCAGCGGCAGGTCGATCACCGCCTGCTTGGCGGCACCGATGAAATTGGAACAGACCAGCACGGTGACAAAGGCCACCATCACGAAGTCGTAGTAGCGGAAGGTCTTCGGCGCGGATGAGGTCATGGGGTCAGCTCACCGGGGGAGAATGTTCGCGCACGTCGTCGTCCAGCTCGACGCGCATGGCGTCCAGCATGCGCGACACCATCGCGTAAAAACCGGCGGTAAGCGACAGCTCCACGAACTCGGCGTCGCTGAAATGTTTCTTCACCTCGGCATGCACCTCATCGGTGACATTGCAGGCCATCACCGCTTCGGTAAGCGCCAGCGCGGCGCGCTCTTTCGCATCGAATTCCCGCGCAGTCCTCCAGGCCGGCAGGGCTGCGATCTTCGCTTCACTGACTTCGGCCTTGCGCGCCATGCGCAGATGGTGGGCCCACTCGTATTCGGAGCGTGCGATCTGCGCCGTGCGCAGGATCATGATTTCGCGCAGCGCGCGTGGCGTTTTGCTGTGGTGCCGGATCGCATTCGCGAACTCGGTCCACGCCGCGGTAAGCGCCGGATGGTTGCCGAGCGCCCGGTACAGGTTGACCGGCTTGCCCCAGAGTTCCTCGAGGCGCTTTTGCAGGACCGGCTCGAACCCGGCGGCAGGCACGCGTTGCATGGCGGCATGATAGCCGAAGGAAATCGGGGTCAGAGCCCGATTTCAGTCAACGCCGTTTGAGGTATCGCCGTTTAGAGGCTATGCCCCGACAGGCCCGTCTTGTAGTTCCCGGCGTTGCACTGCACGTCATTCAGCGCGGCAACAATCGCCAGACGTGCTTTCGCAGCGATAGCGACTTCCTTTTGTATCTGCTCCATTTGCGCGTGCTTGCGTCCAAGCACGACTGCGCGATTCATGCTTATTGCTTGATGAAAAATCACGTGCATCTGCTGGTTACGCCTTCAGCCGAACATGCACTAGCGCTGCTCATGCGGGATTTGGGGCAGCGGTATGTCCAATACTTCAATCGCACTTACGGACGCACCGGCACTCTCTGGGAAGGCAGATACCGCTCATGCATCACGGAATCGGCGAACTATGTGCTGGCCTGTTACCGATACATCGAACTCAATCCCGTGAGAGCGGGCCTGGCCGACGCGCCGGATAGATACTTGTGGTCAAGCTACCGCGCCAACTCCGGCAGTGGAGAAGATCGCCTGCTAACTGAGCATCCAGAGTACGTCGGCTTGGGTTCAGACCTTGCTTCACGGCAAAATGCCTATCGAGGCCTGTTCGAGGCCACGATTGAGCCAAATGTACTGACCTGCATTCGTGAAGCAACCAACGGTGGATATCCGCTCGCAGGCGAAGCATTCAAATCGCAAATCAAGCTAGGGCGCGGACAGAAACTTGCGCCGGGTCGACCCGGACGCCCTATCAATAAACCGCTGAGCAGCGACCGTCGCTCTCCGTAAATCGGGCTCTGACCCCGATTTACCGGAGGATAATCGCGCATGGCCGGACTCCGGGGTGATTACGATATCGCCGGCGCCGATTTTTCGGTGGCACAGGATTGGGGCGCGTACAGCGCCGGGGAGCACGAGTTGTTCCGGCGCCTGTTCGAGCGGCAGTCGAAACTCGTGCCGCGCTACGCCTGCCAGGAATGGATAACCGCGATTGCGGGGCTGGACGCGGGCGGCGGGATTCCACAGCTCGACCGGATATCGGCGAAGCTGCGGGCGGCAACCTGCTGGGAGATCGTCGCGGTGCCGGGGTTGATTCCGGATGACGCTTTCTTCACGCATCTTGCCAATCGCCGTTTTCCGGTCACCGTCTGGCTGCGCAAGCCCGAGGAGTTCGATTACATCGTCGAGCCCGACGTGTTCCACGATTTCTTCGGCCACGTGCCGCTGCTCTTCGACCCGGTGTACGCTGACCATCTGCACGAATACGGCAAGGGCGGGCTGAAAGCCATGCGGCTGGACGCCGTCAAAATGCTCGCGCGCCTTTACTGGTACACGATCGAATTCGGGTTGATCAAGACACCCGGCGGCGTGCGCGCCTACGGTGCCGGCCTGATCTCCTCGGGCGGCGAGCTTGCCTATTGCGTGGCCGACTCCGCGCCCAGGCGGCTGGATTTCAATCTGGAAAAAGCGCTGCGCACCGATTACCAGATCGACCGCTACCAGACGACCTATTTCGTGATCGATTCCTTTGCGCAGCTGATGCGCGATACCGCGCCCGACTTCACGCCGGTTTACGACCGGCTGCGCGCGCTACCTGCGCTCGCGCCTTAGAGTTCGCTGTTGACGTTGATGCCCTTGTAGAGCCAGTCCGCTTCCCAGGGATTGTCCGGGTCGCGCGTACGGGCAAGTTCGTTGCGCAACTCGCGCGCGCCGCCGTCGACATGAAACCATTCTCCGAAAAAGCGTGACGACAGCACCACGCGCGCTGTGCGGTTCATGCGCTCGCGCTGGTAGGCGAGGAACGCGCGGTTGTAGTCCTCGCCCGCGGCGGCCACTTTCTCGGCGAGCACCACGCCATCCTCGATCGCCATCTGCGCGCCTTGCGCCAGGTACTGCAGCGTCGGGTGTGCGGCATCCCCTAACAGCGTGACCCGGCCGTCGGTCCAGTTGGTGGCTGGGTCGCGGTCGTGCAGCACCCAATTACGCTCGCGCGAGACGTAGCGCAGGTTGTCGCGCACGCCCGGATGGGTGCTCGCGAAGATTTCCTCCAATTCATCCGCTGCGCCCGCACTGGCCTCACCCTTGCGGAACCGCCGGCTGCAAATGGTGGCGACGTTGTTCATCACCGCGCCGCCCTGCAGGCGGTACTGGACCATGTGCAGGTCCGGTCCGCCCCAGATCGTCATGGCGCCGATGCGGCTGCGGTCGACGACCTGCGCATCCGGCACCACGCCGCGGTAGACGTAGTGGCCCGCGACCCGCGGCGCGCCGTCGGCGATCACGGTCTGGCGCGTCGGCGACCACAGACCGTCCGCGCCGATCAGCGCCGCGCCTTCGATCTCCTCGCCATTGTCGCAGCTGACAACGATGGTGTCTTTCTCTTTCCTGTAGGACTTCAATCCGTGCGAGGGCGAAAGAACAATTTCGTCCCTCGCCTTGCAGGCCGCCAGCAGCCCGCCCAGAAGGTCGCGGCGGTGGATCACGAAGTACCGGAACTTGTAGCGCGCGAGGAAGGACCGGCCGAGCGAGATGCGGGTGATCTCCTCGTTGGTCAGGGCGTCGGCGAAGATCAGCGCCTCGGGAAACACCGAAGCGGGCTCGAGCGCTTTCAGCACGCCCAGGCGATCGAGCATGCGCGCGACGTTCGGTCCCATCTGGATGCCGTAGCCGATTTCGCCGAATTCCGCAGCTTTCTCCAGCACCCGGACCTTGCGACCCTGCTGCGCCAGCGCCAGCGCCGCCGCAAGGCCGCCGATGCCGCCGCCGGCAACCAGGATTTCCTTCATCTTCAGCGCCCCTTGAACACCGGCTTGCGCTTTTCCTTGAAGGCGAGCTGGGCCTCCTTCGCGTCTTCGGTTTTCGCGATCGTCGCGGTCTGGTCCTGCTCGTAGCGGTAGCCGTCGCGCAGGCTCATGTCCTCGATCACGTTCAGCGTGTGCTTGATCATGCGCGTGGACACGGGGCTCTTCGAGGCGATGGTTTGCGCGAGTTCCATCGCCGCCGGCATCAGCTCCTCGGGCGTGGTGCAGGCTTCCACGATTCCCAGCCGGTAGAGCTCCGGCCCCGGCACGCGGTAGCCCGTCAGCATCATGCGGCGCAGCCGCGAGTGGCTGAAGAGACGCATCGCATGCCGCCCGCCGCCCAGCAGGCCCACGTCCACTTCGGGCGCGCCGATGGTCGCCTTGTCAGATGCAATCAGGATGTCGGCGGAGGCCACCATTGCCAGACCGGACCCGAGCGCGTTGCCGTTGATCGCCGCAATCACCGGCTTGGCGCATTCGCGGATAGCGTGAAAGCACTCGCGCGTGCGGCGCGAATGTGCGAGCAGGTCGCCAGGCCCCTTGATGATCTGCGCGCGCCCCTTCAAATCGGCGCCGGCACAGAATTGCCTGCCCGCGCCGGTCAGCACCACGGCGCGGATCTCGTCCATCTCCGATATGCGGTCCAGCGCATGCGTGAGCTCATCGTTCAGCACGCGCGTGAGCGCATTCACGGGCGGGCTGTCCATGGTCAGGGTCGCCACGTGCCCGTCGATCGCCACCTTGAGTTCGGTGTAGTTGTGTTCCACGGCTGCTCCTTTATTGATCGTCCACCGGCGCGGTCATTCGCACCGAGGGCCGCTGCGATTGCCTGCCGAACCACGCGGCAATGCGCGGATGCCCGGCACGCCAGTCGAATCCTGCGAAGCGGAAATCCAGATATCCGAGCGCGCACACGATGGCGACATGGCCGATGCCGAACGCCACCGCGTCTAGCGCCCGCGCTTCGCCGTCCAGCACCTTGAGCGCCGCGTACGTCTTCAACTCGAATGCCTGCATCAGGTCCTGCAGCTGCTTATCGGATTCGCGATCGCGCTCATTGCGCCACAGGACCAGGATATCGAGCAGGCCGTCGCCCAGCGCGTGCCAGCGCAGCGCCTCCCAGCGCGCCTGCCCGGCCTTCGGGAACAGCGGCACGCCGGCGTGCAGGGCATCCAGGTATTCGCAGATCACGGCCGAATCGAACAGCGCCTTGCCGTCGTCCAGCACCAGGGTCGGCAGCTTGCCGAGCGGGTTGTCGCGCATCACCTCCGCATTCGGCTTTCGCATCGCCACCACGCTGCGCACGCGCTCGAACGATTCCGCCTGCCCCGTCTCGTGGGCGAAGATCATCACTTTGCGCACGAACGGCGAGCGCGGCGACCAATGCAGCTTCATGGCGAAAGCATAGCGTCTTTGGCCGCAGCGCACGCTGGCTTGAATTAGACTTGGAATGGAGCATTCCATGCCGGGCCCCCTCTCTCACATTCGCGTCCTCGACCTGAGCCGCATCATGGCCGCCCCCTGGGCAAGCCAGTTGCTGGCCGACCTGGGCGCGGACGTGATCAAGGTCGAGCGGCCCGGCGCCGGCGACGACACACGCAGCTGGGGCCCGCCGTTCCTGAAAAATGCCGACGGCAGCGAATCGATGGACGCCGGCTACTTCCTGTCCGTGAATCGCGGCAAACGGTCCCTCACCCTGAACCTGGACAAGCCCGAGGCGCAGCGCATCGTGAAGCTGCTCGCCGCGCGCTCAGATATCCTGCTGGAGAACTACAAGGTCGGCACGCTCAAGCGCTACGGCCTCGATTTCGATTCCCTGAAGAAGGAAAATCCGCGCCTCATCTATTGCTCCGTTACCGGCTTCGGCCAGAGCGGACCGCGGCGCGAGCAGGCCGCGTATGACTTCCTCATCCAGGCGATGGGAGGCCTGATGAGCATCACGGGCGAGCGCGACGACAAACCCGGCGGCGGCCCGCAGAAAGTCGGCATCCCGATCGTGGACCTCATGACCGGCATGTACGCGGCCGTGGCGACGCTCGCGGCGCTTGCGCGGCGCGAAGTGTCCGGCCAGGGCGAATACATCGATATCGCGATGCTGGACGTGCAGGTCGGTTTTCTCGCCAACCAGGCGATGAACCACCTGCTGTCGGGAAAAACGCCGGTCCGCACCGGCAACGCGCACCCGAACATCCAGCCGCAGGACGTCTTTCCCTGCCGCGACGGCAAGCTCGTCCTCGTCGTCGGCAATGACGGGCAGTTCGCGAAATTCTGCGACGTGCTCGGCCGGCCGGAATGGGTAAAGGACGAGCGCTTCGCCTCCAGCGCGTCGCGCGTGCGCAATCAGGAAACGCTCAATCCCATGATCGTCGCCGAACTGGCAAGGCAAGATCGTGCGCACTGGGTAGAGGCCTTCGAAGCAGCCGGCGTGCCCTGCGGACCAATCAACAGCATTCCGGAGGCCTTCGCCGACGAGCAGGTGAAGCATCGCGGCATGCTGTTCGAGCTGCCGCACCCGGGCGGCAGGATGCTGCCGCAGGTCGCGAGCCCGATGCGCTTCAAGGAAGCGCCGCTCGAGCACGAGGTGCCACCACCGCTGCTCGGCCAGCACACGGAAAGTATTTTGAAAGAATTGAATTTCACTTCCGATGACATTGAAAAACTTCGCAGCACTGGAATCATCTGATGGCCCGCATCCCCCTTTTCCCGCTGGAACGCATGACAGAAGAGCAGCAACGTGTCTACGATGCCGTGGTTAGCGGTCCGCGCGGCGTGGTGGTGGGCCCGCTGCGCGCCGCGCTGCACCGGCCGGAACTGGCCGACAAGTGCCAGCAGTTAGGCGAAATCCTGCGCTACCGCACCAGCCTCGCGCCGCGCCTCTCCGAGCTCGCGATCCTGGTCACCGCACGCCACTGGACCAGCCAGCTCGAGTGGCAGCAGCACGCCCCCGCGGCGTTGAAAGGCGGCCTCGCGCCCGAGGTGATCGAAGCGATCCGGCAGGGCCAGCGCCCGCCATTACTGAAGGAAGACGAAGAAGCGATTTTTGAGTTTTCACTTCAGCTGCAGGAAAAAAAGCGGGTCGACGACAAGACCTATGAGAAAACCCTCGAGCTCATCGGTGTTCAGGGCGTGGTGGAACTGACCGCCCTCATCGGCTATTACACCATGGTGGCCATGACGCTCATTGCGCACGAGATTCCACTGCCCGACGGCTCGGCGCCGATGCTAGACTGACCGCGATGGCCGATCTCTGGGAAAACCCGGCCGGTACGGACGGCTTCGAGTTCATCGAATACGCGGCGCCAGATCCGGCTGCGATGGCTGCGGTGTTCGTGCGCATGGGCTTCAAGGCCATCGCGAAGCACCGCCACAAGAACGTCACGCTCTACCGGCAGGGCGAGATCAACTTCATCCTCAATGCCGAGCCCGACTCCTTTGCGCAGCGCTTCGGGCGGTTGCACGGGCCAAGCGTGTGCGCCATCGCATTTCGCGTGCAGGATGCGAAGACCGCCTACGAGCGGGCCATCGGGCTTGGCGCCTGGGGCTACGCGCAGCATGCCGGCCCCGGCGAGCTGAACATCCCGGCCATCAAGGGCGTGGGCGATTCGCTCATCTACTTCGTCGACCGCTGGCGCGGCAAGAACGGCGCGAAGGAAGGCGAGATCGGCAACATCGGCTTCTTCGACGTCGATTTCGAACCCCTGCAAGAGGGGTCAAATGCGGCGTTGCTCGATCCTCCTGGCCACGGACTCCTCTACATCGACCACCTCACGCATAACGTGCACCGCGGCCGCATGAAGGAGTGGGTGGAGTTCTACGAACGCCTTTTCGGTTTCAGGGAGATCCGCTATTTCGACATCGAGGGCCAGGTGACCGGCGTGAAGAGCAAGGCGCTCACCAGCCCCTGCGGCAAGATCCGCATCCCGATCAACGAAGAGGGCAACGAGAAGGCGGGGCAGATCACCGAGTACCTCGACAGCTATCACGGCGAAGGCATCCAGCACATCGCGATGGGCGCGAAGGATTTGTTCAAGACGGTGGACGCGCTGCGCGCGGGCGGCGTGAAGCTGCTGGATACCATCGACACCTACTACGAACTGGTGGACAAGCGCATTCCGGGGCACGGCGAGAACGTCGCCGAGCTCAAGAAACGCAAGATCCTGATCGACGGCAAGGCGGGCGAACTGCTGCTGCAGATCTTCAGC
>JBDTRO010000044.1:0-2581 GCA_039931635.1 Betaproteobacteria bacterium | reverse complement strand
GGCGATCAGGAACACGCCGGTGAACGACACCGCGACGCCGGCCCATTGCCGCGCAACGATGGATTCACCCAGCAGCGGCCGCGCCATCAGCAGCACGAAGATCGGCGAGGTGGAGAGGTACAGCATGCCGCTGGTCGCAGTGGTGTAGTGCATCCCCAGCCACTGCAGCGCCAGGTGCACGCCGCCGCCGAAGAAACCCAGGGCAAGCAGGATCCACCAGTCGCGTGTGTTCGCTTCCTTCAGTTTCGCGAAAATATTCCGGCACGTGAACGGCAGCAGGACCAGCAGCACGATCAGCAGCCGGCCGGCCGTCGCGATGCCGGGCGAAATGTCGTCGCGTACCGCGCGCGCGACGATCCAGTTGCCCGACCACAGCAGCAGGGTCGCTGCCAGTACCAGCCACGCAGTGAATCGCATATCGCATGCTAATCTCAAACGATGCCGCAGATTGCCGCCGCCGGGGTCCGGCTGGAATACAAATGGATCGACGGTGCGGGGCCGACGCTGGTGTTTCTGCACGAAGGCCTCGGCTCCATTGCGCAGTGGCGGGATTTCCCGGACCGGGTTGCGCAAGCGACCGGTTGCCGCGCGCTGGTCTACGACCGTTACGGTTACGGCGATTCAGAGGTGCTGAAGGAAAGCCGGGTAAGCGTGCAGTTCATGCACGACGGTGCCTTGCGGGAGCTGCCGGAAGTATTGCAAGGTCTGAAGATCGAAAATCCCGTACTCATCGGTCATTCCGATGGCGCTTCCATCGCGCTCATCCACGCCGGAACGCACCCGGTGCACGGCGTGGCGGTGATGGCGGCGCACGTATTTGTCGAGGATTTCGGCCTGAAAAGCATAAAGAACCTGAATCAGGCAGTTGAAACAAGCGGCTTGTTGCAAGGCCTGGGCAAGTACCATCGCGATGCGCGCAAGACCTTTCACCTGTGGGCCGATGCCTGGCTGGATCCGGCGTTCCGCAGCTGGAACATCGAGGAATACCTGCCCGGGATCAAGTGTCCGGTGCTGGCGATCCAGGGTGAAGAGGACGAGTACGGCACCATGGCGCAGGTCGATGCCATCGCGCGGCAGGTGGGCGGACCCTGCGAAGCGCTCAAGCTGCCGCAATGCGGCCACGCGCCGCACCGGGACCAGCCGGAGAAGGTTTTGCAGGCATTGGTGAACTTTGTGAAGAGGATTTCGTGAACGGTACGGAAGCAATTCGACAGGATGCGAAAACGATAAGCCTCGTGGCCCTGGCGCACGGGTTGTCGCATTTCTTCCAGATCGCAACCGCGGTGGTGTTTCCGCTCATCAAGGACGACCTGGAGGTCTCCTACGTCGCGCTGGGCGGCACGGTGGCGCTGTACTACGTGGTGAGCGGCATCTGCCAGACCGCCGCCGGCTTCGCGGTGGACCGCTACGGCGCGCGGCGCGTGCTGTTCCTCGGGCTCGTCCTGAGCACCGTGGGCGCGCTGATCGCGGGGCTCGCGCACAGCTACGCGATGCTGGTCGTCGCGGCGGTGGTGGGAGGCCTGGGCAACAGCGTGTTCCATCCCTGCGACTTCTCGATCCTGAATGCGCGCGTGGACCGGCAGCGCCTGGGCTATGCGTTCAGCGGCCACGGCATCGCCGGCTACCTCGGTTACGCGCTGGCGCCGCTGTACGGCATCGGCATGGCCGCGGCGGCCGGCTGGCGCGGCGCCTTGCTGGGCGCGGCGGCGCTGGGAGCGGTCGTGATCGTCGTGCTGGCGCTGTACCGGGACGCGATCCATGTTGAGCCGGCCGACCGGGGAGTGGCCCGCGGGCGCGGCGGGCTGATGGCGGACATCAAGGTCCTCGCGTCGCTGCCGGTGCTGATGTGCTTCGGCTACTTCATCCTCGCCTCGGTCGCCTTCATCGCGACGCAGAATTTCGGCGTGGTTACCTTCATGGCGCTGTACGGCGTCAGCGCCGTGCTCGCCTCCACTGCGCTGACGTCCTACCTGCTGGGCGGCGCGGCGGGGATCCTCGCCGGCGGCTTCGTCGCAGTGCGCACCGCGCGCCACGATATCGTCGCCGTCACCGGGGTCGCGTTCAGCGCGCTGCTGATGTTCGCCATCGCCTCGGCCTGGCTTGCATCGGCCTACCTGCCGGCGCTGTGCGCGGTGACCGGTTTCGCCACCGGCATCACCGGACCGTCGCGCGACCTGATCGTGCGCGCCACCACGCCCGCGGGTTCCACCGGCAAGGTCTACGGCTTCGTCTATTCCGGGCTGGATGTCGGCTCGATGGTGACGCCGCTCTATTTCGGCTGGCTGCTCGACGGCGGCCGGCCGTCGATGGTTTTCTACACCGTCGTGATCACGGCGATCCTGACCATCGCGACGGTGCTCAGCCTCCCGGGCAACCGCGAAGCCGCCAAGCCCGCCGTCTAGGGTCTAAGTACATGTTGGGGTTTAAGGGCATGTTGGGGTTTAAGGGCATGTCGTCCCCGCGCAGGCGGGGACCCAGGTTTTGCGTTCATGGATTCCCGCCTGCGCGGGAATGACAGCCATTCCGGGCGGGCTCAACCGGTCAATGCAACACTTCAGCAAGTTTATCGGCAGGCGAAGCG
>JBDTRO010000043.1:0-10282 GCA_039931635.1 Betaproteobacteria bacterium | reverse complement strand
TACCCGCCATGCGAGAAGGTGACCACCATGTCCTGCGGCGCGATCAGATCCTCGAGCGAGATGTCCTCCGCCACGGTGATGATCTCGCTGCGGCGGCGGTCGCCGAATTCTTCCTTGATGTGCTTCAGTTCCCCGTCGATGATCGCCGCGATGCGCGCCGGCTTGTCGAGGACGTCGAGCAGGTCGGCAATGGCGAGCATCACTTCGCGGTACTCGTCGCGGATCTTGTCCTGCTCAAGGCCCGTGAGCCGCTGCAGCCGCAGTTCGAGGATCGCCTGCGCCTGATCTTCGGACAGCCGGTAGCCCGCGGGCGCATTGGCCCCTTCCACTTTCAGGCCGAACTCCACGCCCAGTCCTTCCGGACGGTACTGCTCATGCCCGCCCGCGACACGCGCGAGCATTTCCTTCACCAGTTCCGAATTCCAGCTCTTTGCGAGCAGCTCGCGCTTGGCGTCGGCGGGCGACGGCGCTTTCTTGATCAGCTCGATCACGTCGTCCACGTTCGACAGCGCGACCGCGAGGCCTTCCAGTATGTGGCCGCGCTCGCGCGCCTTCTTCAGCTCGAACACGGTGCGCCGCGTCACCACCTCGCGGCGATGGGAGACGAAGGCCTCCAGGAGTTCCTTCAGGTTCAGCACGCGCGGCTGGTTGTCCACCAGCGCGACCATGTTCATGCCGAAGGTGTCCTGCAGCTGCGTCTGCTTGTAGAGGTTGTTCAGCACCACCTCGGGCAGCTCGCCGCGCTTCAATTCGATCACCACGCGGATGCCCTGCTTGTCGGATTCGTCGCGAATGTCCGAAATGCCTTCGAGGCGCTTTTCGTTGACCATCTCGGCGATGCGCTCGAGCAGCGCCTTCTTGTTCACCTGGTAGGGCAGCTCGTCGACGACGATCATCTGGCGGTCGTTCTTGCCCGGAATATCCTCGAAATGGGTACGCGCGCGCATCACCACGCGGCCGCGGCCGGTGCGATAGCCCTCGTGCACACCGGCGATGCCGTAGATGATTCCTGCGGTCGGGAAATCCGGCGCCGGCATCAGCTTGATCAGTTCCTCGATCGCGCAATGCGGCTCATGCAGCACGTGCAGGCATGCGTCGACCACTTCGGACAGGTTATGCGGCGGGATATTCGTCGCCATGCCCACGGCGATGCCCGACGAGCCGTTCAGCAGCAGGTTCGGGATGCGGGAGGGCAGGACGGTGGGCTCGCGCTCCTTGCCGTCGTAGTTATCGACGAAATCAACCGTCTCCTTGTCGATATCGGCCAGCAGTTCGGCCGACAGGCGCTCCAGCCGGCACTCCGTATACCGGTAGGCCGCCGCGTTATCGCCATCGACGGAGCCGAAGTTGCCCTGCCCGTCCACCAGCATGTAGCGCATGGAGAAGTCCTGCGCCATGCGCACCAGCGCCTCGTAGGTCGCGGTGTCGCCGTGCGGATGGTACTTGCCCAGCACCTCGCCCACCACGCGCGCGCATTTGACGTAGGCGCGGTTCCAGACGTTGTTCGATTCGTGCATTGCGAACAGCACCCGGCGGTGCACCGGCTTCAGGCCGTCGCGCACATCGGGCAGCGCGCGCCCCACGATCACGCTCATGGCGTAGTCGAGATAGGAGCGCCGCATCTCCTCTTCGAGGCTGACGGGCAGCGTTTCCTTGGCGAATGGTTCCATTTCGGCTCTTGTTTTTGGGATGCTTGGAGGGGCCGTTCTGCGGCGGGAAATTCAGCCCAAATTTTATCACGCGGCGCGGTTAGAATTGACCGTAAATCCGTGTCTCAAGTCAGCCTTCTCTGTCCCCGCTGGATCATCCCGGTTGAGCCTGCGGGCGCCGTTCTCGATGCCCATTGCGTCGCGGTGCGCGACGGGGTCATCGAGGCGGTGCTGCCGCAGGCCGAGGCCGAAATCCGCTTTTCCTCCTATGAAAAAGTGCTGCTGGACGAGCACGCGCTGATTCCCGGCCTGGTCAACGCGCACACGCACGCGGCGATGTCGCTGATGCGCGGCCTGGCCGACGACCTGCCGCTGATGCGCTGGCTGGAGCAGCACATCTGGCCCGCGGAGACGAAGCACGTTTCACCGGCGTTCGTGAAGGACGGCAGCCTGCTCGCCTGCGCCGAAATGCTGCGCGGCGGCGTTACCTGCTTCAACGACATGTACTTTTTCCCGGAGGCGACGCTGGAGGCGGCGCTCGAGGCGGGCATGCGGGCGTCGCTCGGCATGATCGTGTTCGATTTCCCGTCGGCCTACGGTTCCGATCCCGACGACTACCTCGCCAAGGGGCTCGCTCTGCGCGACCGCTGGCGCGAACACCCGATGGTGTCGTTCTGCCTCGCCCCGCACGCTCCCTATACCGTGTCGGATGCCACGTTCGGAAAGATTGCCAAGCTGGCCGGCGAGGTGGACGTGCCGGTGCACATCCACCTGCACGAAACCACGGACGAGATCGAACGCTCGCTCGCCGAGCACGGCGTGCGGCCGATCGAGCGCCTGCGCCGCCTCGGCCTGCTGGGACCCGGCCTGATCGCGGTGCACGCCGTGCACCTTTCGGAGGCCGAGATCGGGCTGCTGGCGAAGCACGGCGTATCGATCGCGCACTGCCCTTCGTCCAACCTCAAGCTTGCGAGCGGCTTCGCGCCGGTGGCGAAAATGCTCGCGGCGGGCATCAATGTGGCGATCGGCACCGATGGCGCGGCCAGCAACAACCGGCTGGACATGTTCGAGGAGTTGCGCCTCGCCGCACTGCTCGCGAAGGCCGTGGCCGGCGACGCCGAGGCGATGCCGGCGCATGCCGCGCTGCGCGCCGCGACCCTGGGCGGCGCCTCTGCCCTGGGCCTTGAAACGCGCATCGGCTCGCTCCGGCCGGGCAAGGCCGCCGACCTCGCCGCGGTACGGCTTGCCGGCCCGGAGCTCGTTCCCTGCTACGACCCGGCCTCGCAGCTGGTCTATGCCGCCGGGCGGCAGCAAGTGACCGATGTCTGGGTGGCGGGAAAACGACTGGTATGCGACGGAATAGTTGCAATTCCGGCACTTTTGGGCTTGGACACCCGGGCGAAGTTATGGCAAAATATTCTGAGAAATGATGCAGCACATTGAATTAAAAAGCATTCCGGGAAAATTCCCGGAAATCCAGAAATCCAGCAAGGGGAAACGCATGAGCAAAAAACTTTGGATGCCGCTGCTAATTGCCGCCGGTACCGTGTTGTCGGCGACGTCTTTCAACGTGGCCGCGCAGACTGTTGACGGCTATTGGAGGCAGGGTGTCGGCGGTCCTGTCTGGAAGAACCCGTACGGCCAGTGCTGGCGCGCCGGTTACTGGACGCCCGCGATGGCGATCGCCGAGTGCGATCCCGACCTGATGCCGAAGCCGATGGCCGCTACGCCCCCGCCGCCGCCGCCGCCGCCCGCTGCCAAGCCGGCTGCGAAGCCTGCTGCCAAGCCCGCGCCCGTCGCCGAAAAAGTGACGCTCGCGGCCGACGTGCTGTTCGACTTCGACAAGTCGGTGCTGAAGAATGAAGGCAAAAACAAGCTCGATGACCTCGCCACAAAGGTGAAAGCCATCAACCTTGAAGTCGTGATCGCGATCGGCCACACCGATTCGATCGGCAGCGACGCCTACAACCAGAAGCTGTCGGTGCGCCGCGCCGAGTCGGTCAAGGCTTACCTGGTCACCAGGGGCGTCGAGCCGAACCGGATCTACACGGAAGGCAAGGGCGAGAAACAGCCCGTGGCAAGCAACAAGACGGCGGATGGTCGCCAGAAGAACCGCCGCGTGGAGATCGAAGTCATCGGTACGCGCAAGTAAGCGAGCCAAACGAGTCTCACGGCTCTAGAAAAGCCCCGCTCCGGCGGGGCTTTTTGTTTATGGCGACCATGCAACAGAACGCAGACCCGGCCGAGCTCGCGAAATTCGGCGAGCTCGCGCACCGCTGGTGGGACCCGCAGGGCGAGTTCCGGCCGCTGCACGACCTCAATCCCCTGCGGCTCGCCTGGATCGACGGCCTCGCGCCGCTTGCCGGCAGGCGCGTGCTCGACGTCGGCTGCGGCGGCGGCATCCTGTCCGAAGCGATGGCGCGGCTGGGTGCGTCGGTAACGGGAATCGATCTGTCCGAAAAGCCGCTCAAGGTCGCGCAGCTTCACCTGCTGGAAAGTGGTTTCGCTGTTCACTACGAATTGAATTCAGCTGAAGAAAAGGCGAAAACCCACGCCGGCCAATTCGATATCGTCACCTGCATGGAACTGCTGGAGCACGTGCCCGACCCCGCGAGCACCATCGCGGCCTGCGCCACGCTCGTGAAATCCGGCGGGCGCGTGTTCTTCTCCACCATCAACCGCAATCCGAAGTCGTATGCGTTCGCGGTGATCGGCGCCGAATACCTGCTGAAAATGCTGCCCAAGGGGACGCACGACTATTCCCGTTTCATCAAGCCTTCGGAGCTGTCGCGCTGGTGCCGCGATGCCGGGCTGCGGCCGGTGGAATTGAAGGGCATGACCTACAACCCGGTCACCGACCAGTACCGGCTGGGCGAAAACTGCGACGTCAATTATTCGTTGTGCTGCGCGAAAGATGCCTAGCAAGGCACCGGTGAAGGACGGCACTCGTGCCGTTTTATTCGATTTTGACGGCACGTTCGCCGACACCGCGGTCGACCTGTCGCGCGCGCTCAATCGCCTGCGCACGGCGCGCGGCCTGACGGAACTGCCGCTCGAGACCCTGCGCCCTCACGCGTCCTCGGGCGCCCGCGGGCTGATCGGTGCCGGGCTGGGTATCCTGCCCGAGCATCCGGAGTTCAAGATGCTGCGCGACACCTTCCTCGAGCATTACGCGGCCGCCATCTGCGTCGACACGCGTCTTTTCCCCGGCATGGACGAACTGCTCGCCGCGATCGAGGCACGCGGCCTGCGCTGGGGCATCGTCACCAACAAGTCCACCAGCCTGACGCGCCTGCTCGTCAAGGCGCTCAAACTGGAGACGCGCGCCGGCTGCGTGGTTTGCGGCGACACCACGCCCTTCCTGAAGCCCAATCCCGCATCCCTGCTCTACGCGGCAGACGAACTCGAGCTCGCGCCGGCCGATTGCATCTACCTGGGCGACGACAAGCGCGATATCGACGCCGCAATCGCGGCCGGCATGCGATCCGTAGCGGTCGAATGGGGCTACGGCAGCAACCTTCAGGCCTGGAACGCCGACGCCATCATCGCGCAGCCGATGGACTTGATCCCGGGGCTTTGAACCCCCATATGGGATAATGGTCTCAGATGTACTGTCAGAAACGGGGGCGACCTGGTTTCGACGCAGGTATTGAAGCAGCACAGGGCATGCCGAGGACCAGAGCCCTCGTAAATCCATCTGGAAACACTTCAAACGCCAACGACACGCGTTTCGCTCTCGCGGCCTAATACCCGCGAGACGCTGCACTAACCTGCTGGTGGGTTAGGCCTACAGGCAAGTGAGGCGCAAGCCGAGCTTGCTTAGAGGTGCAGCGTCATTTTCACCAGCCTCTCCCCGGGTTGTGGCCGCTTTGGCCCGGGGATCCGTCGAAGCGGCTAGCCGCGGATCAGCCTGCCGGTTGGCGGATCCAAGGCGAAGCTCAAACAACCAGGCTAAGCATGTAGTCCTGACTGTGGATGACTTGCGGACGCGAGTTCGATTCTCGCCGCCTCCACCAATTTAACGGCCACCCATGCGGTGGCCGTCTTCTTTTCCGGGTCTTCGTGCGTTGAATCCAGGCATGGCAGCCGCGATTCAAATCAATCGCCTGGCCGTCGAGCATGCCGCCTACCTTGCCGGCCTGATCGACGGCGAAGGAACCGTCACGCTCACGCGCGCGCACTTGCGCGAGAACCGGCGGCTAGTCGTGAGTATCAGCAACAACGACGTAACCCTGTTGATGTACGCAAAGGCAACGATCGGCGCAGGCAAGATCACCACCAAGAAAACGTATAGCGAGCACCACGCACGCAGTTTCACCTACCAGATCTCGAGCCGTCAGGCGCTCGATCTCCTGCTGCAAGTGGTGCCATTCCTGAAGACTTACAAAGCAAAGCGCGCGAAGCTGGCTTTGGTCGACTATCTACGATTCACTCCGCGCAACGGGCGCTACACGCGCGAAATAGCCGATTCCCGGCGCAAATTCGAACGGCGATTTCTCGCTATCAGGTGTTAGAGATGTTAGCCGCGCGGGTTCGATTCCTGCCGCCCCACCAAACCTCAACCAGACGCGTCGGTCAGCGTCCGGATTTCATCGACGGTCAATTCGAGCTGCGCCGAGCGAATCAGGCTGTCCACCTGCTCCACGGACGTGGCGCTCGCGATCGGCGCGGTAACGCCTTCACGAGCAATAAGCCAGGCGAGCGCCACTTCGGCAGGCTTGGCGTTGTGCGACTTGGCCACTGTGTCCAGCACACCGAGGATCCGAAAGCCGCGCTCGGTCATGTGCTTCTCCACTGCGCTCCCGCGTGCACGGCCCTTCAGGTCGGCCTTGCTGCGGTACTTCCCCGATAGAAATCCAGAGGCGAGGCTGTAGTAGACGATAACGCCCACACCTTCGGCGAGGCACAGGTCGCGCAACGGCCCTTCGAATTTGCCACGCTCGCTCAGGTTGTATTCGGGCTGCTCGACTTCATAGCGCGGCAGGTTCTTCGCCTTCGAGGTGTCGAGCGCCTCGCGCAGGCCGGCGGCGGTGTAGTTGGAGCTGCCGATCGCCCTCACCTTGCCCGCCTTGATGAGCGCCTCGTGGCCGCGCAGCGTTTCTTCGATGGGCGTCGCGGGATCCGGCTTATGGCTGAGATAGAGATCGATGCGGTCGGTGTTCAGCCGGCGCAGCGACGCATCGACGCCCGCTGCGATGCTCGCCGCGGACAGGCCCTTGCCGTCGGATCCCGGGGCGCCGCCTACTTTGGTGATGAGAACGATCTTTTCCCGCCGCGCCGGCGATTGCTTGAGCCACTGGCCGATCATGGATTCCGATTCGCCGCCCTTGTTGCCCTCCACCCACCTGGAATACACGTCGGCCGTGTCGATGGCGTTCAGGCCGCCACCGACGAAGCGGTCGAGCAGTTTGAGGGCGGTTGGCTGGTCGACGGTCCAGCCGAAAACATTGGCGCCGAAGACGACCGGGGCGATCTGGAGGCCGGAGCGGCCGAGGGGTCGGGTTTTCATCCGGCTGATTGTACGCAGTCCAACGCACGGCGAATCGCCGCAGCTAGTCGCGTTTCAGCCGCATCTCGTAGGCAAAATCCTCGCCCGCGTGCAGCGAGTCGGACACTTCGAGCAGCCGGTCGTTGGCATCGTAGTAGTAGCGGCGCACGCGCAGACCGCAGCCATCGCGGACGGAACCGAGGCGTTGCGCCTCTGCCGCGGGCAGTTTCACCGCCTCGATGCGCTGCCCGATCCACGCGATGCGGATGCCGAGCGCTTTCTCAACCCGGGGATAGATGACACCGGGCGAGCGTGGCAGCGTGGCTTCCAGCCCTGCGAGCACGACATTCAAATACACCTGGATCAGGCACACCGGCCGCGCGACGCCGGGGCGCCGGCGGATGCCGGAGAGCTTGATCCATTCCTGGCCGCGCCGGCACTCGAGAACCGCCATGTCCTCGCTGTCCGCGTGGATGCGCTCGCGCCGCTCGATCACGAAGCGGGCGTCGGTCGCATAGCGGAACAGATCGGCTGCGGAGCTGACCGGCAGGCTGAAAGTCGAGCCGCCGCGCGCCGCGGTCACGGTCGAACCGGCCCGCGGCCGCCGCGTGATCAGGCCCGCCTCGCGCAATTGCCGCAGGGCCTCCCGTGCGGTGTACCTGCTCACGCCATATTTGCTGCAAAGCCGCGCCTCGGTGGGCAGCGAATCGCCGACCGCGAACTTGCCGGCGCCGATCTGCTCGGCGAGTGCCTTCGCGATCTGCTCGTAGCGGTGGCGTTTCATCAGCCCACGATGCGTTGCGCGCGCAGCTCGGCGATGCGCGCCTCGTCCAGTCCCAGCCCACGCAGCAGGTCGTCCGTGTCCGCACCCAGCGCAGGCGCCACTTTGCGCGGCAGCTCTGCGCCGCAACGGATCGGGTTCGCGATCAAACGCGCGTGGCCGAAATCCACGATGCCGCCTCTTTCAGCAACGAAGGGATTGTCCAGCGCGGCGCCGACGTCGTTTACAGGCGCTACCGGCAGCTTGCCCGAGAGGCGCTGCAGCCAGGCGGCCGTGGTATCGCGGCCGAAGGCCTCGTCCAGGATTCCCGTAAGCTCGTCGCGCCGCTTGAGGCGCTCCGCAAACGTCGCGTAACGCGGATCATCCGCCCATTCGGGATGTCCAAGCTCGCTCGCAAGCAGGCCCCAGAATTTTTCCTTGTTGCACATGACGAAGATCCAGCCATCCCGCGTGCGATAGAGCTGGCTCGGCACTATTGACGGATGCGCCGAGCGCGCCTCCCGGCCCTGCACTGCGCCGGCATTCAGGTACCAGGTGCCGGGATAATTCAGGTTGAACAGCGCGAGGTCGAACAGGCTCGTGTCCACGTCCCGGCCGCGGCCGGTCTCGCGCGCGCTCATGATCGCCGCCAGCATCCCGTAGCAGGCCGCCAGCCCCGTCATCAGGTCCACGACCGAAATCCCGTAGCGCGCGGGCGGCCCCGCGGGATCTCCGGTGAGCGACATGTGGCCGGCCTCGGCCTGCATGAGGTAGTCGTATCCCGGCCACGCCGCGCGCGAGCCGTCCCGGCCGTAGGCGGACAGATGCGTGCAGACGATGCGCGGATTGACGTCCTTAAGCGCGTCGTAGGTCAGGCCAAGTTTTCCCGGCTGGTCGCCGCGCAGGTTGTTCAGCACGCCATCCGCGCTGCGCGCGAGATCGCGCAGGATCGCGTTCCCCTCTTCGCGCCGCAGGTCGAGCGCGATGGAGCGCTTGTTCCGGTTGAAGGTCTGGAAGAACTGGCTGTCACCCGGCCCGAAGAAATGCGGACCGACCTGGCGGCCGACATCGCCGCCTTCGCGCAGGTTTTCCACCTTGATCACGTCCGCGCCGAGGTCGGCGAGATAGATCGTCCCGGCGGGTCCCGCGCCGTACTGCTCGACCGCAAGAACGCGCATGCCGGCAAGCGGCAGGGGCAGCGGCTGGCTCATTCCACCTCGCGGCGACGCATGGTTTCTTCCTCCTCCAACTAATATACAATTGTCCGGACAATTAAGGAAGTCGCGGGAGGCGGAGATGGCCGGTGAATCGGTGCAGGTAGGCGAGGCGCGCTATCGCGAGCGCTTTGGCCGCTACTTCGAGGATTTCGAGGTCGGGGCCACCTATGAACACCGCCCCGGCCGCACCATCAGCGAAGCCGACAATACCTGGTTCACGCTGCTCACCATGAACACGCACCCGATCCACTTCGACGCGGAGTACGCGAAGCATTCGGAGTTCGGGCGTCCGCTGGTCGTCAGCACGCTCACGCTGTCGGTGCTCGTCGGCATGAGCGTCTCCGACGTCAGCCAGAAGGCGATCGCCAACCTGGGCTGGGAAAAAATCACCCTGCCCCTGCCCGTCTTCATCGGCGACACGCTCTATGCCGAATCGACGGTGCTCGCGAAGCGCGAATCAAAATCCCGGCCCGGCCAGGGCATCGTCACCATCCGGACCGTCGGCCGCAACCAGCGCAAGGAAGTCGTCTGCGAGTTCGAGCGCACGATGCTCGTGATGAAGCGCGGCAACGACCTCGAAACGCGCGCCGGCTACTGAAAGGCTGACCATGAATGCACCGCAATCCCGCCCGCGCTTCGCCGTCGCCCTCGATTCGGAGGAAGGCCGGCAGATCCTCGATGCGATCGACAAATGGCTGCGCAAGGACGTCGAACCGCAGGTGATGAAACTGGAGCACGACGACGTCTGGCCGGCGGCCATGGTGGAGCAGATGAAGAATTTCGGCCTGTTCGGCGCCACCATCAGCCCCGCGTACGGCGGACTGGGGCTGTCGGCCGAGCTCTACGGGCGCATCGTGGCGCGCATTTCGGAAGTCTGGATGTCGCTCACGGGAATCTTCAATTCCCATTTGATGATGGCCCTGCTCGTCGAGCGCTATGGAAGCGAAGAACTGAAGCGCAAGTACCTGCCCAGGTTCGCCGCGGGTGAAATCCGCGGCGGCCTGGCGCTCACTGAACCCAATGCCGGCACCGACCTCCAGGCGATCCGCACGCGGGCGAAGCGCAGCGCAGACGGCTACGTCCTCAACGGCACCAAGACCTGGATCTCGAACGGCATCCAGGGCGCGTGCTTCGCCGTGCTGGTGAAGACGGATCCCGAGGCGCAACC
>JBDTRO010000042.1:0-6843 GCA_039931635.1 Betaproteobacteria bacterium | reverse complement strand
TTTCCTACATCATGTGCCAGGCGATGAACCGCAATTTCATCAGCGTGATCGCCGGTGGGTTTGGAACCGGGGGCGGCACAACCGCTGCCCCCGGTGCGTCGGCACCGGCCGGCGAGGTCGTGCCGATCAATGCGACAGAGACGGCGGAGCTGCTGCGGGACGCGAAGAGCGTGATCATCGTGCCGGGCTACGGCATGGCCGTCGCGCAGGCGCAGCACACGGTAAACGACATCACCCGCTACCTGCGCGGAAAAGGCGTCAACGTGCGCTTCGGCATCCATCCGGTTGCCGGCCGCATGCCCGGCCACATGAACGTGCTGCTGGCCGAAGCGAAGGTGCCGTACGACATCGTGATGGAAATGGACGAGATCAACGAAGATTTCCCCGAAACCGATGTCGCCATGGTGATTGGCGCCAACGACATCGTGAACCCGGCCGCGCAGGACGACCCGTCCAGTCCGATCGCAGGCATGCCGGTGCTCGAAGTCTGGAAGGCGAAAACATCGATCGTGATGAAGCGCAGCATGGCTTCGGGCTACGCGGGCGTCGACAATCCGCTGTTCTACAAAGAGAACAACCGGATGCTGTTCGGCGACGCGAAGAAGATGCTGGACGAGGTCCTGGCGGCGCTGAAGGCCTGAACCGGATCAGGCGTCCCAGAGACGCGCGGCACCTCGCACTCCGCTCGCATCTCCGTGCGCCGCGCGCACCAGGCGGGTCTCGGCGGAGGCGGCGTAAATGTACTCACCCCACAGTTCGGGCACGGTGGTGTAGAGGCGCTCGATGTTCGACAGGCCGCCGCCCAGCACGATGACATCCGGGTCGATCAGGTTAATTACGTGGGCGAGCGCGCGCGCGAGCCGCTGTTCTAGGCGCACCAGGCTGGCCGCGCACGCCACGTCGCCAGCCGCGGCGCGCGCCGCGATTTGCGCGGGCTCGAGGGACTCTCCCGAGGCGCGCGCGTGGTCCGCCGCCAGCGCCGGTCCGGAAACAAAGCGCTCGATGCAGCCGGTGCGCCCGCAGTAGCAGCGCGTCCCCGGATACTCTTCGGGTGTCATCCAGGGCAGCGGGTTGTGGCCCCACTCGCCGGCGCCGCGGTTCGCGCCGCGCAGGATGCCGTCCTCGACGACGATGCCGCCGCCGGCGCCGGTGCCGAGGATGGCGCCGAACACGACGCCCGCGCCGTGCGCGGCGCCGTCCACGGCTTCCGATAGCGCAAAGCAGTTGGCGTCGTTTTCGACGCGGATGTCGCGCTCGAGCAGCTGTTCCAGATCGACCTGCAGGGGCTTGCCGTTGTACGGCGTGGCGTAGGCGTTGGCCACAAGGCCGGAACGGGGCGACACGGTGCCGGGCAGGCCGACGCCCACGCTCGCGCGCGAGCCGAGCTCGTTCTCCGCCTCGTGCACGAGGCCGGCGAGCGCGGCGAGCGCCGCATCGTAGTCGCCGTGCGGGGTGGCGACGCGGCGTCCGAGGCGCTTGCCGCCGTCGGAATCGAGCGCGATCAGCTCTGTCTTGGTGCCGCCAATGTCGAGGCCGATGCGCAGCACCGGGAGCCTCAGTAGGCCTGGTCCCAGGGGATGCTGAGCCGCGTCGCGCTGTTGATCATGCCGACCATGCTGTACGTCTGCGGATAATTGCCCCAGTGCTCCCCCGTGGCGATGTCGATGTGTTCCGACAGCAGCCCGAGGCGGTTGCGCCTGGCGAGGGTGGCTTCGAACAGCGCGCGCGCCTCATCGCGTCGGCCGAGCATGGCGAGCGCGTCGATGTACCAGAAGGTGCAGACCACGAAGGCGTTGGCCGGGGCGCCGAAATCGTCGGGCTCGGTGTAGCGGAAGATGAAATCGCCGCGCTTGAGCTCGCGCTCGATCGCGGCGACGGTGCCCGCGAAGCGCGGATCGTCCGCGCGCAGGAAGCCCAGCTCGGCCAGCAGCAGCAGGCTGGCGTCCAGCGAGTCGCCCTCGAAGGCGGCGCAGAAGCTGCCGCGCGCGGCGTTCCAGGCGCGCGCGCAGACGACGGCGTGGATCCGCTCGGCATGCGCGCGCCAGTAGCGCGCGCGATCGGCGATCCCGAGGCGCGTCGCGATCTTCGCCAGCCGGTCGCAGGCGACCCAGCACATGACGCTCGAAAACGTATGCACGCGCGCGTTGCCGCGCAGTTCCCACAGCCCGGCGTCTGGCAGCGCGTGTGCCGCCACCGCGCGCTCGCCCAGCGGCTCGAGGTGCCTGAACAGGCTCTCGTTGGCGACAGCGTCGAGCCGGCTGTCGAAAAAGGCGTGCGTGGCGGCGAGCACCGTCGAGCCATAGACGTCGTTTTGCACCTGCCGGAACGCCTGGTTGCCGACCCGTACCGGCCCCATGCCGCGGTATCCCGGCAAGGTGGCGATCTCGCGCTCCTCGAGCTCCGGGCGGCCGCTGATCTGGTACACGGGCTGCAGCGCGTGGTCGCCGCCCGCGGCGATGTTGATGAGGTAGCCGAGGTAGCGTTCCATGGTGCGGGTCGCGTTCAGGCGGTTCAGGGCGTTGACCACGAAATACGCGTCGCGCAGCCAGCAGTAGCGGTAGTCCCAGTTACGGCTGCTGCCCGCGGCTTCGGGAATCGAGGTCGTGGGCGCCGCCACGATCGCGCCGGTGTCGTCGAAGGCCGCGAGCTTCAGTGTGATCGCGGCGCGGATGATCTGCTCCTGCCACTCGAAGGGAATCGAGAGGTCGCGCACCCAGTCGCGCCAGTAGTCGACGGTCTGTTCGAGGAAGCGGCGCGCCACGTCCGGCACCGAGCCCTGCAGGGTTTCGTCCGAGCCGAGAATCAGCGCGACCGGCTCGCGCAGCACGAAGGGCGTTTCTTCGAGCACGGCCGTGAGCGAGCCGTCGGTGGTCAGCCGCAGCACGAAGTCGGGCGCGATGTAGCGCACGTGGTTCGAACCCCAGGTGGTCTGGCGGCGCGCGCGGCCGTAATCCAGGGCAGGCCGCACGCGCAGCCGCACCTTCGGGCTGCCTGCGAGCGGCCGCACCGTGCGCACCAGCTGGCACGGGCTGAACAGGCGGTCGAACTGGCGGAAGCGCGGCGCGAAGTCGGTGATCTCCACCACGCCCCCGGCGCCGTCATACAGGCGCGTCACCAGGACCGGGGTATGCGGCAGGTATTCCTGCTCGCTGCGGATCATGCCCTCGAGGTCCACTGCCAGGAAGCCGAATTCCTGCTCGCCGCCCCGCTCGCGCAGCAGGGAGCAGAACACGGCATCCCCGTCCAGGCGCGGCATGCAGGCCCAGCAGATTTCGCCCTCGCCGGTGATCAGCGCGTTGACGTTCGCGTTGCCGATGATTCCCAGGTCGAGGCTGTTCATCGCGCCACCCGGCGCGTGCGGGGCGCGAACTGCGCGCTATACGCTTCCAGCCAGCGGCGCACCTCGGCGGCGTCGAACAGGTGCCAGCGGGCGCGCGTGATGCCGGGACCGACCTTCACGGAGTAGCCGCCGGCGCGGTTGACCCTGTCGAAGCCCGGCTCGTCAGTCAGGTCGTCGCCGATGAACACCGGCCGCCGGCCGGCGAACGGCGCTTCGCTGATGAATTCGGCGATGGCGCTGCCCTTGTCCTTCCCGCTGGGCTTGATTTCGATGACGAACTTGCCGTTCTGCAGCTCGAAGCGGTCGCCGAGGCCGGCGGCGACGGCCCGCATTTCGCGCTCGGCGAGCGCCCTGAGGCCGGGCGCGAGCCGGTAGTGCAGGGCGAGCGTCATGCCCTTGTTCTCCAGCACCAGGCCCGCGTGCGCCGCGGTCAGCCGCACGAGCTCGGCCGCGGCGGTGCCCAGATTCTCGACCGAGGGCGCGTGGCGGCGGATGGTTCCTTTGGCCGTCCGGCGCTCGGTGCCGTGCTGTCCGGCCGCAGGGAAGGCGAGCGGCGCGAACAGCTGGTCGATATCCTCCACCGAGCGGCCGCTGACCAGCGCGACCGCGCCGCCGGTTGCGGCGAACAGCCCTTTGAGCAGGTCCAGCAGGCCAGGCTCGACGCGGACTTCCTGCGGACGCGCCGCGAATTCAAGCAGCGTGCCGTCGATGTCGAGGAAAAACGACCAGTCCGCGGCGAACGGGGGCATGCGGCGCATCGTCATGCCCGCCGCAGGTCGATGACTTTGGCGGCGTCGCGCTGCCCGGTCACCCGGCGCCGGTTGCGCATGCGCGCCGCGTCGAGCAGCATGCGGCCCGCCCAGCGATAGACATTGAACTCCTGGATCAGGCTGCGCATGCTGCGCATGCGGTGGCGCTGTTCGTCGGGCGGCATGGTGAGCGCGGCGCGCAGCGCGGCCGCGCACTGTTCGGTGTCATAGGGATTGACGATCAGCGCCTCGGACAGTTCGCGTGCCGCGCCGGTGAACTGCGAAAGAATCAGGACGCCACGCTCGTCGTCGCGCGCGGCGACGAATTCCTTGGCTACCAGGTTCATGCCATCGTGCAGGCTCGAGACGCAGCACACGTCGGAGGCGCGGTAGTAGGTGTAGACCTGGTCGGCGTCATGGTGTTCTATTTTCAGCGCGATCGGCGTGTAGGACGTGGAGCCGAAGCGGGCATTGATGCGCGTGGCCGCGGCGCGCACCCGCGCGTCCAGGCTCTGGTACTCCTCGATGCTGGAGCGCGAGGGCGCCGCGATCTGGATGAAGGTGAAGCGGCCGATCCAGTGCGGTTCGAGCTCGAGCAGGCGCTCGACGGCGGCGAAGCGCTCGAGGATGCCTTTGGTGTAGTCCAGGCGGTCGACGCCGATGCCCAGCCGCACGTCGTCGCCCAGGCCCAGCGCCGCGCGCACCGCCCTGCGGCATTCCGGCACCGGCGGCTGCGCGGCCAGCGGGACCGGCGGCCACTCGATCGAGATCGGGTAGCGCCGGACTTCCGTGGGATTGCCGCCGAAATGGATGCTGGAGGTTTCGCGGTCGACGCGCGCCTCGAGCGTGCGGTCCACGGTGTCGAAGAAGTTGTTGCAATGCACCTGGGTGTGGAAGCCGAGGATCGACGAACCCAGCAATCCTTCGAGCAGCTCGACGCGCCAGGGGCACACGCCGAAGGCCTCCGGGTTGGTCCAGGGAATGTGCCAGAAGGTGATGATGGTCGCCTGCGGCAGGCGCTCGCGGATCATCCTGGGCAGCAGCGCGAAGTGGTAGTCCTGCACCAGCACGATCGGGTTCTCGGTGCGCGATTCCTGCACCACGGCCTGCGCGAAGCGCTGGTTGACCGTACGGTAGTGCTCCCAGTCGGATGCACGGAACACCGGCCGGGTGTGCGCGATGTGGCACAGCGGCCACAGTCCCTCATTGGCGAAGCCGAAGTAGTACCCGGCCTCCTCCTCCTTGTTCAGCCAGACGCGCCGGATGCGGTAGGCCGGCTTCTCCGGCGGCACCATGACGTGGTCCTGCGCATCCACCGTGTCGCGGTCGGCGCTCCCCGAGCCGTGCGCGATCCAGGTGCCCGAGCAGGCGCGCATCACCGGCTCCATCGCCGTCACCAGCCCGCTGGCCGGCCGCTGCACCTCGATGCGTCCATCCTTGCGCATGTGGATGTAGGGTTCGCGGTTGGAGACAATCAGGATCTCGTCTCCCTTCAGGTCATCGCGCAGGATGGCGCGCAGGTTCTCCGGCGTCCAGCTGATCTGCGACTCGTCGCGCATCCGGCGCTCGCCCTCCAGTTCGCGCACCATCGCCTCCAGGTCGCGCGCGATGGGGCGCAGTTCGCTCGATTTCGCCTCGGGCGACAGTGCGAGGGACTGGCCGCGGATCAGCGCCTTGATGCCGGCCATCCAGCCGCGGAACGACAGCTCCGCGATCACCACCGTGATGAGCGCGATGACCGCGCCGATCGCGGCGAACAGGTACACGATGTACTTCTTGGTGTCGGCGCTGCGGCGCTCGACGAAGCTCATGTCGTGCACGATCAGCAACTCGCCGATGCGCTGGCCGTCCACCATCAGCGGGCTCGCGCCGACGTGCAGGGCGCTCGTGCCCCGCTTGATCACGCGCCCCGATTCTTCCAGCGGCAGCTGTGGCGCGCGACAGACGACGTCTGGCGGCAGCGTCGGCGTGCGGTAAACCAGCTTGCCGGCGGAATCGCAGAAGCCCAGCGCGAACAGGCGCTCGTCCTGCAGGATGCGGTTGAAGAAATCCTGCACCCTTTGCAGCCGCACCTTGTCGCGCGCCTTGTCGGTCAGCAGCTCCACCAGCGGTTCCTGCACCGCGGTCGCGATCAGGTTCTTGCGGATCTCCAGGTCGCGCACGAACCATTTGAGCGTGAGTTCGTCGACGAGGGGCACCACGCCGTAGGCGATCGCCGCGAGCGCGAGCGCAAGGGGGACGAGGAAGCGGAGCGAGAGGCGCATGGGTTCAGTGCGACCAGGGAAGGATACCGTAATCTGACCTAAGCCCGCGGCGCGGGTTCCCACGCCCGTTTGGAATTGCAGGTTGTCGTTGCCTCTATAATCGCGCGCAAATGGGAGACGATCGATGAAGACCGTTGCGCTGCGCCTGCTGGCGCGGGAAAGGGGATTGTTCGCGGGAGCGCTGATCATCGGCGCGGCGGCCAACGCAATGGGCGTGCCGGCCGATTTCGTGCTGTTCGCGCTGACGCTTGCGGGCGTGGCGCTGTTCCACCACCACACGCTGCAGGTCGCGCTGATCGGCCTGGCGGCAATCACGCTCTACAAAGTCGGAATTGCCGGCTTCAAGACCGGCCCGGGTTTGGGCGGACTAGGCACGCACCTGATGCACGAATGGGTGATTCTCGCCAACCTGCTCGGCCTGCTGCTCGGATTCGCGCTGCTGTCGAACCATTTCGAGAAGAGCCGCATCCCGGACGAACTGCCGCGCTTT
>JBDTRO010000041.1:0-7861 GCA_039931635.1 Betaproteobacteria bacterium | reverse complement strand
GAATGGCGCGCGGGCCTGGACAAGAAGCGCCTGATCGACGAAATGCGCGCGTCGCTCACGGAGATTCCCGGCGTGCGCTACAACTTCTCGCAGCCGATGAAGGACAACGTCGAGGAGGCGGTAAGCGGAGTGCGCGGCAAGGTGGTGCTCAAATTGTTCGGTCCCGATCTTGCGCTCATGCGCAAGACGCTGGAGAAGGCGAAGGACACGCTCAAGGCGGTGCCCGGCATCGTCGATCTCGATCTCTACCGGGACGCGAGCACGCCGCAGTTGCAGGTGACGTTCGACCGGCAGGCGCTGGCGCGCGCCGGCGTCGCGATCGAGGATGCGCAACGCACGCTGGAGACCGCCCTCGCCGGACGCGTGGCGACAACGATGTGGGAGGGGGAGCGGCCGGTGCCCGTGCGCCTGATGCTGCCGCTGGAGCTGCGCGACGACGCTGAAAAGATCGGCGCGGTAACCGTGGCCACCGAGTCCGGCGCACGCGTCCCGTTGCGCGATCTGGCCACGCTCAGGCTTAGCGACGGCGTGACGTCGATCAACCGCGAGGGAAACAGCCGCTACCTTTCGCTGAAATTCAACGTCGAAGGCCGCGACATGGGATCGGTGTCCGAAGAAGCGATTGCGATAGTAGGTCGGGAGGTTGAGGCCCCCGAGGGCCATTATTTCGTCTGGGGCGGCGAGTTCGAGAACCAGCGGCGCGCGATGGCGCGCCTGAGAATCGTGATTCCGCTCGCAGTGCTCACCGTGCTCGGACTGCTGTACGCGGCTATGCAATCCGGGCGCAGCGCGCTCTCCGTACTGCTTACCGTGCCGTTTGCGCTCACCGGCGGCGCCTTCGCCCTGTTGATCGACGGCACGCCGCTGTCCGTAAGCGCGGCCATAGGATTCATCGCGCTCATCGGCCAAGTGTCGCTGATGGGTCTGCTGGTGCTCAGCGCAGCCGAAGCCCGTCGCCGCGGCGGCGAGGAGCTGGCGCCGGCATTGGTGCAGGGCGCAGGCGAGCGGCTGCGACCGGTCCTCATGGCATCGATGCTCGCCTTCGTCGGCCTGCTGCCGATGGCGCTGTCCACCGGTGTGGGCAGCGAGACGCAGCGGCCATTCGCGCTGGTCGTGGTGGGTGGCATGGTGACCACGCTGCTCATCGCGCTATGGGTGCTGCCTGTGCTCTACAGTTACATTACCCCGCGGCACCTGGCGACGCCCGAGGAAGAGGACGAGCGGATCGAGGATCGGTCATGAGCCGCCGATCATGGGCGGTACTTGGATTCGCCGGGATTCTGTTTTCGCACTGCGCGGCTGCGCAGCGATCATCGGAGTCGCTGCCCGAGCTCCTTACCCTGCCGGTCTTGCTGCGGCTGGTCGCCGAACGCAGCCCACGGCTGGCCGTGGAACGGGTGGGCGTCGATGCTGCCCAAGCTGACCGCGAGAGCGCAGGAGCGCTTCCCAACCCGACCATTTCCTACGGCCGTTCGCGGCCCGCCGGCGGCGCGAATACGATGTTTGAGGGCAGCCGCCAGCAGCAGGCGGGGGTCGAATTTCCACTGCTGATTGCGGGACAACGCGCCGCGCGGGCCGAAGCGGCAGATCAAGGCGTGTTGGGCGCGAGGGCACGAATCGGCCTGGCGCGTGGCGAACTGGCACTACGCGCCGCGGAACTATTCGCGGGCCTGCAGGCGGCGCAGGAGAAGATTGCGGTTTTCTCCGAGGCGCACCGAGACATCGAGCGCGCCGCGGCGTTGATCTCCGGGCGGCTGGACAGCGGCATGGCCAGTCGCTATGACCTTGCGCGCGTCGAGATCGAAGTGGCGGGCATCGCCGCGCGGCTGGCGGACGCGCATGCCGAAGCTGCTGAAAAAACTGCGGGGCTCGCGATGCTGCTCGGCGCTCTGGGCTGGCGCCCGCGTGCCGATGGCCTGCTTGCACCCGCCGGTTTGCCTGGCGATCCGGCGACGTGGCGGGCCTCCCTCGCGTCCGGCAATCCGCAGATCATTTCCGCTCAGCGCGACGAGGATATCGCGCGCGCGGCGGTCAGGCGCGCTGAGCTTGAACGCTGGCCGGTGCCGGTGCTGAGCCTGAGCAGGTCCTGGACCAGCGAGCCATTCGGAGCGGCCAATTTCATCGGCTTCTCGACCGAGGTGCCGCTGCTCGATTCACGGCGCGGACAGTTGTCCAAGGCGCAGGCTGAGCTGCGTGCGGCTGAGCTGCGGCGCGAGGCCATCGAGGCCGAAGCCGCGGTGGAACTAGGACGGCTGCTCAAAGCGCTCGAAGAGCGCCGCGCCGCCCTGGAGCGCTTCGAGCGCAAGGTCGATGTGCGCAGCCCCGCGCTCAGGCAGATGGCCGAGGACGCCTACCGACTCGGGCGCAGCACCGTCCTGGAACTCATCGACGCTGCGCGCACCCGTGTGGATGCACGCGTGACGGGCATCGACCTGCGCGCCTTCGTGGTCCAGCAGGAACTGCGGATCCAGGCCCTGGCTGGCAGCCTGGGCGGCTAGCGCCGAGGTACGAGCGCTGCGGCGGCGACGCGATCGGCGGGATCGAGCTGCTCCTCGTCCAGATACAGGCCGTTGCGGAACACGTGCGAGGCGACCTGGTAGAACGCAATCGCTTCGCGCGTGAACGCAGGGTCCGCGGCGAGCGCGAAATAGGCGCCTTTCTCGTCCAGCCGGTAGACGCCGGTCTTGCGTTTGGGCTCCAGCACGGCGATGTGGTTGTCCTTCATGAACGCCAGCGTCTGGAAATTGCCGATGAACGCGCGGTCGGTTTGCGGCGCCGAGTGCAGCACATCGCGGCCGAGGAACTTGGTGTGGTAGCTGAAATCGAGCAGCCCAAGCAGCGTTGGCGCGATGTCGATCTGCGACATCAGCCGGTCGACACGCTGCGGCGCGATGTGTGCCGGCGCGTACACGAAGACCGGGATCAGGTACTTGTCCACGGGAATCCGCGTCGTGCCACGCGCGCTCGCGCCGTGGTCGGCAGTGATGACAAATACGGTGTCCTTGAACCACGGGCGGGCGCGTGCGCGCTCGATCAGTTGGCCGAGCGCGTAGTCGGTGTATTTCACCGCGCCCTCCCGGCCGCTGCCTGACGGGATATCGATGCGCCCGCCCGGGTAGGTGTAGGGCCGGTGATTGCTGGTGGTCATCACGTGCACGAAGACAGGCCGCTGCGGCTGCGCCGCCTTGTCGCGGTCGATTTCGGCGATGACCTGGTCGTAGAGGTGCTCGTCCGCCACGCCCCAGACGTTCTCGAACTCGATGCGCTCCGACGGGATGGCGCGGCGATCGACGACGCGGTAGTGGTTGGCGGCGAAGAACGCGTTCATGTTGTCGAAGTAGCCGTAACCGCCGTAGGCGAACATCACGGCATAGTCCTTGTCCTCGAACACGCTGCCGAGGGAAAACAGTTTCTCGTTGTTCGGGCGGCGCACGATGGACTGGCCCGGCGTCGGCGGCAACGAGAGCGCGAGCGCTTCGAGGCCGCGCACGGTGCGGTTGCCGGTGGCGTAGACGCGGGAGAACCAGAGGCTCTCCTTCGCGAGGCGGTCCAGGTTGGGCGTCAGGCCGCGCGGGTCGCCGTAGGCGCCCAGGAACTCGGCGCCCAGGCTCTCCACGCTCACCAGCACCACGTTCAATTTGCGCTCGGCGCCGCCGCCGGGTTCGAAGCGCTCGATGCCGCCGCCCTCCGGCTTTATCCAGCGCGCTTTGCCGAAGGCGCCGCGCACCGTCGCCAAGGCCTCATCCAGCGGCAAGGTCGCGTAATAGCGCTCGAAGCTCAGTTCGTTGCGCCGCAGGGCAGAAAAGAATTCGTAGAGGCCGTTGCCGGCCAGTTCATTGGCCGTATCCCGGGTGGAAAAGTTCTTGTCGTCGCCCTCCACGAAGCGCGTCAGGCCGGCCAGAACGAGGATCAGCGCCAGTACCACAGCCGATCTCTGGCGCCAGCCAGCCGGCGCCGCCGACCACCGCCAGAGCGAGCGCGCGAGCAGCGCCGTCAGGACCGCCGCGGCAAGCGCGATCGCGACCAGCAGCTTGCCGGTGGGATAGGACTGCCAGATGTTGGCGAGCACCTCGTGCGTGTAGAGCAGGTAATCGACCGCGATGAAATTGAAGCGGCCGCCGAATTCATCCCAGAACAGCCACTCCGACACGCCGAGCAGCAGCGCGGCAAAGCAGGCGGCGAAGAACCAGGCGACGCTTGCCGCGCGGTAGATCCAGGCGCCTGCGATCCGGCCGGGCGCGAGCATCAGCCAGAGCGTAAACGGGGCGATGGCGTACGCGGCGGCGGCGAAATCGAATCCCAGCCCATAGGCGAATCCGCGCGTGAGGTCGCCGGCGTCAAGCGCGGCAACCTCCGGCCGCAAGGCGATTGCGATCCGGGTAATCGCGCAGGCGGCCACGAAGACCGCTGCCGCTGCGAGCGCCGGCAGGAGGCGGACAAGGCTGCGGGCGGGTTGCATGGTCCATTGTGCACCACGCCGCGAGCGCCAGCCTGAATGACGGCGTCGCAAGCCCGGTGCAAGCCTTCGGCAAGCGGCGCGCAAGCTCGCGGGTGGACGATTTGCTGCCGGGCCCCGCTTACGGGGCGCCATGGAGAATCGCATGCAAGGCTATGCCGCAGCATTCGCAATTGCCGCAGCTTGTTCGTTGATGTTCGTCGGCGAAGGCGTTCAGCGCAGCGTTCACCACGTCGGGAAGGTCGCCGTCATTGTTTTCACCGCGCTATTCCTGGGGACGGAGATTCTGGCTCTGTTCACCTGACCGGGTTGACGGCGTTGCGGTGCGCGGACATTCCTCCAGCCGCGTGCCGCGTTGTGCTTGGGCCCGCCTTGAGCGGGCCCTTTTTTGGGGAGCGGTATCATTGACCCGGTGAGAATAATGATTGTCGAAGACGATGCTGCGCTGGCCAGTGGAATCGCGCGCATTCTTCAAGGCGAAGGCCACGCGGTGGACGTCATGGCCAACGGCGAGCATGCGGTGCTTGGCGCCGGGCGCGAGCGCTTTGACCTGGTGATCCTGGACGTTGGCCTGCCGGGCATAGACGGCTTCGAGGTGCTGCGCCGCCTGCGCGGTGCCGGCGATCGCGTCCCGATTCTGATGCTGACGGCGCGCGATGCGCTCGATGACCGCGTGCGCGGCCTGGACCTAGGCGCCGACGATTACATGGCGAAACCTTTCGCGATGCCCGAACTGGCCGCGCGGGTGCGGGCACTGGTGCGCCGCTCGCAGGCGCAGGCGGGGCCGAAGATCGTGCACGGTCCGCTGACCCTGGACACGGTGGCACGGCGCGCCCAGCTGAACGGCGAAGCGCTGGATCTCGCTGCGCGCGAATGGGCGGTGCTGGAGGTGCTGCTCGCACGAGTCGAGAAAGTCGTCTCCAAGGAATCGATCATCCAGGCGGTGGCCAGCTGGGGCGAGGACCTGACGCCCAATGCCATCGAAGTGTATGTGTCGCGCCTGCGCGCCAAGCTCGAGCCGGCCGACGTCAGGATCCGGACGGTGCGCGGATTCGGCTACATGCTGGAAGAGTTCACGGAGACCAAAGCTGGTCAGTAGCCTGCGCGTCAGGTTGCTGAAGGTGCTGCTGCCTCCGGTGGCGACGCTGCTCGTGGCGGGCGCGGTCGGCGCATATTTCGTCTCTCTTGAGCCGGCGAGCGAGGCCTACGACCAGGCCCTGGTGGACGTCAGCATCGCGCTGGGCGAACGCATTCGCAGCTCGGGCGAGACGATCAGCTTCGACCTGCCCAATGCGGCCGAGCAGGTGCTGCGCACCGACAAGTACGACACCATCTTCTACAGCGTCCGGCGCGCCGACGGGTCGGTGCTCGCCGGCGATCCTGGACTCCCGGCCGTGCCCGCCTTGCGGGAACCGGAGGACGGCGTGGTTCGCTACGACGGCGAGTATCTCGGCCGCAAAGTCCGCGTCGCGGCGCTGCTGGTGCCTTGCGGCGCAGAGACCTGCACGGTGCAGGTTGCGGAAACGACCAACAAGCGCAGCAAGCTTGCGCGCAACATCGTGCTGTCGAGCCTCGTGCCGGAATTGCTGATCACGCTGGCGACCCTTGCGCTCGTTTGGTTCGGCGTCAAACGCGGACTCACGCCGCTGGAGGACCTCTCGACCGAGATCCGGACGCGTTCGGCGCGCGACCTGCGGCCGATCGACCCCGCGCACGCGCCGGAGGAGGCGCGCCCGCTGGTCAGCGCACTGAATCAGCTGTTCGGGCAGGTGGCGGAATCGAGCGGCAACCAGCAGCGCTTCCTCGCCAACGCCGCGCACCAGCTGCGCACGCCGCTGGCCGGTCTGCAGGCGCACACCGAGTTGGCGCTCGCCCAGGATGTGCCGGAGGCGCACCGCGCGCAACTGGAGCAGGTGCACCGCGCGACGATCCGCACCGCGCGCCTGGCCAACCAGCTGCTTGCGCTCGCGCGCGCCGAACCCGGCGGCTACCGGGCGGACGCGTTTGCCGCCGTCAGCCTGCGCGCAGTGGTCGAGGACGCGGCGGACGAATGGGTGCATCGCGCGATGGCGAAGGAGATCGACCTCGGCTTCGAGCTGAATGAAGCCGGGGTTTCGGCAGACGCGCTGCTGCTGCGCGAGGCGCTCGCCAATCTCGTCCACAACGCGCTCGAGTACACGCCAAAGGGCGGGCGCGTCACGGTCACGACGGGGATGCGGAACGATTGCGCGTTCCTCGAGGTCGAAGATGACGGGCCCGGCATTCCGCCGGGCGAGCACGAGCAGGTGCTGGAGCGTTTCTACCGCGTGCCGGGCACCTCAGGCACCGGCAGCGGCCTGGGGCTTTCCATCGTGCGCGAGATCGCGGTGGCGCACGGCGCGCAGATTTCCATCCGTACGGGCGTACACGGCCGCGGTTGCAAAGTTGGGTTAATATTTCCGCATGGATAGCGTCGACATAGAAGTACTGCGCAGCGCCGAAGCCTGGCGCAAGGCGGGTCATCGCGTCACCTTCGGCACCATCGTCCGTACCTGGGGTTCGGCGCCGCGCCCGGTGGGCGCGCTGGTGGTGATCCGCGACGACGGCCAGGTGGTGGGCTCGGTGTCGGGCGGCTGCGTCGAGGACGACCTCATCGACAAGGTGCGCGCCGGCAACGTGGCGAAGGACAGGCCGCAATTGATTACCTACGGCGTCACCAACGAGGAGGCGACGCGCTGGGGCCTGCCTTGCGGCGGCACGCTGGAACTGGTGATGGAACCGGTGACCGACAAGAGCGCCTTCGGCGAATTGCTCGAGACGATCTCCAGGCAGCAGCTGGTCAGCCGGCGGCTGGAAATGGACAGTGGCCGCGTGACGATGAACTCCGGCACCTGGCAGGACGTGCTGGAGTTCGACGGCAAGGTGCTGACCACGGTGCACGGGCCGCGCTGGCGCCTGGTGCTGATCGGCGCCGGGCAACTGACGCGCTACCTGGCGGAAATGGCGCACATGCTCGATTACCACGTGCTGGTGATCGATCCGCGCGCGGAGTACGCCGACGGCTGGGATCTGAAGAACGTGCAGCTCGACCGCGGCATGCCCGACGACGTGATCGCGGCGGCCAACCTCGACGGCCACAGCGCCGTGGTGGCGCTGACGCATGACGCGAAGATCGACGACCTCGCGCTGATGGAGGCGCTCAAGTCGGCCGCGTTCTATGTCGGGGCGATCGGTTCGAAGAAGAACAACGACACGCGCCGCCTGCGCCTGCGGGAATTCGACCTGTCGGAGGGCGAGATCGCGCGCCTGCGCGGCCCGGTGGGCCTGTACATCGGCTCCAAGACGCCGCCCGAAATCGCGGTCGCGATCCTCGCCGAGATGACCGCGGTGCGCCACGGCGTCAGCGAGCCGAGCTGGGCGGCGAAG
>JBDTRO010000040.1:0-7319 GCA_039931635.1 Betaproteobacteria bacterium | reverse complement strand
AAGCTCGGCTGGTCCGAAGGCAAGGACGTCATCTACGACCGCCACTCGGGCAAGGGCACGCGGCCTTATCTCGCGACGATCGCGAGCATCGCGGCGGGCCGCGAGCCCGAACTCATCTACGCGACCACCGCCAGCCTCGCCGCGGCGGTGCTGAAGGAAACGGAAACCCTGCCGGTGGTGTTCTCGACCACGGCCGACCCGGTGGCCGCCAGGCTGGTGGTTTCGCTCGCCAGGCCCGGCCGCAATGCGACCGGCGTGTTCCAGCTCGCGGGCGACGCGGCGCGCAAGCGGTTCAAGCTGCTGCGCGAGGCGATGCCGCAGTTGAAACGCGTCGGCTCGGTGTTCGACCGCAGCGCGGCAGAGCTCAAGGTGCGCAAGGCGGCGCACGAAAAGGCGGCGCATGCCGTCGGCATGGAACTGGTCGGCATGGAATTCACGAATTTCGAGGCGGTCGCGAAAATCCTCGCGCAGTTCCGGCGCGACGGCATCACGGTGGCGGAAATCACCCAGTCCTATGCGCTCATCGGCCGGCGGCTGGAAGTCGGCAGCCTGGCGGTGCGCAACGGCATCGCGCTCGTCGCGCACCGCGCGGAGTGGGCCGACGCGGGCGCGGTGATGACCTATGGCGTGGATAGCAGCGAGTCGCACCGGCGCGCCGCCGGCATCGTCGACCGGATCCTGAAAGGCACGAGCCCGGCCATCATCGCGGTCGAGCGTCCGACCCGTTTCGAGCTCGTGATCAACCAGCGCGCCGCGCAGGGGCTCGGCATTACGGTCCCGCCGACGCTGGTGAAGAAGGCAAACCGCGTCATTACCTGAACGCCGCCGTCGTCCCCGCGCAGGCGGGGACCCATGTGGATTCCCGCCTTCGCGGGAATGACGGATTCAGCGCAGTTCCACTCCCCAGGCCCTGATTGGTTCCGTGCGGCCGCGCAGGGCGAGCGCACCCAGGTCCCTGGCTTCCATGTCCGCCTGCGGGCCCAGCGCCTGCATCGCGGCATCCGACGCGATGAAGCG
The DNA here is from genome assembly GCA_039931635.1 of Betaproteobacteria bacterium. Lineage (GTDB taxonomy): Bacteria > Pseudomonadota > Gammaproteobacteria > Burkholderiales > SG8-39 > RBG-16-66-20. The sequence goes on along the minus strand of JBDTRO010000040.1, from coordinate 6,302 downwards.
CACGCCCTGGTCGCGCGTCGCCTGTTCCAGGCGCGAGGCGGTGTTCATCACGTCGCCGTGGTAGACGATCGCGCGGCGCACGACGCCCACTTCGCCGGCGATCACCTCGCCCAGGTGCAACGCGGCGCGCAGGTGCGGTTCGGCAGAGAACTCCTGCTGGAAATATTGCCGGAGATCCTGCAGCGATTGTTCCATCATGAAAAAGCAGCGCAGCGGGCGCGCCCCGGCCACGCCTTCGGCCGCGGTCCACGTGATCACGATCTCGTCGCCCACGTACTGGTAGATCTCGCCGCGCTGCGCCGCCACCGGCTCCGCGGTGGCGCTGAACACGGCGGCGAGGAAGCGGTGCGCCTGCAGCGGCCCCAGGCGCTCGGCGATGGGGGTGGAGCCGATCACGTCCACGAACAGGAAGAAGCGCCGTTCGGCGCGCGGCCGGCGGTAGCGCCCCAGCACCAGGTTGCGGAACGTGCGCCGCCCGACCAGCCCGGAGGCCTGCATCACGATGACGATGATGAGCGTGAGCGCGAGCGACAGGCCGATGGTGATGAGTTCGGTGTGGCGGTCGAGCGGCACGGCGCGGGTAACGCCGGGGAATACGATCGCAAGCTGCGGCGCGCCCACGATGAACCCCGTGATGATGCCGGCGTAGACCGCGGTCTTCAGCACCACCACCACGAGGAACGGCAGCTGCAGCAGCCGCTTCATCGCCGAGCCCTCGCGGATGAAGAAAATCTCGATGCCGGCGATACAGCCGGCAATGCCGACGCCGTTGACCAGCCCGACGAACATGCTGACCGGGGTGGAGAGGGTCGGCCGGGAGATGAATGCGCCGTAGACGATCCCCACGGCGGCGCTGCCGGCGAGGATCCTCAGGAAAAGCCTGATGCGCTCGCGCTGGAGCGCCGGCAGCGGTGCGGCCATGCACGGGAAGATAACATCGCGAATGGCGTCCTGCGGCAGGGGCGCCGGCGGTACTATTGGTCCTGGGGAGAACCGCCATGCCATTGATCGCCATGAACCGGGAAATGGGCTCGCTCGGCAAGGACGTCGCCGCGGGCCTGGAGCAGGCGCTGGGGATGAAAGTCCGGCACCACGAGATGATCGATCACCTCGCCGACCGGGCGCGCATGCGCAAGAGCCACGTCATCAGTTTCCTTGAAGGCACGCAGGGGCTGATCGAGCGCCTCACCACCGACCAGGTGCGCCTGCGCGTGCTGACCGCGGACGAGATCCTGTCCATGGCGGAATCGGACCACGCGGTGATCATGCGCGGCTGGGGCGCGACGTCGTTGCTCAAGGACGTGCCGCACGCGGTGCGCATCTGCGTCTCGGCGTCGCGCCGCACGCGCGTCAGGCGCATGATGGAGCGGCTCAATTCCGACGATCCGGTGCAGGTGGAGCGCATCGTGGACCAGAACGACGAATCGGCGCGCGCGGTGATGCGCCGCCACTTCCACATCGATACGCGCGACATCAACGAATACGACATGGGCTTCAACACCGACCGCGTGTCGGTGGCGCAATGCGTGGACGAGATCGTGGACGTGGTGAAGTCGGCGCAGTTTGCCGAGACCGACGCATCGCGCGCCAAGCTGCGCGACGTCGCGCTGGCGCACCACGTGCGCGCCGCGCTGCGCACCCACGGCTCGACCTCGCATTGCTCGGTGCGCGTCACCGCCGAGGGCGGCAAGGTCGAGCTGCTCGGCACGGTGGACCGGATCGAGCAGAGCGAAGCCTGCAGCGACATCGCCAAGCGCATGAAGGGCGTGCGCGTGATCGAGAACCACCTGCACGTGGCGGAAACCGGCAGTCCCGGGCGCGAATGATCGAGGCGAGGAAACTCGCCGGCGCCCTGGGCGCCGAAATCAGCGGCGTCGACCTGTCCCGGCCGCTGGCGCCGAAAGACCTGGCCGAAGTCCGGCGCCTCTGGCTGGAGCACCTGGTGATCTGCTTTCGCGGCCAGGCCTTGAGCGAACAGCAGTTCATGGCCTTCGCCGGACAGTTCGGCGAGCCGGTCGAGTACCCGTTCGTGCAGGGCATCGCAGGCTATCCGAAGATCATCGAGGTGAAGAAGCTGGAGCACGAGCGCGTCGCCTTCGGCGGCATCTGGCACACCGACACCGCCTACCTCGAGCGCCCGCCCATGGCCTCGATGCTGCTCGCGCGCGAAGTGCCGCCGTTCGGCGGCGACACGCTGTTCGCCAATATGTACCTGGCCTTCGACGCTCTTTCTCCTGCCCTCAAGAAACTTCTCGAGGGTCAGAAAGCGGTCAATTCTTCGACCAAGGCCGATGCCTCGAAAACCCGCGAGGACCGCATCGGCGCCGGGGAGAAATCCGACTTCATCGCCGAGCATCCCGTGGTGCGCACGCATCCGGAGACGGGGCGCAAGGCGCTCTACGTCAATTCCGGGCACACGGTGCGCTTCGCGGGCTGGACGGAGGAGGAGAGTGCCCCGCTGCTGCGGTTTTTATTCGATCACCTGGCGAAACCTGAATTTACCTGCCGCTTCAGCTGGCAGCCGGGCTCGATCGCGCTCTGGGACAACCGCTGCGCGCAGCACAATCCGGTCAACGACTACCACGGCTACCGGCGCGTGATGCACCGGATCACATTGGCTGGTGATGTTCCGCGCTGAGCGGCTGTGGCGCGTTTTCGCCGTTCTGAATTCAGGCATCCGTTTAAAAAAAACGCGCACCCTTCTCTCGGTCGCCGGCATCGCGCTGGGCGTGGCGCTCGGCTTCGCGGTCCACCTGATCAACCGCGCCGCGGTGAACGAGATGAGCGCCGGCGTGCGCACGCTGGCGGGCGAAGCCGACCTGGAGGTGCGCGGCGGACGCGCGGGTTTCCCCGAGGAACTCTATGCCCGGCTCGCGCGCCTGCCCGGCGTCGCGGTGGCAAGTCCGGTGCTGGAAGTGGAGGCGGGGATCGCTGGTTCCGACCGCACCGACCGCACCGACCGCACCGACCGCACCGACCGCACCATCCGCACCATCCGCCTCATCGGCATCGATCCGCTGCGCGCCGCGCTCATTCAACCGGCATTGTTCGCGGACGACCCGGCAAGAAGGCTGGCGCTATTGAAGCCGGACGCCGTATTCCTCTCGTCGTCTGCGGCCGAAACCAAAGCGCTGAAGATCGTGTCAGGCCTTGCCACGATCGAGCTCCACGTCGTGGGTGTCCTGCCGGCGCTGCGCGGCGCCACGGCGCTCACCGACATTGCCACCGCGCAGTGGCGCCTGGGACGCCTGGGCGAGCTGAACCGGGTCGACCTGCGCCTGGCGCCGGGCGCCGACCGCGAGGCGATGCGGACCACGATCGCGGCGCTGCTGCCGCCGGGCACCCACGTCGCCACGCTGGACGCGGTGGAGGAGTCGGGTGCCAACCTGTCGCGCGCCTACCGCGTGAACATGAACGTGCTGGCGCTGGTCGCGCTCTTTACCGGTGGTTTCCTGGTGTTCTCGGCGCAGGCACTGGAAGTGGCGCGCCGGCGTCAGGAGCACGGCCTCCTTCGGGTGCTCGGCCTGGAAGGTGGCGGCGTGGCGCAGCTGGTGCTCGTCGAAGCCGCGCTGCTGGGCGCGCTGGGCGCGGCGCTCGGCATCGCGCTCGGCGAGGCGCTCGCCGTCGCCGCCGCGCGCGCCGGCGCCGCGGATCTGGGCGCGGGATTCTTCCGCGGCATGCTGCCGCAGATCGAATTTCCGTGGCTGAACAGTCTGTTCTATTTCACCGGCGGCATCGCCGTCGCGCTCGCCGGCGCGCTGCCGCCGGCGCTGGACGCGGCGCGCGCCGCGGCGGCGCAGGCGCTCAAGGCGGGCGACGAGCAGCACATGTTCGCGCGCGCGCAGACTGTGTGGCCGGGACTTTTGTGTTTCATCCTCTCGTTCATTCTCTTGATGGCAGGGCCCATAAACGGCATCCCCGTTGCCGGTTACCTGTCCATCGCCTGCCTGCTGATGGGTGGGATTCTCTTCATGCCGTCGTTTTCGGTCTTTGCCTTTGAAAATCTCAAGGCAGGGAAGAACATTCCCGTTTTCCTTGCCCTCTCCCAATTGCGCGGCGCGCCGGGACAGGCGATGGTGAGCCTGGCCGCGATCGTGGCGAGCTTCTCGCTGATGGTGGCGATGGCGATCATGGTGGCTTCGTTCCGCAGTTCGGTGGACGAGTGGCTGGGCACGGTGCTGCCGGCGGAGCTCTACTTCCGCACCACCCATGCTGGCGAGACCGCGTGGATCGACCCGGCGCTGGAGGCGCGGGTGCGCGCCTTGCCGCAGGTGGAGAAGGTGGTATTCCTGCGCAGCAGCCGTATTACGCTGGACCCGGCCCGGCCTGCGGTGGCACTGATCGCGCGAGACGGGGAGAAGATTCAATTCCCCCTGGTGGGAAAAGCCTACGAGCGCAAGGATGGCGATCCGCCGCCCGCCTGGGTGTCGGAGGCGATGGCGGACCTCTACGGGTTTGCGCCGGGTGCGCGAATCGAAATTCCGCTTGCGGGAAAGAAGTCGCCTTTCGTCGTTGCCGGTGTCTGGCGTGACTACGCGCGCCAGCACGGCGCGGTCGTGATCGAACGCGAGACCTACGCCACGCTCTCGGGCGACCGGCGCGCGAACGATGCCGCGCTGTGGTTGCGGCCCGGTGCCTCGGCCGCGGCGCTCACGGACGCGCTGCGGGCGCTGCCCGGCGGCGGCGTGCTGGAAATCTCGGGGCCGGGCGAGATCCGCAAGGCGTCGCTGGCGATTTTCGACCGCAGCTTCGCGGTGACTTACGCGCTCGAAGCGGTGGCGGTGATCGTGGGACTCTTTGGCCTTTCATCGAGCGTGGGCGCCATCGTGCTTTCGCGCCGGCGCGAATTCGGCATGCTGCGCCACCTCGGCATGACGCGCAAGCAGGTCGGCGCGATGCTCGCCGCCGAGGGCGGGTTGCTTGCGGTGCTCGGCGTCGCCGCCGGACTCGCGCTGGGCGCCGGTATCAGCCTGATCCTGATCCACGTCGTCAACCGCCAGTCCTTCAACTGGAGCATGGACGTGCACGTGCCGTACGGGTTGCTGGCGGCGTTGTCTCTGGTCTTGGTCGTTCTTTCCTCTTTCACTGCTTTTATTTCCGGAAGAGAGGCGACAGGCATCGGCCCCGTGCGCGCGGTGAAGGAGGACTGGTGAACCGAAGGGATTTCGTCCTCGCCGGGCTCGCTTTCCCGCTCGTCGTGCCGGACTATCAGCTGCAATTTCCCCGCGATCACGGCGCGCATCCGGACTACCGGCAGGAGTGGTGGTACGTGACAGGTTGGCTGAAGACGGAACGCGGCGAAGACCTGGGATTCCAGATCACTTTTTTTCGAGCCAGGCCGGATATCGAAACCGCCAATCCCAGCGCTTTCACGCCACGGCAACTGATCCTCGCGCACGCCGCGCTCTCCGATCCGCGTCACGGCCGCCTGCGCCACGACGAGCGCGCCGCGCGCACGGCGCTAGGGCTGGCGGGGAGCGACCAGGGAACGACGCGGGTTTGGGTGGACGACTGGAAACTCGCACTGGGAACGGATAGTTACCGGGCGCGAATTCTTGCGCGAGATTTTTCTCTGGAACTGCAATTCGATGCGAACGACAAACCTTTACTTCAAGGGCGCGCGGGCTTCAGTCGCAAGGGCAACGGCCCTGAGGAGGCTAGTTACTACTACAGCAGGCCGCAGTTGCAGGTCAGTGGTTCTGCGAACGGCGCCAAGGTGAGCGGCACAGCCTGGCTGGATCACGAATGGTCGAGCCAGTACATGGCCGCCGGCGCGACCGGCTGGGACTGGTGCGGCATCAACCTCGATGACGGCGGCGCGCTGATGGCGTTCCGGATGCGGGACAAGGAAGGCAAAACGAAGTTTGCTCCGCCGGGGATTTCCTTCGAGCCGGTACGCCACTGGACGTCGCCGAGGACCGGCACCAGCTATCCGGTAGCCATGATCGTGAAGGCAAAGGGAGCCGAATTTCTCCTCGAGCCGCTCATGGACGACCAGGAACTCGACGCACGAGCCAGTACCGGGACGATTTACTGGGAAGGAGCGGTGCGTGCTATGCAGGCGGGCAAGCAGGTCGGGCGCGGCTACCTCGAACTCACCGGCTACTGGCGGCCGATGAAGCTCTAGACGAAGACAGCGCCACGCCGGCGAGGATCAGGGCAATGCCGGCGCCGTGGTACCAGCCCGGGTATTCGCCGAGGAACAGGATCGACAGCCCCACGCCCATGGCGGGCATCAGGTGCATGGTTGCGCCGGCGCGCGCCGCGCCGATGCGCGTCACCACGTAGCTCCAGCCCGCATA
>JBDTRO010000039.1:0-12671 GCA_039931635.1 Betaproteobacteria bacterium | reverse complement strand
TGCCGAACAACGCCACCAGCCGGTAGCAGGCGGCGACGTCGACACGCATGGCCCACTCTTCGGGGCTGACATTGCTCTTCAGTGAAACGGTTTTTGGGTGCGAAAGATCGGTCATGACGGGCGCCTCCAGGGTGCTGGAATTGTCGCACGCCGCGCTATAATCCGCGCCTCTTTCAACCCCCGGTTTCGAGACATGAAAGTTCTGGTCAGCGTGAAGCGCGTGGTGGATTACAACGTCAAGGTGCGCGTCAAGGCGGACGGCACGGGCGTCGAGACCGCCAACGTCAAGATGTCGATGAATCCCTTCGACGAAATCGCGCTGGAGGAGGCGGTCCGGCTGCGGGAGGCCGGCGTCGCGACCGAAGTCATCGCTGTATCCTGCGGCGTGCAGGCCTGCCAGGAGACGCTCAGGACGGCACTCGCAATTGGTGCGGACCGCGCGATCCTGGTGGAGAGCAGCGAAGAACTGCAGCCGCTTGCGGTGGCGAAGATCCTGAGGGCGATCTGCCAGAAGGAAGCACCGCAGCTGGTGATCCTGGGCAAGCAGGCCATCGACGACGATTCCAACCAGACCGGCCAGATGCTGGCGGCCCTGTTGGGTTGGTCTCAGGCTACCTTTGCTTCGAAACTTGTGGTGGAAAAAGAAAAAGCCACCGTTACCCGTGAGGTGGACGGCGGGCTGGAAACGCTGTCCCTCAAGCTGCCCGCGATCGTGACCACCGACCTGCGCCTGAACGAGCCGCGCTACGTCACGCTGCCCAACATCATGAAGGCGAAGAAAAAACCGCTCGAGACCCTGAAGCCCGACGCGCTGGGCGTGGACGTCGCACCGCGGCTGCAGACGCTCAAGGTGGTCGAGCCCGCCGGGCGCAAGGCGGGCGTCAAGGTGCCGGACGCCAAGGCGCTGGTCGACAAGCTGCGCAACGAAGCGAAGGTGATCTGATGGCCATCCTCGTCCTCGCCGATCACGACGGCAAGTCGATCCGGAAATCGACCTTGAATTGCCTTGGGGCTGCCGTTAAGTTCAATTCTGAAATTCACGTCCTGGTGGCAGGGCAGAACTGCGCCGACGCCGCGAAAACGGCTGCCGCAATTCCGGGCGTGGCGAAAGTGCTGCATGCGGACGCCGCTCATCTCGCCGACGAGCTGGCCGAAAACGTGGCGGCGCTGATCGTCGCGCTGGCCAAGGGCTACAGTCACATCCTCGCTCCCGCGACTTCCAGTGGCAAGAACATCCTGCCGCGCGCCGCGGCGCTGCTCGATTGCCAGCAGATTTCGGAAATCATCGCGGTCGAGTCGCCCGACACCTTCGTGCGTCCGATCTACGCCGGCAACGCGCTCGCCACGGTGAAATCGAAGGACCCGATCAAGGTCATAACCGTGAGGATGACGGGGTTTGATGCCGTCGCTGCTACCGGGGGAACTGCTTTTATTGAGGCAATTCCACCACCAGGTGACAGCGGTCTATCCACGTTTGTTGGCCGGGAAGTGCAGAAGTCCGAGCGGCCCGAACTGACGTCGGCGCGCGTCGTGGTGTCCGGCGGGCGCGGCATGGGCTCGGGGGAGAACTTCAAGATCCTGGAACCGCTGGCCGACAAACTCAACGCGGCCATGGGCGCTTCGCGCGCCGCCGTGGACGCGGGCTTCGTGCCGAATGACTGGCAGGTGGGGCAGACGGGCAAGATCGTGGCCCCCGAGCTCTATGTGGCAATCGGCATTTCCGGCGCGATCCAGCACCTGGCCGGCATGAAGGACAGCCGCGTCATCGTCGCCATCAACAAGGACGAGGAGGCGCCAATTTTCCAGGTGGCCGACTACGGCATCGTGGGCGACCTGTTCAAGCTGGTGCCGGAACTGGTGGAGGAATTGAAGAAATGAGCAGCTACGCCGCCCCGTTGAAGGACATGCGTTTTGTCCTGAACGAGCTGGCGGGCCTGGCTGCCGTTGCCAGCCTCCCTGGCTACCAGGATGCGACCCCGGATACGGTGGATGCCATACTTGAGGAGGCCTCGAAGTTTGCAACGGAAGTGCTTGATCCTTTGAATTATTCCGGGGATCAGGAAGGGTCGCAGTGGAAGGACGGCGCGGTGACCACGCCGAAGGGTTTCAAGGAGGCCTACAAGCTGTTCCGGGAGGGGGGCTGGAGCGCCCTTTCGCTGGATCCGGAGTGGGGTGGCCAGGGCCTGCCCAAGCTGGTGTCGACCCCGGTCACCGAGATGATTACGTCGGCCAATATGTCGTTCTCCCTGTGCCCGATGCTCACGCAGGGTGCCATCGAGGCGATGCTGCTGTCAGGGACCGAGCAGCTGAAGAAGACCTTCCTGCCGAAAATGTTCGACGGTCAATGGACCGGGACCATGAACCTCACCGAGCCGCAGGCGGGGTCGGACCTCGCGCTGGTACGTACCAAGGCGGTGCCCGCATTTTCCGAGCACGGGGACCACTATCTGATCTCCGGGCAGAAGATCTTCATTACGTTCGGCGAGCACGACATGACCGACAACATCGTGCACCTGGTGCTCGCGCGCACGCCGGATGCGCCGGAGGGCGTGAAGGGGATATCGCTCTTCATCGTGCCCAAGTTCCTGGTGCAGCCGGACGGGTCGCTGGGCAGGCGCAATGGCGCGACTTGCGCGTCGATCGAGCACAAGCTCGGCATCCACGCCAGCCCGACCGCGGTCATGGTGTTCGAGAATGCGGTCGGTTACCTCGTGGGCGAGGAAAACCGCGGCTTGTCCTACATGTTCATCATGATGAACGCGGCGCGTTTCGCCGTCGGCCTGGAGGGCGTGTCGATCGCCGAGCGCGCGTTCCAGCGTGCGCTGGCCTACGCGAGGGACCGTGTGCAGGGGCGAGACCTGGTCGAGGGCGCGAAGGCCGTGCCGATCATCCGCCACCCTGACGTGCGGCGCATGTTGATGCTGATGAAATCGCAGACCGAGGCGATGCGCGCGCTTGCCTACGTTGTTGCTGCTTCGGTTGATTTTTCCAATAGAAGTGAAAAAAAAGAAGACAGGAAGCAACACCAGTCATTCGTCGAGCTGATGATCCCGGTGGTGAAGGGCTGGAGCACTGAAACCGGCATCGATGTGGCCTCTCTGGGCGTGCAGGTGCACGGCGGCATGGGCTTTATCGAAGAGACCGGCGCCGCGCAGCACCTGCGCGACGCGCGCATCACCACCATCTACGAGGGCACCACCGGCATCCAGGCCAATGACCTGGTCGGCCGCAAGATCGCGCGCGAAGGCGGCGTGACCGTCAAAGGCTGGCTTGCCGTCCTGAAGAAATTCGATGCCGAGCTTGCCGCATCGGAAAATCCCGATATCCAGGCGATGCGCGGCCGCCTGTCGGCTGCGGTGCAGGCCGTTGCCGACAGCGTCGAGTTCATCCTCGCCAATGCGGGCAAGGATCCGAACGCCGCGTTCGCCGGAGCAGTGCCTTTCCTCAAGCTGATGGGGATCACCGCCGGCGGCTGGCAGATGGCGCGCGCGGCCCTGATCGCGGAAAGGAAAAAGTCGTCAAGGGATGGCGACCGGGATTTCTACGCCGCCAAGATTTCTACCGCGCGCTTCTACGGCGACCATGTGCTGTCGCAGGCCGCCGGCCTGGCCGCCACCGTCGTCAGCGGCTCGTCCGCGGTGATGGCGCTCACCGAGGAACAGTTCCTCGCCGCCTGATCAGAACTTGATCTTGCCGGTGAGGATGTCTTTCCACATCACCCAGTCGCCGATGAAGCTCCAGCGCGGATAGGTGAAGGTAGCGGGGCGGTTGTGCTCGAAGAAGTAGTGCCCGACCCAGGCCCAGGCGTAGCCCTGCACGATCCCGACCAGCAGCCACCAGAAGTTGAGCGTCGCGAACGCGTGCAGCAGGCAGATCAGGCCGATCGTGGTGCCGATGAAATGCAGCCGCCGGCAGCTGCGGTTCGAATGCTCGGCCAGGTAGTACGGATAGAACTCGGTGAATGTTTTCATCGTCACATGTTCGGATAATTGGGACCACCGCCGCCTTCCGGCGGCACCCACACGATGTTCTGCGTGGGATCCTTGATGTCGCAGGTCTTGCAGTGCACGCAGTTCTGCGCGTTGATTTGAAGTTTTGGATTTGAATCAATATTTATGAATTCATAAACCCCAGCGGGACAGTAGCGCTGCTCCGGTGCGTCGTAAAGCGCAAGGTTCACATTCACCGGCACCGACGCGTCCTTCAGAGTGAGGTGGATCGGCTGGTCTTCGCCGTGGTTGGTGCTGGAAAAGGAAACATTGGTGAGCCGGTCGAAGCTGATGACGCCGTCGGACTTTGGATACTTGATTTCTTCCGCTTCGGTCTTCCTGCTTAACGTCTCGTGATCGGCGTGGTCATGGTGCAGCGTCCAGGGCGCCTTGCCACCGAACACGAGCTGGTCGATGCCGACCATCAGCGAGCCGGTATACAGGCCCTTTGACATCCATGGCTTGAAATTGCGCGCCCGGTACAGTTCGTCGAACAGCCAGCTTCGCCGGAATGCTTCCGGATAAGCCGTCAGCGTGTCGCCGGCGCGTCCGGCAGCGAGCGCGGCCTGCGCCGCTTCCGCGGCGAGCATGCCGGACTTGATCGCGCAGTGGCTGCCCTTGATGCGCGAGGCATTCAGGAAGCCGGCGTCGTCGCCGATCAGGCAGCCGCCGGGGAAAACCAGCTCGGGCAGCGATTGCAGGCCGCCCGCGGTGATCGCGCGCGCGCCGTAGGCGACGCGCTTGCCGCCGGCGAGGAAGCCGCGGATCGCCGGGTGGGTCTTGTAGCGCTGGAACTCCTCGTAGGGGCTGAGGTAAGGGTTTGTGTAGCCCAGCCCCACGACGAATCCCACCGCGACCTGGTTGTTCTCTGCGTGGTAGAGGAACGAGCCGCCGTAGGTGTCGCTGCCGAGCGGCCAGCCGGCGGTATGGATCACCAGGCCAGGCTGGTGCTTCTCGGGCCTCACATCCCAGAGCTCCTTCAGGCCGATGCCATAGACCTGCGGATCGGAACCCCTGCGCAGGTCGAACTTCGCCTCGAGCTGCTGGCCGAGGTTGCCGCGGCAGCCTTCGGCGAAAAAGGTGTATTTCGCGTGCAGCTCGATGCCGGGCTGGAACGCGTCGGTGTGCTCGCCCTTGCGGCTGACGCCCATGTCGCCGGTGGCGACGCCTTTCACCGCCCCCTTGTCGTCATACAGCACCTCGGCGGCCGCGAAGCCGGGAAAAATTTCGACGCCCAGCGCCTCGGCCTGCTGGCCGAGCCAGCGCGCCACCGTACCCAGGCTGATTACGTAGTTGCCGTGGTTCTGGAAACAGGCGGGCAGCAGGAAATTCGGCGTCTTGAACGATTTTGCTCCGGTCAGGAACAAAAACCGGTCCTCGGTAACCGGCACGTTGAGCGGCGCCCCCTTGTCCTTCCAGTCGGGGAACAGCTCCGCCATCGCGCGCGGATCCATGACGGCGCCGGACAGGATGTGGGCGCCGATTTCGGAGCCCTTCTCGAGCAGGCAAACCGAGGTTTCGGCCGAGAGCTGTTTGAGCCGGATCGCCGCGGCAAGGCCCGCCGGGCCGCCGCCGACGATCACGACGTCGTATTGCATCGATTCGCGCGCCATGACGGGGATTATAGAATGTCGCATTCCTTCCGGAGCTCCTGCCACCATGAAAAAAGTCCAAGCGAACGCCACCGCCGCACTGCAGGGCCTCCTGCGCGACAACATGACGATCGCCGCGGGCGGCTTCGGCCTGTGCGGGATTCCCGAGAATCTCATTCAGGCGCTGGTGGACAGCGGGGTCAAGGGCCTGACGATCGTCGGCAACAACGCCGGCGTGGACGATTTTGGCATGGGCCTGCTGCTCAAGACCCGCCAGGTGAAAAAGGTCATCGCGTCCTACGTGGGCGAGAACAAGGAATTCGAACGTCAGGTGCTGGCGGGCGAACTAGAATTGCAGCTCACCCCGCAGGGGACGCTCGCGGAGAAGCTGCGGGCGGGCGGCGCCGGCATTCCGGGTTTTTACACGCGCACGGCGGCCGGCACGAAACTGGCCGAGGGCAAGGAGACCAAGATATTCGACGGCCAGGAGTACGTGCTGGAGGAGGGGATCCGCGCGGACCTTTCCATCGTCAAAGCCTGGAAAGGCGACAAGTCGGGCAATCTCGTTTATCGGAAGACCGCGCGCAACTTCAACCCCATGATCGCCACCTGCGGCAAGGTGACGGTGGCGGAGGTCGAGCAACTCGTTGACGTCGGTGCGCTGGACCCGGAGCAGGTCCACACGCCGGGGGTTTACGTGGACCGCATTGCCCAGGGGGCGAGCTACCAGAAGCGCATCGAGTTCCGAACCGTGTCGGGCGCCGCGGCGTCCAGGAAGGAGTCCCCGGTGCGCGCCATGATGGCCAGGCGCGCGGCGCAGGAACTGCGCGACGGCTACTACGTGAATCTCGGCATCGGCATCCCGACGCTGGTCGCGAACTTCATTCCCCAGGGCATCAATGTCACGCTGCAATCCGAGAACGGCCTGCTGGGCATCGGGCCGTTTCCGGCGGAGGACCAGGTCGATCCGGACCTGATCAACGCGGGCAAGCAGACCATCACCACGATTCCGGGTTCCAGCTTCTTTTCCAGCGCGGACTCGTTCGCCATGATCCGCGGCGGCCACATCGACCTGTCGATCCTGGGCGGCCTGGAGGTCGCCGAGAATGGCGACCTCGCCAACTGGATGGTGCCTGGCGCGATGGTGAAGGGACCCGGCGGCGCCATGGACCTGGTGGCGGGCGTGAAAAAAGTCATCGTGCTGATGGAACACACCGCACGCGACGGCAGCCCCAAGGTCCTCAAATCCTGTTCGCTGCCGATCACCGGCAAGGGCGTCGTGAGCATGATCATCACGGACCTGTGCGTGTTCGAGGTCGCGCGGGGCGGCGGACTGACGCTGAAGGAGCTGCACCCGGGCGCGAGCCTCGATGATGTACGCGCCAAGACCGGTTGCGAGTTCAAGGTCGCGTTGTAGACAAGTGCAATTTGTTGCCGGCGGCCGATTCCTGTAGACTCCCGCTTTCACGCCCTGTTTGGCGTACATGACAAAGTACGTTTTCGTTACCGGTGGTGTCGTTTCCAGTCTTGGAAAGGGTATCGCCGCCGCTTCTCTGGCCGCGATCCTCGAATCGCGCGGCATCCGGGTCACCAACATCAAGCTGGATCCCTACATCAACGTGGATCCCGGCACCATGTCGCCGTTCCAGCACGGCGAGGTGTTCGTCACCGATGACGGCGCCGAGACGGACCTGGATCTCGGCCACTACGAGCGCTTCCAGTCCTCGCGGATGCACCGCTGGAACAACTTCACGGCGGGCCAGGTCTACGAGTCGGTGATCAAGAAAGAGCGCCGCGGCGACTACCTGGGTGGCACCGTGCAGGTCATCCCGCATATCACCGACGAGATCAAGCTCAACATCAAGCGCGGGGCGGGCGATGCGGACGTGGCGATCGTCGAGATCGGCGGCACGGTGGGCGACATCGAGTCGCTGCCGTTCCTGGAAGCGATCCGGCAGATGGGTCTCGAACTGGGCCGCACCAACGTCTGCTACATCCACCTCACGCTGGTGCCTTACATCGCCTCGGCGAGGGAAATCAAGACTAAACCGACCCAGCACTCGGTGAAGGAACTGCGCGAGATCGGCATCCAGGCCGACGTCGTGCTGTGCCGCACCGACCGGCCCTTGCCCGAAGACGACCGGCGCAAGATCGCGCTGTTCTGCAACGTGCAGAAAGAGGCGGTGGTATCGGCCTGGGATGTGGACTCGATCTACAAGATCCCGATGATGCTGCACGAGCAGATGCTGGACGAGATCGTGTGCCACAAGCTGCAGATCCTGGCCAAGGCGGCGGACCTGTCGGCCTGGAAGAACCTGGTGGATGCACTGGAGCATCCCGAGCACGAGGTGGATATCGCGTTCGTCGGCAAGTACGTAGACCTGCAGGACTCGTACAAGTCGCTTAACGAGGCGCTGGCGCACGCCGGCATGCATACCCGCAGCCGGGTCGGGATCCATTACGTCGACTCGGAAGAAATCGAGCGCGACGGCGTCGCCCGCCTGGAGAAAATGGACGCCATCCTGGTGCCCGGCGGCTTCGGCAAGCGCGGCACCGAGGGCAAGATCCGCGCGATCCGCTACGCGCGCGAAAACAACATTCCCTATCTCGGCATCTGCCTCGGGATGCAGCTGGCGACGATCGAATACGCACGCAACGTCTGCGGGCTGGAGGACGCCAACAGCACCGAGTTCAACCCGGACACGCCGCACCCGGTGGTGGCCCTGATCACCGAATGGCTGGACCGCACCGGGCGCATCGAGCGGCGCAACGAAACCTCGGATCTCGGCGGCACGATGCGCCTGGGCGCGCAGAAATGCCCGGTCGAGAAGGGGACTCTCGCTCATACGATCTACGGTCCCGAAGTGAACGAAAGGCATCGTCACCGCTACGAGGTGAACAATGTTTACGTGCCGCAGCTCGAGGCGAAGGGCTACCGGATTTCGGCGCACACGCCGAGCGAAAGCCTGCCCGAGATGATGGAGCTGCCGGATCATCCGTTCTTTTTCGGCGTCCAGTTCCACCCGGAGTTCACTTCCACGCCGCGCGCCGGGCATCCGCTGTTCAAGGCCTTCGTCAATGCAGCCATCAGGTACCGCTCGGCGGCGAAGCGGTCGTCCCCTGACGGCAAGCTTTCCGTCGTTGCCGCATGAAGCTGTGCGGCTTCGAGGCCGGCCTCGACAGGCCGCTGTTCCTCATTGCGGGTCCCTGCGTGGTGGAGTCACTGGAGCTGCAGATCGAGACCGCCGGCCGCCTGAAGGAGATCACCTCGCGGCTCGGCGTGCCGTTCATCTTCAAATCCTCCTACGACAAGGCCAACCGGACATCGGGTGCGTCGTTTCGCGGACTTGGCATGGACAAGGGCTTGAAGATCCTGGCCGAGGTCAAGCGCCAGCTCGGCGTGCCATTGTTGACGGACGTCCATGACAAGGACGACGTCGGCGCCGTGGCGGCGGTAGTGGATGTGCTGCAGACGCCGGCGTTCCTGTGCCGGCAGACCGATTTCATCCATGCGGCTGCTTCGGCGGGCAAGCCGGTCAACATCAAGAAGGGGCAGTTCCTTTCCCCTCAGGAAATGAAGAACGTCGTCGACAAGGCAAGAGAAGCATCCGGGAAGGAAAATATTCTTGTCTGCGAGCGCGGCTTTTCCTTCGGCTACGGCAATCTGGTATCCGACATGCGGTCGCTGGCGATCATGCGCGGCACCGGCTGCCCGGTCGTTTTCGACGCCACGCACTCGGTGCAGCTGCCGGGGGGCCAGGGCACCAGTTCCGGCGGCCAGCGCGAGTTCATCCCGGTGCTCGCGCGCGCGGCGGTGGCGAGCGGCATCGCCGGCCTGTTCATGGAAACGCACCCGGACCCGGACAAGGCGCTGTCCGACGGGCCAAATGCCTGGCCGCTGGCCCACATGGAAGGGCTGCTGCAAACGCTGGTGGAACTCGATCGCTCGGTGAAAAAAAGCGGATTCGCGGAAAATCTGGTGATAAAGGAAAATTCATGAGCTCCATCGTCGATGTCGTTGCGAGGGAAATCCTCGACTCTCGCGGTAATCCGACCGTCGAAGCGGATGTGCTGCTCGAATCAGGCGCCATGGGGCGCGCCGCGGTGCCCTCGGGCGCCTCTACCGGCAGCCGCGAGGCGATCGAACTGCGCGATGGCGATCCCCGGCGCTACGCCGGCAAGGGCGTGTTGCGGGCGGTGGAGGCGGTGAATACCGAAATATCGGAGGCCATCGTGGGCCTGGACGCCTCCGAACAGTCGTTCATCGACAAGACGCTGATCGAGCTGGACGGCACGGAGAACAAATCGCGCCTGGGCGCCAATGCGACCCTGGCGGTCTCAATGGCGGCGGCCAAGGCCGCGGCCGAAGAATCCGGACTGCCGCTGTACCGTTATTTCGGCGGCGCGGGACCGATGCAGATGCCGGTACCGCTCATGAACGTGATCAACGGCGGCGCACACGCCAACAACAACCTCGACATGCAGGAATTCATGATTGTGCCCGTCGGGATGACTTCGTTCCGGGAGGCGCTGCGCTGCGGCGCGGAGGTTTTTGCGTCCTTGCGGAAGATCATCGATTCCAGAGGCATGCCCACGACCGTGGGAGACGAGGGTGGCTTCGCGCCCAACCTGCCGACGCACGCCGCGGCGATCGAACTGATCCTCGATGCGGTGGACAAGGCGGGCTATACCGCCGGCAAGGACGTGCTGATCGCGCTGGACTGCGCCGCGTCCGAGTTCTTCAAGGACGGCAAGTACGTGCTCGAATCCGAGCAACTCAGCCTGAGCGCGCCGGAATTCTCCGATTATCTCGCCAGCCTCGCCGACAAGTACCCGATCGTGTCGATCGAGGACGGCATGGCGGAATCCGACTGGGCGGGCTGGAAGCTGCTCACGGCTCGCCTGGGGCAGAAGGTGCAGATCGTGGGCGACGACGTCTTCGTCACCAACACCCGGCTGCTGCGCGAGGGTGTGCGCCAGGCCGCGGCCAATGCAATCCTCATCAAGGTGAACCAGATCGGCACCCTCTCCGAGACTTTCGGCGCAATTGAACTCGCGAAGCGCTCCTCATACGGCACCGTGATCTCGCACCGCTCCGGCGAGACCGAAGACACCACCATCGCCGATATCGCGGTGGGCGCCAACGCGCTGCAGATCAAGACCGGGTCCCTGTCGCGTTCCGACCGGACCGCGAAATACAACCAGCTGCTGCGCATCGAGGAAGACCTGGGCGATTCCGTCAGCTACCCCGGGCGAGAGGCGTTTCTCCAGCTCAGATGAAAATCCTCGCCGGCGTCCTGAGCGCGCTGATCCTCGTCATCCAGTATCCGCTCTGGCTGGGCAAGGGCGGCTGGCTGCGCGTCTGGGACGTCGACCGCCAGCTGGAGGCGCAGCAGCAGAAGAACGCGCGCCTTGAGACGAGGAATGGCGCGCTGTCTGCCGAGGTCAAGGACCTGAAGCAGGGCTTCGAGGCGATCGAAGAACGGGCCCGCTACGAACTCGGGATGATCAAGAACGACGAGGTGTTCTTCCAGGTTCCCGCCCGGGCAAAGCGCGAGTGAGCCGCGACGCGGGGCGCATTGCGTTTCACAACGCGGCGCTGTTTGACAGCCACAAGGGAGTCATGCGCCGCAATGCGACGGTGGTCGTCGAGGCCGATCGCATCGCGCATGTCTCTCTCAAGCCGCTGAAGGTCGCCGGTGCCACGGCCTACGACCTGAAGGGCAAAGCGCTGTTACCGGGATTGATCGACTGCCATGTGCATGTGACCGCCGTGCACCACGACGTGTTGCGCCTGTCGATGCAGCCGCCCTCCCTCATCACGGCCCAGGCCAAGGACGTGCTCGAGGGGATGCTGGACCGGGGCTTCACGACAGTGCGTGATGCCTGCGGCGCGGATTTCGGCCTGCGGGAAGCTATCGAGCGCGGCATCTTCGACGGTCCGCGCCTGTTCATCGCCGGCCGGCCGCTCACGCAGACGGGCGGTCACGGCGACGGGCGGCCGAAAGGCGCGCAGACCATGTTCTGCACCTGCGCCGGGCTGGGCTTGTTCGGCGCGGTCGCGGACGGCGTGGCGGAGGTTCGCCGCGCGGCGCGCGAGCAGCTGCGCAACGGCGCCAACCAGATCAAGGTGATGGCCGGCGGCGGCGTGATGAGCCCGACCGATCCGATCGAAGGAACGCAGTACTCGGTCGAGGAATTGCGCGCCATCTGCGAGGAGGCGGAGGCGGCGAATACCTATGTCATGGCGCACGCCTACTCGCCGCGCGCCATCGAACGGGCGGTGCGCGCCGGGGTGCGCTCCATCGAGCACGGCAACCTGCTGGACGAGAAGGCGGCGCGCACGATGAAGGAGTGCGGCGCCTGGCTGGTGCCAACGCTGGCCACCTACACGGCGCTGGACGCGGAGGCCGGCAGCCTCAAGTTGCCCCCGAATCAGGTGGAGAAGCTCAGACAGGTGCAGGAGCGGGGCGTCGTGGCAATCCGCATAGCCAAGGCTGCCGGCGTGCCGATCGCATTCGGCACCGACCTGTTGGGCAGGATGCACTCGCGCCAGTCCACCGAGTTTGCGCTGCGCCTGCCGGCGATGACGCCGGTCGAGGTGCTGCAGAGCGCGACCAGCGTCGCGGCGGAACTGCTAGGACAGCGGGGCAGGCTCGGCGTCATCGCGCCGGGGGCGGTGGCCGACCTGCTGGTCGTCGCCGGGGATCCAACCAGGGACCTCGCCCCGCTGCAGGCCCCCGGGAGGGGCCTGCTGGCGGTGATGAAGGCGGGCCGCTTCTACCGCAACCGGCTTTCCGCCTAGGCTACTTCACGCTCGCGAAGCGGGATTCGGGCCGGTCGTCGGCCTTGTGCACCGTCGTGACGCTCTTTTTCATTGCCCAGGGCCGCAACTGGTGGTGCAGCGGCACGTAGTAGTACTGGTCGCGCGTGAGGACGAGCGCGTCGCGCATCATGATGTCGCGCTTCTTGACGTCCGTCTCGGTCTTCATGGCATCGATGATGGCGTCCAGCTTCGGGTCGCTGATGCGCCCGAGGTTGAAGCTGCCGTCGGCACCGGTGGTCTTGGTGCGCATCAGCGACTGCAGCG